>JAYTSN010000272.1:0-3779 GCA_043745625.1 Aestuariivirga sp. | reverse complement strand
ATGAAATCCGGAATGGACAATTCCTTCTCGCCACGTGCCTTGCGCTGCGCATTCAGCGCCACTTTGAGGAACTGCATAGTGGCTACGCCAGGGATTTCGATGGGGTATTGGAAAGCCAGAAACACGCCCTTAGCGGCGCGGGTGTTGGCATCCATACCCAGCAAGTCTTCACCTTTAAACATGACACTGCCTTCGGTTACTTCATAACCATCGCGGCCAGAGAGCACATAAGACAGCGTGGACTTGCCCGAGCCATTTGGCCCCATAATGGCATGCACTTCGCCAGCCTTCACATTAAGTGAAAGACCTTTGAGAATCTCGCGCGGTTCGTCTTCCAGTTTGACGTGGAGGTTATTAATTTCAAGCATTTTAGATTGTGTTCTTTCCAGCAAATTTTAGGATGTCGTTAAGTAGTTCCGTTGAATTGCAACTTTTGCCACCGCCAAACCCAAATAGGTCTCTGTCTCTACTGGGGTTTTCAGCGGTTCTAAATTTGTTAATGCTATCCATCCTTATTTCCAATCGATTGCTGTTTGTCGTAATCCAGACCTTATCAGCTTGGTTGTGCCAGTTCAGAACACTCCAGTGTTCCCTTCCAAGTGCAACAAGTTCAGATACATTTTGCACTACAGATAATTTTTTCGCTATCTCGGCAATTTGATCTTCCATCGACATCATCCTACTGATCCTTCCAAACTAATTCCGATCAGCTTTTGGGTTTCCGCCATGAATTCCATGGGCAGCTGTTGCAGCACGTCTCGGACGAAGCCGTTCACAATGAGTGCCACCGCTTCTTCTTGGCTAAGGCCGCGCGACATGCAGTAAAACATTTGGTCGTCAGAGATTTTCGAGGTTGTAGCTTCGTGTTCGAATTGGGCGGTGGAGGTTTTGCTTTCAATGTAGGGCACCGTGTGGGCGCCGCATTGATCGCCGATCAAAAGCGAGTCACATTGGGTGAAGTTGCGCGCGTTTAAAGCCTTGCGATGCGCAGAAACTAAACCGCGATAGGTGTTGTCAGAACGGCCAGCGGCAATGCCTTTGCTAACAATGCGGCTGGACGAGTTCTTGCCCAAGTGAATCATCTTGGTACCGCTGTCCACTTGTTGGCGGCCATTGGAAATAGCGATGGAATAGAATTCGCCGCGTGAGGATTCTCCGCGCAAGATAACGCTCGGATATTTCCAAGTGATGGCAGATCCCGTCTCAACTTGGGTCCAAGAAATTTTGGAGCGTGCACCACGGCAATCGCCCCGCTTGGTCACGAAATTATAAATACCGCCCTTGCCTTCAGCATCGCCGGGATACCAGTTTTGGACGGTGGAATATTTTATTTCAGCGTCTTCATGGGCAATGAGCTCGACAACGGCAGCATGAAGTTGGTTTTCTTCACGGGTGGGTGCTGTGCAGCCCTCTAAATACGAAACATAAGAGCCTTTATCGGCAATGATCAAAGTGCGCTCAAACTGGCCGGTGTTTTTGGCGTTCATGCGGAAGTAAGTTGAAAGCTCCATCGGGCAACGCACACCAGGCGGTACATATACAAATGATCCATCCGAGAACACAGCACTGTTAAGGCCCGCGTAATAGTTATCATTTTGCGGAACGACAGAGCCCAAATATTGCTTCACCAATTCGGGGTGTTCACGCAAGGCTTCGGAAATTGAACAGAAAATCACGCCCGCCTTGGCAAGTTCGGCTTTGAAGGTGGTGACGACGGAGACAGAGTCAAACACCGCGTCAATGGCCACGCGGCCTGCGATGATTTCATTGCCTTCATCATCCAAGTGGCTTGGCTCGCCTTGCTTCCTGATGCCGGCGAGGATTTCCTGTTCTTTGAGCGGTATGCCAAGCTTGGCATAGGTTTCCAAAAGCTTGGGATCAATCTCGTCCAAGCTTTTTGGAGCGGCCATAGATTTTGGCGCAGCATAATAATACAAATCCTGAAAATCAATTTTCGGATAGTGAACGTTGGCCCAAGTTGGCTCGTCCATGTGCAACCAAGCACGATACGCCTCCAAGCGCCAATCCAGCATCCATTGTGGCTCGCCTTTTTTGTCGGAGATAAAGCGCACGATATCTTCATTCAGGCCCTTGGGCGCATAGTCAGACTCGATATCGGTTTCGAAGCCGTATTTGTATTTGTCGACTTCAATCGTTTTCACGAGATCAATGGTATCTTGGTCGGCCATAAATTAAGCTGCTTTCAATTGGTGGCGTTTTGAAATCTTGCGCCATGCTGAAATGAAATGGTTGATGTCTTCGTGGGTTGTGTTCCAACCTAAGCTGATACGGATAGCGGCTTTCGATAGTTCAGGCGAAATGCCCATGGCGCTGAGCACATGTGACGCAGCCACCTTGCCGGATGAACATGCTGAACCTGACGATAAGGCGACACCTTCAAGATCAAAGTTCATCAGTAGAGTTTCGGCGTTCATGCCGGGCGTTGCGAAATTGGTTGTATTGCACAGCCGTTCAACACCGTCGCTGAAAATCGTTGCATTTTCAAGTTCTGCTTCCAGCTTGTCGGTGAGTTCATAGGTATCAAGCTGTGGCTCATCTGCCAGTGCTGCAAAGCCTGCAATGTTGACTAAATTTTCAGTGCCGGCCCGGCGGCGCAACTCTTGACCACCGCCATGCAGCAGCGGTTCAACCACCAGACCATCACGAATGATCAAAGCGCCAATGCCTGTTGGTCCGCCGATTTTGTGGGCAGCAACAGTCATCATGTCAACGCCCAACAACCCAAAATTCACTTGGCGCTTGCCAATAGCTTGAACGGCATCAACATGAAGCAACGAACCTGCGGCGTGAACGAGCTTGGCAATTTCATCCGTATGCTGAACAACGCCAGTTTCATTATTGGCAATCATCACGGAAACCAAAGCCTTCGGGCCTGCCAGCATTATCTCAAGCGCCGACAAAACAACCCTGCCGAAATTATCAACCGGAATAATTTCTACAATTTTGCTGCTGGCTTTTGCTGCCGCCAGAACAGAATGATGCTCCACCGCTGAAACCAAAATCCGCTCAACTGCAACACCGCGCAGCGCCATATTGTTGGCTTCCGTGCCACCGCTTGTAAAGGTAATCATCTGTGGCAAGCAGCCGAGCCAGAATCCTAATTTATCACGAGCATCACTTAGCAACTTTCGCGCCGTCCTGCCCTCGCCATGCACTGACGATGCATTGCCTTTCATTTCCATAGCCGCAATCATCGCCGCCTTCGCACTGGGGCGAAGCGGGCTGGTGGCGTTATGGTCAAGGTAAGCTCTCACGCAAGCGGCCTTACATGACGGTCTTTGGTTTGCTTGATCGTTGCGGCTAAAGCCAGATTACGCTTCGAAACGACATCTTCAAGTGTAATTGAATCCAAGAAGCCCATCATCTGTCGCCCCATGGATGACCAAAGATCATGGGCGCAGCAACGCGTGCCCTTCACACAGCCATCAATGGCTGAACCATCGCAGCGCGTAATACGCAACTCTTCATCAACGGCCAAAATCACTTCACTCATAATGATGTCGGACGCTTCACGGGCCAGCACATAACCGCCGCCGGGACCACGCGCGCTTGTAACAAGTCCAGCACGGCGCAATTTGACGAACAGTTGCTCTAAATACTCTTGGCTGATGTCTTGGCGTTCGGCGATTTCGGACAACGACACGTGTTTGCTACTGGCGTTTTCGCCAATATCAATCATCGCCATCACGGCATAACGCCCTTTAGTGCTCATTTTCATGGCTTACGGCTAGTCCTAATCACGAAAAGCTTGCTTTTTG
>JAYTSN010000271.1:0-1219 GCA_043745625.1 Aestuariivirga sp. | reverse complement strand
GGTGGTTCGGATGCAATTGCAGACGCTTTGGAGGCTGAAGACCGGCCGACAACCATTGACCGCGCTGCCATGGCCTTTCGGATTTTTGCCGAGCAAACAAAAAGTGATTTGAAAGCCTTGGCGGCGTGTATTCGTTCGAGCCGGGTTAAAATCAAGGAAGAAACACTTGCCGCCATTCGCGTTCCGGTGTTGGTTGTTGCAGGCGAGCTGGATGATATTGCGGGAAATGTGGAGGGGCTGACGTCGATCATTCAGGGATCAAAGGGCGTGGTATTGCCCAAGCGCAATCATATGAATGCCGTGGGGGATTCGGGATTTAAGTCGGCGGTGGTTGAGTTTTTAACCTAACCTCCTCACTAACCAACCAACTCTAACCTCTCGCGTGCAGCGCTCGCCAGAAAAGCGGATCTTGTCAGACCTCGCCGTGTCGCTTCGGCGTCAATGGCCGCTAATAAACCTGCATCGAAAGTGAGGCTGGCGCGAACAGTTCGGCCTGCATCTAACACAACGGGAATGATAACGGCCACCTCACTCTTCACCGCGTCAATGTCTTCACTCTTCAGAATTTGTTGCATGGTGCGGGGTTTAGGAGCGCCTTCACCTTTCACGGCACGGTGGCTGATCCAATCTCGCGCCGCAGACATAGCATCAGCGATAGCAGCTTCCGGTGTTGCGCCGCCGCCATAGCAGCCTGCCAAATCTGGAATGCGCACGCCGTAAGCTTTGCCGCTTCCATCAAGAATGCCAACATATTGGGTCATTTTATCCATCCTGCTTTCTTGGCAATATCGCGCGCCACACCCGGTGATACGTCGCGGTGGCGTGGTAAGATCAAAGTTACGTTTGGGTGTGCTGGATGATCAAACTTATCATGACGACCGCCATGTGAGATGATCCATCCCTCGCGCTCCAGTCTTGCAATGATCTTCCGGGTGTTTGTTTCATTGCCCATGGCGTTATTTAACGCTTTGTTCTAAAAAGTCAACAATAGGTGTGCATTATAATGCGCATGCTAAGGGCTTGGCGCGCCGCAGCAAAGTGAATTGAATGCACTGGCAACATCCCGAATTGGTGCGCCGTTCGGTGTTTGCCGGGCTGGCCTCGCGGATGATCACGGGGTTGGTGGTTCGGATGCAATTGCAGACGCTTTGGAGGCTGAAGACCGGCCGACAACCATTGACCGCGCTGCCATGGCCTTTCGGATTTTTGCCGAGCAAAC
>JAYTSN010000270.1:0-3805 GCA_043745625.1 Aestuariivirga sp. | reverse complement strand
AAACATGAATGCCAGTTTCAGTCTTGAAGGCATTTGCAGCTGTGTCGTTGCCTGCATAAATCGCTGCAACATTACAACCTTGGGCCTTCAAAGCTTTTGATATTGCCGCACCAATACCCCTGGTGCCTCCGGTCACAACCGCTGTTCTCGCCATTACTGCCTCCCACTTTTGTTTTAAATTATCTTTCTAAACACATGGCTACACCCATGCCGCCACCGATGCAAAGTGTGGCTAAACCTTTCTTGGCGTTTCTGCGGCCCATTTCAAACAACAATGTATTGAGAACACGAGCCCCCGATGCACCAACCGGATGACCAATAGCAATGGCACCGCCGTTGACGTTAACTTTGGCCGTGTCCCAACCCATATCTTTGTTAACCGCGCAGGCTTGAGCAGCAAATGCTTCATTGGCCTCAATGAGATCAAGATCGCTGGCTTTCCATCCAGCTTTGGCCAGAGCTGCACGAGACGCAGGAATTGGCCCCGAGCCCATAATTGCAGGGTCTACACCGACACTGGCCCAAGATGCGATGCGGGCCAATGGCGTAAGGCCGCGCTTTGAGGCTTCCGCAGCACTCATCAAAATCACAACGGCTGCACCGTCATTAATGCCCGAAGCATTGGCTGCCGTTACTGTGCCGTCTTTCATAAAAGCTGACTTAAGTTTGGCGATGCCTTCAAGCGTAACGCCTTTTTTGATGTACTCATCATCGGAAACAATCACATCACCTTTTCTTGTGGTGATTGTAACAGGGGCTATTTCATCTTTAAACTTGCCTGCAGCCTGCGCTGCTTCAGCTTTGTTTTGTGAGGCAACTGCGAAATTGTCCTGCATGTCGCGCGTGATTTGCCATTGCGCCGCAACATTTTCAGCGGTGTTGCCCATGTGATATCCGTTGAACGCATCCCACAATCCGTCGCGGATCATGGTGTCGATCATTTGGTAATCCCCCATCTTTACGCCGTCGCGCAAATGTTGTGCGTGGGGCGCTTTGCTCATCGATTCTTGACCACCTGCAGCAACGATCTTTGCATCACCCGTTGCAATTTGTTGCATGCCCAGGGCAACCGCACGCAAGCCCGAGCCACATAGTTGGTTCATGCCCCAAGCTGGTGTCGTGACCGGAATGCCTGCATGAACAGCAGCTTGACGTGCCGGGTTTTGGCCCTGTGCAGCGGTCAAAATTTGCCCCAGAATAACCTCATCAATTTCCGCAGCTTCGACATTGGCGCGAGCGATTGCCGCCTTCAGAGCCACGGTTCCCAGCTGTGCTGCAGTAAGGCTCGAAAGTGTGCCATTGAAAGATCCAACAGGCGTGCGGGCGGCTGAAACAATGACGATATCATGAACAGAATTAGACATTTGCGGACTCCAAAATCGAAAAAATAAGGTTGCTTGAAAACAACAATAGCATTCCTCGGAGAATTGCACAGCGCTGAATCATGTGCATATGCAAAATTTTTTTGCACTTGCAATTGTGCGGTGCACGGAGCAAGTTTTCACACGGTCACGCATCGGGAGAGTGTTGCGGTTCAAAGGAGATTTGTTTTGAGTGAAGAACAAGGACAAAGTAAGTCTGCGACTGTTATAAAAAAATATGCCAATCGGCGTTTGTACAACACAGCAACAAGCACATATGTGACGCTTGATGATCTAGCGACAATGGTCAAAAGCGGATCTGATTTTTTGGTTTACGACGCTAAAACAGGCGAAGATATAACCCGCTCAGTGCTGACCCAGATTATTTTTGAAGAAGAAAATAAAGGCGGCGCGCAAACCATGTTACCAGTCAATTTCCTGCGTCAACTCATTAAAGCTTATGGCGACACAATGCAGGGTTTGGTACCGGGATATCTTGAGTTTTCACTCGATAATCTGATGAAGGACCAAGAAAAATATCGCAAACAAATGTTGGACAGCGTTGGTGTCGGTGAAGCTATTAAAGGTATGGAAGATCAGGCCAAGCGCAACTTGACCATGTTCAACGAAGCGTTGAAAATGTTTAATCCATTCGCTGCAGTTTTGACACCAGGAGTTGCACCATCAGCAACCCAAGCCAATGATACTGCAAAGCCCACATCGCCGCCTCCCGTAAGCAAAGATGAATTGGAAGCGCTCAAGACTCAGCTTGCTTCAATGCAGAAAAAATTAGACGACATCAGCCGCTAACTATCATGACTTGGGGCTATTTTGACTTTTTTATAAAGAGTCAAATCGCGTTAGGCAGCACTTTGGCTTTGGGTGTGCTCGTTGTCAGGGAAATAATTTTTAAGGTCGGAAAGCGCTTGGCGCAAAGTTAAGATGCTTTCGTCAATTTCGGCAAACTCCAATTCCGTGACCGACTCGAGACAAGCTTGGTCAAAGCTCGATTGCGGTTCTTGCACTTCAATCTGCTGGGCAAATTCTGTCGTTTCGCCTTCGCGATTAAAAATCGCGACTTCAGGCTGAATTGCAGGAATTATCTCTTCGTTTGAATGAATATCAAGATCGAAACCTTCTAAAGCAGAGGATGCTGAAACGATGCTTGCAATTGCAGGTTCGTGCATACGGGCATTCAACGCAAAAAACGGCGTTTCAGCGGCTTCCCCCCAAGGAACTTCCATGCTGGCTGTTCCAAACAAATTACCTTGCAGATAATCCACGCCCCAACTTCTTAAAGCTTCAGCGTCTTCTGGTTGTTGAACCCACTCGGCAACAGTTTTGATTTTAAATTTACCAGCAAGGTCAATCAGGCTTCGGACAATATATTCATTCTCGTTGTTGTTCCGCAAATCTTGACAAAAGCTACCATCAAGTTTTATAATATTTACAGGTAGATCTCTCAGATTCCGGAAAGACGTGAAACCCGATCCGAAATCGTCAATTGCCACACTGGCTCCAAGTTTGCGGAGGCTTTCGACAAATTGTCTTGTGGACGGTATGTTGCTTAAGGCAACAGTTTCAGTCACCTCGACAGTCAGACGAGGAGCGACTTCACTATTTGCGGCTAGAATTTCCAGTAATTGCGAATGCCACCTTGGATCCATCGCAGTTGTACCAGACACATTCATGGACAATTTTGCAACAGGATGGGTGTTTAAAGTTTTCACAATCATCTGCATGACTGCCCGGTCAATCAATCTGACAAGCCCCAAGTTTTCGGAAATCGGAACCAAATGCGACGCTGTAATTAACTCTCCCGTTGTGGTGTCAGACATCCTCAAAAGGGCTTCATACATCGCAACGTCGCCTGTTGAGGCATTCACGATGGGCTGATAAGCAAGTTTGAAACGCTCCTCTTTCAAACACTGCACAATCTCCGTTGCGCAGCGCGCATTGAGTGCTCTTTCTATGCTGCGCTGCTCAGACGGCTTGAATATAACATGGCCATCAGAGGGCTGACGCTTGGCTTCGCTCAATGCTTCTTCGGCTCTGGCAGTTGCCGTCTTTGCTTCTGAAGCATGGAACGGTAAACACACAGCGCCAATCGATAGCATTGCCCAAACTGGCCCGTGCTTTGTTTCGATTACACTGTCCCTTACAATTGAGAGGAAGCGGTCTAATGCAGTACCCAACTCATCATGGCCGCATTCATTGAGAATTATGCCGAATTTTCCCCCTGAAAATCTGGCGATCCCGTCACCTGCGCGCATAACTTTACGAAGTCTGCTTCCGAGCGCCACGATAACTTCGTCAGCGACCTCAAAACCATAGGCGTCGTTCATCACAGGTAAATTGTTGACCGCAGCAATCGCGAATGAGCAGCTACGTTTTTCTTTTGCGGCAACTGATATTGCTTCGTTCAACGCCTCGGTCATTCGGCC
>JAYTSN010000269.1:0-10982 GCA_043745625.1 Aestuariivirga sp. | reverse complement strand
GCATCGTGGCTGAGCTTTTGACAGCAACTTTCGCAGGCAATTTATGAAAAAGCCGAAGCCCACATTTCCCTGGGGGCGGCTTATGCAACTGGGGCTTGGCACTTTGCGGCTGAGCTCTTCTGAATTCTGGCGCAGCACGCCGCGCGAAATCGCAGCGGCATTTGGTGCCCCTCCCCAGCCAATGCTGCGCCAGAAACTGAACGAGATGATGGAAAGGTTTCCCGACGAATGACCGACACGAATACACAAAATCTGAACGCCCTGGCCGCCAGCACGCAAGCGCTGCGCACCGAGATGCAAGACCTGTCACAACTGGCTGATAGCTTTGGTAACAAGCTCGTGACGTCCTTCGCCAGCGCGGTGGTGCATGGCAAGAGTTTAAGCGATGTGATGAAGTCGCTGGTGTTGTCGCTCAGCCAATCGGCGTTGTCTGCTGCGCTCAAACCACTGGGCAATATTGTTGGCAATTTATTGGGCGGGGTTTTGGCCAATGCCAATGGCAACGCATTTAACAGTGGCCGCATCACACCGTTTGCCGATGGCGGCGTTGTCAACAGCCCGATGTTGTTTCCAATGGGTGGCGGTGCGGGCGTGATGGGTGAAGCGGGGCCAGAGGCGATCATGCCTTTGTCGCGCGGGGCTGATGGCAAGCTGGGTGTTCGCGGTGGCGGGGCCATGAATGTGACGGTGAATATTTCAACGCCAGACATTCAAAGCTTCAATCAATCGCAAGGCCAGATCGCCGCGCAAATGGCGCAAGCGATTATGCGCGGCCAAAGGAATCTTTAATATGCCATTTGACAATGTAAGATTTCCAACGGCGATTTCGCGGGGTTCAACCGGAACTGCCGAACGCCGCACTGATGTGGTGGCCACCGCATCAGGCCGCGAAGAGCGCAATGCACGCTGGGCCAATTCCAAGCGCAGTTACAATGCAGGATTTGGCATCAAATCGCTTGATGACATTCAAAATGTAGTGGCGTTTTTTGAAGAACGGCGCGGCAAACTTTATGCGTTTCGATGGAAAGATTTTGCCGATTTTAAATCTTGTGCGGCAACGGCGACTGTTGCTGCAACTGATCAAAATATTGGAACGGGCGATGGCGCGACGGCTATGTTTCAATTGGTGAAGAAATATGGCACGGGTACGCGGAACTATTCTCGCCAGATTAATGCGCCAGTAGCTGGCACGATTCGCGTTGCTGTGAATGGAACTGTGACAACGCAAATTACAGTGAACGTGTTGACGGGCATTGTGACATTCAATGCGGGATCGATTCCGACGATCGGTGCTGTGATCACAGCGGGATTTGAGTTTGATGTTCCCGTGAGGTTTGATACTGATGCCATCACTATCAACCTGGCACATTTTGCCGGCGGTGAGATTCCGCATATCCCTTTAATCGAGGTGCGGCCATGAGAACCATACCTTTAGCACTGCAGACGCATTTAGACAGCGGCACGACGACACTGTGTTATTGTTGGAAGCTGACACTGCGCTCCGGCCAGATCATTGGCTTTACCGATCATGATGAAGCCGTGGTTTTCGATGGCGTGAGTTTCGAAGCGCAGGCTGGGTTTAGCTCGTCTGAAATTCATTCATCTCTTGGATTTGCGGTTGATAATCTTGAAGCGTCCGGCGCATTGAAATCCGCACAGCTTGATGAGGTGCGGTTGAATGCAGGTGATTATGATCATGCTTCAATCGAAATCTGGCGGGTGAATTGGCAGGATGCAACGCAGCGCATTTTGCAACGCAAAGGCCACCTTGGCGAAGTAAATTATGGGCAGGGGCATTTCAAAGCTGAAGTGCGCGGACTGGCCCATCTCATGAACCAACCCAAGGGCAGGCTTTTTCAATTTGGCTGTGATGCACTTTTGGGCGATGCGCGCTGTGGTGTGAATTTGAACCTTGGTGCCTTTCGCGGCGTGGCGACGATTGCGGCTGTGCGCGAGAATAGTTTTGATGTTTCAGGTCTAAATGGCTTTGCTGATGATTGGTTTACACGGGGGGTGTTGAGTTGGAATATTGGGCCAAATGCGGGGAGGGCGCTTGCAATCAAACGGCAACGGGCGTTTGCAACGTCATCCCGGGTTGATTTATGGCAGGCGCCAAAATTTGTGATTGCTGCGGGTGAGCAGATTATTGTGAATGCGGGTTGCGATAAACAATTTGCCACCTGCAAATCGAAATTTGCCAATCACCTTAATTTTCGAGGTTTCCCTCACATGCCTGGCAACGATTTTGTGATGGCGGTGGCTGGGAAAAACGACGCGAATAATGGCGGCGGTAGGGTGGGGTAAAAGCAGCCCCCCTCAGTCCTTCGGACAGCTCCCCCAACAAGTTGGGGGAGCGTGATGTATAACTTGGCGCAGAACTGACATTGCTTCGCCCTCCGCCCAGCTCTGCTGGGGGAGGTGCCCGAAGGGCGGAGGGGGAGCTCGCCCCAGGCGATCACTCTCCCCATAAGAAGAATAAAACGATCTAACAAGAGAACCTTCATGATCAAACAAAAAGACATCATCACCCTGACCAAGGGCTGGCTTGGCACGCCTTATCGCCATCAGGCGAGTTTAAAAAATGTGGGGTGCGACTGCTTGGGCCTCGTGCGCGGTGTGTGGCGCGAGCGCTTTGGCGAGGAGCCAGAACTGCCGCCAGCTTATGCGCCCGATTGGGCCGAGGCTGGTTTGGAAGAGACTCTGGCCGCTGCTGGGCGCAGGCATTTGATTGAAGTGCCGCCGCTGGTGTTTGAAGCGGGCGATGTTTTGCTGTTTCGCTGGAAACCGCATTTACCTGCAAAACATGCCGGCATTGCAATAGACCGTACACGGATGATCCATGCGCAAGAGGGCGCTTGCGTGAGCGAGGCGGCGTTGAGTTCATGGTGGTTAAGGCGCTTGGCATTCGCGTTTCGTTTTCCTGAGGAACAAGCATAATGGCAACAGTTGTTTTGCAATATGCCGGTGCGGCGCTTGGCGGGTTTTTGGGCGGGCCGATTGGCAGCGCCATTGGCCGCGCGGTGGGTGGTATTGCGGGCAGTTTGATTGACCAAGAATTATTTGGGCAATCAACACACCGCGAGGGCCCAAGGCTAGGTTCACTCCGCGTGATGTCTTCGGAAGAAGGCTCGCCCATTCCTGTGGTCTATGGCCGGATGCGCATTGCGGGCCAAGTGATTTGGTCGAGCAATCTCATCGAAGCGGCCACCACAACCACACAATCGGCGTCAGGCAAGGGGAGCGGCGGGGCCACAAACTCAAGCACTGAATATTCTTATTTTGCAAATTTCGCCGTGGGACTTTGCGAAGGCGAGATCAACGATATTGGCCGGGTGTGGGCCGATGGCAAGGAAGTCGATATCGGGCTTTATGCGCCACGACTTTATCTCGGCACAGAAACGCAAGCCTCGGACAGTTTAATTTCTGCCATTGAAGGTGTTGGTTCAGCACCTGCTTATCGCGGTTTGGCTTACATCGTGTTTGAGCGCTTGCCGCTGGCCAGCTTTGGCAACCGCTTACCGCAATTTTCCTTTGAAGTGATCCGCAAAGGCAATGATGCGGCAAGCGCTGTAAAAGCGCTGAGCATCATTCCAGGCTCAACTGAATTTGGTTATGACACCACGGCTGTAACGCGCAACGTGAGCGCTGGTGTAACGGCAAGTGAGAATGGGCATGTGTCTGCATCCAGCAGTGATTGGAGTGTGTCGCTTGATCAGTTGCAAGCCAACTGCAAAAACATCGACGCTGCATCTCTTGTGGTCGCGTGGTTTGGTGATGATTTGCGCTGCGGGCAATGCAAGGTTCAACCGGGTGTTGATAGTGCCAATAAAGTGACAAGCCCTTATGATTGGCAAGTATCAGGCATTGGAAGATCAGCCGCGCGATTGGTCAGCCAAGTTGGTGGTCAATCAGCATTTGGCGGAACACCTTCTGATGCAAGTGTGATCCGCGCCATTCAAGACATGCGCGCGCGTGGGCTTAAGGTGATGTTCTATCCCTTTATTTTAATGGATGTGCCAGCGGGCAACGTGCTGCCCGACCCTTATGGCGCAACGGCACAACCGACTTATCCGTGGCGCGGACGCATGACGGCAAGTATTGCGCCGGGACGTGTAGGCACACCAGACAAGACGGCGGCGGCGGCCACCCAGATTGCCAGTTTTGTGGGCACAGCGACACCAGCGCAGTTTATCATTTCTGGCAACACCGTGAATTATTCGGGCCCTGCAGAGTGGAGCTTCCGCCGCATGGTGCTGCATTATGCCAAACTCTGCGCAGCAGCAGGCGGCGTGGACGCGTTTTTGTTGGCCAGTGAAATGGTGGGCCTGACCACACTGCGTTCCTCTGCCAACACCTATCCATTTGTTGAGGCGCTGCAAACTCTGGCCATTGAGGTTAAAGCGATATTGCCAGGCGCTAAAATTTCTTACGGCGCGGATTGGTCGGAATATTTTGGGCATCAGCCACGCGATGGATCAAGCGATGTGTATTTTCATCTCGATCCACTTTGGGCGGCGTCATCAATCGATTTTATTGGCGTTGATAATTATCAACCGCTTTCCGATTGGCGCGATGGCAATGCGCATTTGGATTATGCCGCAGGCACGCGCAGTATTTATGACCGCAACTATTTGAAGAACCGTATGGCCAGCGGCGAGAATTATGATTGGTATTATGCTTCGCAAACCGAGCGCGATGCGCAAACACGTTCCCCCATTGTTGACGGCGCTTACGGCAAGCCTTGGGTTTATCGTTCTAAGGATTTTTTGAATTGGTGGAAGAACCAGCATTTCAATCGTCCCGCTGGTGTTCAATCAGGAACACCAACAGCTTGGGTGCCGCAATCAAAACCGATTTGGTTTACGGAAGCAGGTTGCCCTGCAATTGATAAAGGCACCAACGCGCCAAATGCATTTTATGATGCGAAGTCTTCAGAAAGCTTATGGCCTTATTATTCTGGTGGGCAGCAGGATGTCCAGATTCAAAATATTTATCTGCGCGTGATGCAGGATTATTGGGGAACGACTTCGGCTGGCAATCCATTGTCTACAGTTTACGGCGCGCCAATGGTTGACGCGAAACGCATTTTCTATTGGGCGTGGGATGCCAGGCCCTATCCAGCATTTCCGGCGCGTGCCGATGTGTGGGGCGATAGTGCAAATTACGCCAAGGGCCATTGGTTGAATGGTCGCATTGGTGCTGTGGATATAGGTGATCTGATCACGTCAATTGCGGCGCGATTTGGTTTTGCCGATGTTGATGTTTCGGGTGTTGAAGGTTTGGTGGACGGCTTTGTGTTGGATCGGCCCATGTCAGCACGCGATGCGCTTGAACGGTTGCTACAAAGTTTTGCGATTGACGCTGTGGAGTCCGAAGGCAAGCTAAAATTTCGTGCGCGTCGCACATTGAGCGCTGTTGTTGTGGGCAGTGATGATTTGGTTGAGGAAAATTCGACGCAATCAATCTTCAACCATACGCGCTCGCAAGAAACTGAAATGGCTTCAGCTGTGCGCCTTGTCTATGCCGAGTCTGGACTTGATTATCGCAGTGCGACTGTCTCACGGCTAAAGAGCGGAACGGGGAGTGCGCGCGAGATCAACATGAATTTGCCGGCGGCGTTGAGCCAAGCACAGGCGCAAGCGCGGGTTGATGTGGCATTAGAGGAAGCTTGGGCCGCAAGAGAGACAGCGCAGTTTACATTGTCGCCGCGCTTTGAATGGGCCGAATCTGGCGATGTATTAAATATCGGTGGCGGCTTGTGGCGCGTTAAATCAGTTGCAGCCGGGACAACGCGAAAGATTGAAGCGGTGGGCCATGACCCTGCTGTTTATGAAGTGCCACCCGCCAATGAAAGATTGGGTGCAAATATTGCGCCACAAATTTACGGCAAGCCTGATGCACAGATTTTTGATTTGGCTTTGGTAGCACCTTCGGGGTCAGCTGCACCTTGGGTGGCGGCACAGGAAACGCCGTGGCCTGGCAGTTTAGCGCTGGTCAAAAAGACGGGGTCTTTAAGCTTTAATTTCAACCGACTGATGTCGCATCAAGCCACATTAGGTACGACGCTAAATGCATGGGCAGCGGGTAGCCCGCACCGCGTTGATTATAGCAACACCATTGATGTTGGGTTGCGCTACGGGGCGCTGTCGTCAGTGAGTGTCGATCAAATGTTGGGTGGTTCCAACACAGCGGTGATTGGCAATGCGGCCACCGGATATGAAATTCTGCAATTTCAAAAGGCCAATTTGATTGCTGAGAATGTTTACAGGCTCAATGGCTTTTTGCGTGGGCAAGCAGGATCGGAAGCTGAGATGTTGGCTCTGCGGCCCGCTGGGCAAAATTTTATTCTGCTGAATGCCGCTGTCGTTCAACCTGATATGACTTTAACTGAGGCGGGGCTTGAAGCGACGTGGCGGTTGGGGCCAGCGCAATTTGATTATGGCCATCCAGCATATTTGGAAGTGACTTATGCAGGGCAATTAAAATCTCTGCGGCCACTGCGACCTGCGCAGATAAAAATGATGTCGACCGTTGGTGGTTTTAACATCTCGTGGATCAGGCGCACGCGCATTGATGGCGATTTGTGGGAATTAGCCGAGGTGCCGTTGGGCGAAGCGGCTGAACAATATCGCTTAGAGATTTATGCGGCGGCGACGCTGAAGCGAAACCTGGTTTTGAGCGCGCCAAATTATTTCTACACGAGTGCAGATTTTACAACTGATTTTGGCGCTTCACCGGCCGCTGTGAAACTGCGCGTGGCGCAGATCAGCGCGGTGCTTGGCGCTGGCGATATTCTTGAAAGGATTTTCAATGCCTAACTCTCCTCTGCTTGCGCTGCCTTATCTGGCATCAGCGCAAGCCCAAAAACACGTGACACACAATGAAGCGTTGTCGCTGATTGATGGGCTTTTGCATCTCTCCGTTGTTTCACGGATCTTAGCAACGCCTCCTGGTGTGGTTATTGATGGTGATCGTTATCTGATTGCTGCAAGCCCGACGGGCGATTGGGCTGGGCAAGCGGGCCAAGTGGCGCTGCGCATGGAAGGGACATGGCGATTTTTGAGTCCGCGCAAGGGCTGGCGGCTTTGGGTTGAAGCTGAAAATATATTGTTGGTTTTTGATGGCACGATTTGGTCTGGGTCTTCTACACCCACACAGTTACAGAACCTCACATTGCTGGGTGTAAATGCAACGGCAGATGCAACGAATAAATTGGCGGTCAGTTCATCCTCCGTTTTATTCAACCATGTAGGCGCTGGTATTCAGTTCAAAGTAAACAAGAATGCTGCGGCCAATACGGCAAGCCTTTTGTTTCAAGATAATTTTTCAGGCCGCGCTGAAGTTGGTTTGACTGGCGATGACAATTTGCATTTCAAAGTGAGTGCAGATGGCAGCACATTTTTTGAATCGCTTATTGTGTCGGGCGCTTCTGGCCTTGTGACGTTGAAGAATAATGCCGTTCTTGATCCTCAAGCTTCTGACCCCACAACACCGTCAAATGGCCAGCTTTGGTATAATTCGACAATGGGAAAATTTCGTGTGCGCCAGAATGGTGCAAATTTTGACGTGATCGGCGGCGGCGGTGGTGTTACCGATGGCGATAAGGGCGACATCATTGTTTCGGGCATTGGCACGGTGTGGTCGCTTGATGCGGCGCAGGCGCGCACCACGCTGAGCATCAATAATATTGATAACACGTCTGATATTGGCAAGCCTGTTTCAACAGTTCAACAGGCGGCACTTAATCTGAAAGCGCCTTTGGTTTCACCAGCATTCACGGGCGCTCCAACGGCTCCAACGCCATTGGCACTTTCCAACAACACCACGCTTGCAACCACGGCTTATGCCGATGCCGCTAATCTTGTGATCACGACATCTGTGCAGGGCCAAATTCAATCTCGTTTTTTGACAATCAATTGAGGACTTCATCATGCCAGCAAATACTGCTCCAATTTTCTCAGCCAAGGGTGCCATTCAATGGAACCCCGCAATTTTAGCAACGGCCAACACGGCCAAAGACGGCACGGGTTCGGTGGCGACGGTGTTCACCGGCAATGCCGCAGGCAATAATGCGGGCAACTTTGTGCAGAAGTTGATCGTGAGGTCACTGGGCACAAATGTTGCCACGGTTCTCCGGCTATTCATTAACAATGGCTTGGCGAATACGACGGCGGCCAACAACAGCTTGATTGCTGAACTCACCTTGCCTGCAACCACAGTTTCAGAAATTGCCGCTCAACCTGAGTATGTTTTGCCACTCAATTTTGCAGTGCCTGCGGGTTATAAATTGAACGCGACATTGGGTACGACTGTGGTTTCTGGCTTTGCCGTGACAATTATTGGCGGTGAATACTGATGCTGGATTTTTCACATGTTCCCAATGTAAGCAATGGCGCTGATGTTCAAATTATCAATGCTCTGGGTGCTACCGACTGGCAATCAATCGTTAAACCGCGAGGCAAAAGCCAACTCGAAATCATCTGCATTGGTTCGGGCGGTGGTGGTGCAGGCGGATTTGCTGGTGTTGCTGCAACAGCGCGTGGCGGGTCGGGCGGCGGCGGATCGAGTGCCATCACGCGCGTAACACTAACCGCTTTAGTGCTGCCCGATGTTATTTTTGTCAACGTCGCAGTTGGCGGACTGGGCGGCGGTGCAGGTCTTGCTGGTTCGTCCGGCGCGGTATCATTTGTGGGTGTTCAACCCAATAGCACAAGGGGCAATTTGTTAGTGCAATCAGGCGCTGCCGGGGCAGGTGGCGGCGGCGTTGGATCGGCAGCAGCTGTGGGTGCGGCAGGTACGGCCGGTGCCATTGTTGTAACGACGGGCGCTGGCCCATTTTCGGCATTTGGCGGCATGCTAAGTTACGCAGGAATTGCGGGCGCTGCGGGCGGTGCTATTACGGGTGGTGTGGGCACGGCTGCCCCTTGGGGCACAGGACTTAACATTTGCGGAGGAGCAGGTGGTGGCGGCACGACGAGTGCTGATTTTGCCGGTGGTCAAATAACTGGATCAGGTTGGTTCCCGACAATTGCAGGTGGTTTGGCCGCCGCGCGCGGCAATGACGGATTTCTTTCGAACATTCCATTTGGATCGTGCGGCGGTTCGGGCGGCGGATCGTCCAATGCGGCACCGGGCGGCGATGGCGGCAATGGCGCAATCGGCTCGGGCGGTGGTGGTGCAGGCGCGGGTGTGACCGGAGGCAAAGGTGGCAATGGTGGCAACGGCTTGATCATTTTAATTTGGAGATGAACACTGGTGATGACAAATATTGAACGCGAGATTGGCAACCTTGAAGCTCGCATGCAGGCAGTTGAAGCAGATGTGCAAGCCATGCGCATTGACGTGCGCGAGATCAGGGATACGCTGGTTGGAGTTAAAGGCGGTTGGCGCGTGCTGACGATTGTGATCGGCCTTGCGGCAACAATGGGTGCTGCATTGGGCAAATATGTGCCCTTGGTTTTGGGATGGCGGGGTTAGAGAAGATTTTCAAATATACTCACCCTTCCCCCGTTGGGGGAAGGTCCCGGAGGGGGATGAGGGCCGCAGCGCAGCGAGGACAACGCACGCTCGGAGCTTAACCAGACAATCCTCAATTCGCGTTACTGCGGCCCAGCGGCCGCAGCCCTCATCCGTCACTTCGTGACACCTTCCCCCGACGGGGGAAGGGTTAGTTAGTGAGGTCGCGCATCACAAATTTTCTTCTCAAAAGGACAACCTATGACCACCTGGCCCAGACAAAGCGAGGCTGATGCTTTCTATGGCAATCCTCGTCTCTACCATGCTGCAACAGTTTCGAGCGCGTGGTATCGTTCGAATATCGTCAGCGTTAGTGCGCCTTTTTTCATGCGCATGATCAAACCTGTAAAAAAATTTCCAATTCACCGCGCTTGCTCTGCGGCCACTTTGGAATGGCTCAATCAAGTTTGGAAAAATGCGGGGCAAGACCAGCGCGTGATTGATGAATGGGGAATGAGCGTATTCTCAGGTTCCTACTGTTATCGGCCCATGCGCGGGCTGCAACATCTATCGATGCACGCTTATGGTTGCGCCATGGATTTTGATGCACCACGCAATGGGCTTCACGACAAGACGCCACATTTTGCAACGCTGCACCAAGAGGTGATCGCGCCGTTTTTGAAATTGGGCGGCGTATGGGGTGGGGACTGGAACGGCGATGGCTCATCAGACGATGAGCGCCGGGCTGACGGCATGCACTTTCAATTTGCCCGTATGGGCTGAGCCGCCGCCGTGGCGGAACCACGGTAATCAAGGAATAATATAAATGAACACCGATATGATTGGCGGCGTGATCCGCGCTGTCTTGCCCCCTGTTATTGCGTTTCTGATCGGTAAGGGCATTTTGCCCATGGGTGATTATGGCTCGGTTGTCACGGGCTTTGTGGCTTTGGTCACGGCCGTGTGGTCTGTGCGCACCAATACAACCGGCAAGGTGATTAAATGACGGATGCATTGTTGCTGATGGCGACAATGATTGGCGTGGGCGCTGCGGCCTTTTTGGTCGCGCGCTCACCCAGTTTTTGGATTGGCTTAATTGGGATTGTTCTGAGTCAGTTCGTTCCCAATATAAAGAATATCATTCGGCCGAAGAACTTGTCGAAAGAGCAGCTGGATAAGATTGCCAGAGGCCAAGACCCATTTCGGAAACGGCCGAAGGGCGAATAGGCTTTGTTCATGTTGCATTCAGTTTCACCCGTCTATAGCTGCAGTCTGAACTTTTTGGGGGTCATTAACGTGAATAAAGCAATGTTTGTATTTTGTGTATTATTGAGCAGCATTTTGACCGGAGGCGTGAGCTCGGTTAAAGCCCAAGCTGTATCAACCACCTTTATCCAACTCGTTGAAGACGTTGGTGAATTTCCTATTGCGCCATCTCAGGCTGCGGTTATCGCCAGAGACTCTGTGCCTGGTTCTAAAGTTTTGAATGTCAAGCTCTTGCCCTCGGGCGTTTATGCTGTCACTTT
>JAYTSN010000268.1:0-3844 GCA_043745625.1 Aestuariivirga sp. | reverse complement strand
CCCAAGCAGAAAATATACGTCCATTTATTTGAAGGACAAAACTGATGAATAAGAAATATCCGACCCTTGAAGAAATTAATGCCGAAGAAAAAGAGCTTATGAAACTTATTGAAAGCGACGATTATGTTCCGCCGACTGATGAGTTAACACAAGAAAAAATGAAAAAGTTTCAAGCCATCGCCCGTGCCACGCTTAATGAAGAGCGCATCAAAATTTCCCTTCGTTTGCGGAGTTCAGATTTGCGGCGGTTGAAAGAACGTGCGTCGAGAGAAGGTATGCCCTATCAGACATTGATTGGCTCTATTCTGCATAAAGCTGTGAGCTGAGGACATTAAGACGTGCCAGATACCGTAAAATTTATTTTTGTCGTTGGGCTCATCGCCGGTGCGGTTTATGGCACTGCCTTGGCATTGGCCAGTTTTCCACCGGAGCAATCCGAAATCATAAAATCATTGCCGTATGAAAAGCTCCGCCAAAAATAACGTGGGCGATCAGCGCTTGGTGGAACGCTTTCTTGAAATGATGAGTGCTGAGCGCGGGGCGGCGGCGAATTCACTGGCCGCCTATGGGCGTGATCTCGAAAGTTATGTTGCATTCCTCAATGCGCGCGGTTCATCGGCATTGGTTGCCGATACAAATCTCGTGAAAGATTTTCTGAGTGAAGCAGACCTTCTCGGTTTGGCACGAAGCACGGCAGCAAGACGGTTATCAGCGGTCAAACAGTTTCATGGATTTTTGCACGGTGAAGGGTTGGCCAAGGAAAATCCTGCGGTTATTGTTGAAGGCCCGCGGGCTGCAAAGCCACTCCCTAAAATTTTGAGCGAAGCAGAAATGGTGGCGCTGCTGAACGCAGCTGCTGAAAAAGTGCAGAAATCTGAAGGTCTGCCGCGGTTCAAATCGCTTCGGATGCAGTGTTTGCTTGAACTTCTTGCCGCAACTGGTCTTCGCGTTTCCGAACTCGTAGGGCTTTCTTATCGCACGGCTTTGGCAGGCGATGGCTTTCTCACGATTAAAGGCAAGGGTGGCCGAGAACGGATGGTGCCGATGTCGGATAGGGCGCGTGGTTTTCTCTTGGATTATGTGAAAGCTTTAAAACTCAACAGCAAAGACGAACCCAAACATCTCTTTCCTTCCCACGGTGCAAAAGGCCAGCTCACCCGCCAGCATTTTGCCTTGGAATTGAAATCCTTGGCCAGTGCAGCAGGCCTTGATGCAGAGAAAGTCAGCCCCCATGTGCTCAGACATGTATTTGCCAGTGATCTATTAGCCCATGGTGCTGATTTACGAGCCGTTCAACAAATGCTTGGCCATGCCGATATTTCAACCACGCAGATTTATACCCACGTCCAAGCCAATCGCCTTAAAGAAGCCGTGGAAAACTTCCATCCGCTGTCCAAACCAGATCAAAACAAGAAAAGTTGACTTTGCCAGCCCATATCGCCAGTAACGTCACCACATCGCTTTACCCTTGAGGGACTATGCTAGAATTTTTAGATTTTGAGGCTCCGGTAGCAGAACTCGAAGGCAAAATTGCCGAGCTCCGCGCCATGGCGCAAGCTGATGCCAAGGTTAACATTGCTGACGAAGTTAAATCTCTTGAGAAAAAGGCCAATAAGATTTTGGCCGATCTCTATCTTGCCTTAACACCATGGCAAAAGGGGCAGGTGGCGCGTCATCGTCAGCGCCCGCACGCATTGCAGTATATTGAAACTTTGATCACTGATTTTGTGCCGTTGGCGGGTGACCGTAAATTTGCTGAAGACGAAGCCGTGGTCGGCGGTTTGGGCCGTTTTGAAGGCCAGTCCGTTGTCGTCATTGGCCAAGAAAAAGGCTCCGACACCGCAAGCCGTCTCAAACATAATTTTGGCATGGCCAAGCCTGAAGGCTACCGCAAAGCCGTAAGGCTTATGGAAATGGCAAATCGCTTTGGCATTCCCGTGATTACCTTTGTTGACACGTCAGGCGCCTATCCAGGCGTTGATGCAGAAGAGCGCGGCCAAGCAGAGGCCATTGCGCGCTCCACCGATTGTTGCTTGTCACTTGGCGTGCCATTGGTTTCAGTGATTATTGGTGAAGGCGGGTCTGGTGGTGCCATTGCCATTGCCACTGCCAATACTGTGTTGATGTTAGAGCACTCGATTTATAGCGTGATCTCGCCGGAGGGTGCGGCGTCAATTTTGTGGCGTGATCCAGCCCGCGCCAAGGATGCGGCAACGGCCCTTAAAATCACTGCACAAGATTTGAAAAAATTTGGCGTCATTGATGAGATCATTCCTGAACCATTGGGTGGCGCACAGCGTAAACCTGAACAAGCCATGCAATCGACCGCAGAAGCCATAGCTCGAACCTTGCGGGCCTATTCCGAATTGTCGCCAGACTTATTGCGAACACAACGCCGTGAGAAATTTTTAAACATCGGCCGAGGGCTATAGCCGCTTTCTTTTACGGAGTGGACAGATGAAATTATCGCGTCGGAAAATATTGAGCGGACTTGCTGCGACACCATTCATCGGTTTGGCCCGCGCACAATCCGCACCGGATCTCCGCATTATATCGCGCATTCTCGATGTGAAAGGCAAAGCTGCAAAGGTTTACGGCATTCTTGGCCCAAACGGCAAAGCAGGATTAGAAATGGTTCTTGGCCAACCGTTTCTGTTTAATTTGAAAAATGAAATTGACGATAAAACCCTCATCCACTGGCATGGCCTAACACCACCCACTGCCCAAGACGGTGTTCCTGATCTTTCTTCGCCGCTGATCAACATTGGCGAATCCCGAATTTATGATTTCGAAAACACCAAGCCCGGTACGCATTGGATGCACTCGCATTTAGGTTTGCAAGAACAGCGCATGTTGGCCGCACCACTCATCGTTCATGAACTCAAGAAACAATTGTTTGATGAACAAGAACATATTGTGATGTTGCATGATTTTACTTTCCGCGATCCGCAAGAAATCATGGCCGAGTTGCGCGGTGGCGGGGGCGAACATGCCAAGCATAATATGAAGGGAATGGATCATTCAAAAATGAATATGGCCGCCGATGTTGCTTACGATGCAATGCTGGCTAATGATCGAACCTTGGATGATCCTGAAATACTGCGAGCTGAAAAAGGTGGGCACATTCGCCTGCGCATCATCAATGCCGCCTCTGCCACCAATATGTGGATTGATCTTGGCAACTTAACAGGCGCACTTATTGCTGTTGATGGCAACACAGTGTTTCCCGTCAACAATTCGCGTTTCCCTTTGGCGATTGCCCAACGCGCCGATATTCGCATCGCTTTGCCGAATGAATCTGGCGCATGGCCTATTGTCTTTCAATCGGAAGGAACGGTTTTGCGCAGCGGCATCATCATTCACGCAGGTGATGCACAGATCGCAAAAATTTCAGATCAAGGCGAAGTCGGCGCAGCTCTGGATTTTTCGTTAGAAGCACAGCTGCATTCTGCTGCACAAGTTTTGAAAGAACCCGTCAGCCATTCTGAAATCGTTATGCTCACCGAAGGCGACGAAGCTTATAGTTGGGGCTTTAACGGCAAGCCCATGATGCACGACACGCTTTTTAGTGTGCGCGAAGGTGAGCGCGTTGAAGTGATGCTTCACAACATGACAAGCATGGCCCACCCCATGCATCTGCACGGGCACTATTTCAAAGTTGTTGGCTTAAGCGGTAAAGTGACCGACGGCGCTGTGCGCGACACAGTGTTGGTTCCCGCTGGAGAAAACGTCACCATTCAATTTGATGCCAATAACCCCGGAACTTGGGCCTTCCATTGTCATCACCTCTATCACATGAACAGTGGCATGATGGCGGCTGTTGGATATTCCAGGGCGGCTTGAT
>JAYTSN010000267.1:0-1238 GCA_043745625.1 Aestuariivirga sp. | reverse complement strand
AAAAACAAAACTGCGGAGGATTTTTCATGTTCACACACAAGCAAGTTTGGGCGGCGATTGACACAATTGCCGAGCGTTATGGGTTTTCAGCTTCTGGTTTGGCCAAGAAATCTGGCCTTGATCCCACATCTTTCAACCCGTCCAAGCGCAACGGCCCTGACGGCAGGCCACGCTGGCCAACCATGGAAAGCATCGACCGCGTGTTGACGGCTTCTGGAGCACCGGTTGAAGAATTCATGGATTTGCTGTCGGGCCGCAAAGGCCAAGCGCCTCGGCTGAAGCAAATCCCCATGCTGGGTTTTGCCAAAGCGGGCAAGGGCGGCTTTTTTGACGATTCAGGTTTCCCATCAGGCAATGGCTGGGAAGAAATCGATGTGCCAGGTGTGACTGACACCGCAGCCTACGGCCTCGAGATTACGGGCAACTCCATGGAACCCGTTTACCGCGAGGGAGATACAATTATCGTGTCACCCGGTGCTACTGTGAGGAAGGGCGACCGCGTTGTGGTCCGCACCTCCGACGGCCAAGTGATGGCCAAAATCATGCATCGCCAGACAGCGCGAACCCTGGAACTGGGCTCCTTCAACGCTGCCCACGAAACCAAGATGCTGGATATGAAGGATGTCGATTGGATGGCCCGTATTATCTGGGCGAGCCAGTAAAACGAACGACGTACAAATTTGCCACTTCACGCAATTGAA
The DNA here is from genome assembly GCA_043745625.1 of Aestuariivirga sp. Lineage (GTDB taxonomy): Bacteria > Pseudomonadota > Alphaproteobacteria > Rhizobiales > Aestuariivirgaceae > Aestuariivirga. The sequence goes on along the minus strand of JAYTSN010000267.1, from coordinate 537 downwards.
GTGGCAAATATTGGCATATATTGCCTATATCTGTGCGGCGTCATAGTGTGAGATATTATTCCCGTTGATAAAACGGAGAATGATATTGACCACCAGTGAAGAGTTTAACGAACCTGAATTTTATAAGCCGCAGATAATTGCATGGCGCAATGTTTGGCGGTTGACGGTCGCTTCAATCGCGGCGATTTTCTCAGGTTTTGTATGTGAACAAGGTTGGCCCGGCAGCATTATTGCTTTGGCTCCAGCGCTGATTTTTGGATCATTAATTTTGCGGCAATCCTTCAAAGGCTGGTCGCACTCCAGGTTTTTAGTGGCGTTTCTCAATATTATTTCGCTTATCGCTGTCGTCATCGAACCAAGCCCGCTAAATTTGGCAATCGAATGGATTACACTCTCGGCTTTTGGCTTTGTGCACCAAGGTGGCCCACTTGGTAATCTATTGAACATCGGCAAAGCCGCCGCCTTAAGCTTCTTCAGAACACCAATGAATTTTTTAAACGAAAGCCGTAAAGTAAAGGCGCTTCACGCTAAAAATGG
>JAYTSN010000266.1:0-11058 GCA_043745625.1 Aestuariivirga sp. | reverse complement strand
AGGGGCGCGACTGCTCCCGCATGGAACAAATGCTTGACGAAAAGGTTGTTTCTGCGGCCTGATGGGTTTGGCTCAGGAGGCGGCATGACCAAAACAATTCTCGGGATTATTGGTGGTTCAGGTGTTTATGACATTGCCATGGACAATGCGCGCTGGCAGCGCATAGAGAGCCCTTGGGGTGAAGCATCCGACGCCTTGCGGATGGGTGAGATTGATGGGTTGCCAATGGTGTTTATGCCGCGCCACGGACGGGGACATGTCTATGGGCCAAGCACGATCAATTACCGCGCCAACATCGATTGCTTAAAAAGAGCAGGGGTTACCGATCTTGTTTCGCTTTCAGCTGTGGGTTCGCTTAAAGCTGACTTGCCGCCTGGGAAATTCGTTTTGGTTGACCAATTTATCGACAAAACATTTAAACGTGAAAATAGCTTTTTTGGAACTGGCCTAGTGGGCCATGTTCCGTTTGGCGATCCGGTTTCGCCTCTATTAGTTGATGCGGCCGAACGCGCTTTGCAGGCCGAAGGGATTGACTATCACCGGGGTGGAACTTTGGTCGTTATGGAGGGGCCGCAATTTTCGTCGCGAGCTGAGTCCGAACTTCACCGATCTTGGGCCGCTAGTCTTATTGGCATGACGTCGATGCCTGAAGCGAAGTTGGCGCGCGAGGCTGAGCTTAGCTTTGCACAGGTTTCCATGGTTACCGACTTTGATTCTTGGCATCCTCACCATGATGCTGTGGATGTGGGGCAGGTTGTTCGGGTTATGAAAAACAACAGCGAAATGGCCAAGCGCTTTGTGTTGCGGTTGGCAAAGGGCTTATCCCGAGAACATCAAGCTTGCCCAATCGGTTCTGACCGTGCGCTGGACTTTGCCATTATGACCGCGCCAGAAAAGCGCGATCCGGCGTTGGTGCAGAAGTTAGATGCAATTTTAGCGCGGGTTACGAACGCCAGTTGATTTCGGTCGTCGCCTCAGAGTAACTGGGGGAATGAATGCCATTCCTCCGACAAGGCGCTTTAGCGGAAAAATCAAATTTTTTGATAAAGAGCGCGGCTTTGGTTTCGTCACGCCTGACTTGGGCGGGCGGGATGTGTTTGTGCATGTTTCAGCTGTGCAAAGGGCAGGTGTGCCGCATTTGGATGAGGGCATGTATATTTCCTATGCCGTGGAAGACGATACGCGCGGGCGCGGGCCACAAGCGATCAATTTACAATTATTGTGAGAATTTAATGAAGCGCGCTTTGGTTTTGCAGCATATGGATCATGATCATCCTGGCAGGTTCTTGGATTATTTTGCCGAGGACGGGATTATTCCAAATTTAGTGCGGGTGTTTGAAGGACAAGCCATTCCCTCATTTGCGAACTATGATTTAATGTTTGTATTGGGTGGTGCGCAGGATACTTGGCAAAAAGAGCAATATCCTTATTTGGCAGAAGAAAAAGCAGCGATCCGAGAGTGGGTTTGGGATAGGGCTAAGCCTTATCTTGGTGTTTGCCTTGGGCATCAACTTTTGGCCACGGCTCTGGGTGGTGAAGTTGGCCCAGCAGACAAACAAGAAGTTGGTGTGTGTGAAGTTTCGCTTTCGGATGAAGGCAAGTCGCACCCATTTTTCGCTGGAATGCCAGACACCCAAAAAGTGATGCAGTGGCATCATGCCGAAGTAAAACGCGCTCCGCAGGGGGCAAAGGTTTTGGCGGCTTCGCCTTTGGCTGCGGTGCAATCGCTGGCGATTGATCAGCATGCATTGAGCACACAATTTCATTGTGAGTTCAGCCCACAGACGGTTGCCACGTGGTCTTCATTGCCGGGATACCGCAATGTGCTCGAGCGTGAAATGGGTGCTGACGGTTATCAGCGCTTAAAGGAACAGTGCTATCCGCTAATGCCTAACATGGCACGCAACACGCGGGCGATGTATGAGAATTTTAAAAAGGCTTCGGGGCTTAAAATTTAAGAAAGAAAACTTCGCCTTCTGACTCTTCTGAATCAAGCCAGAAGAAATTCAGCTTTGGAAATTCAGCCTCTAGAATTTCGCGGCCAATGCCGATTTCGCAGAGAAGGCCACCGCCTGTGTTCAAATGTTTTGGTGCTTGTTTTATGATTTCGCGCACAAGGTTGAAACCATCGCTGCCACCTTCGTGTGCAAGGCGTGGTTCGTGGGCGTATTCAGGGGGGAAGGCGTTTACTTCTTCAGTGGCAACATAAGGTGGATTGGTTATTATCAGGTCGAATTTTTGATCTTTAACGGCATCAAGTAAATCGCCGTGATGAAGCGTGATACGGTCTGATAAATCGTGTTCTTTCAGATTGATACGAGCAACGTCTAAGGCATCGCTTGAAATGTCTGCTGCGGCGATTTCAGCGTTGTGAAACGTATTGGCGGCGAGAATGGCGAGGCAACCGGAGCCTGTGCAAAGATCTAGAACAGAGGTTATGTTTTCAGGTTCAATGCCGAAGCCCAAGCCTGCTTCATCGAACAAACCTTTCACTAACATTTCGCCAATGTATGAGCGGGGGATGATCACGCGCTCATCGACATAAAACGGAATGCCGTGCATATATGTTCGTTTTAACAAATAGGCGGCGGGTTTGCGCGTGGTCACGCGGTCATCAATCAATTTGGCAAGCGTTGTCCTTTCGGCTTCAAGCAAGCGCGCATCAAGCCATGGGTTGATGTCGTCTACCGGCAGTTTCAAAGATTCAAGAATGATGAAAGCTGCTTCATCGAGCGCGTTGGTTGCGCCATGGCCATGGGCCAGGCCTGCGACGCGAAAACGGGTCATTGCATAACGCAGAAAATCACGAATGGTGAGCAGGGGAGAGGTGTCAATTGTCATGGTCGGTCAATCTCGGTTTGGCGCACAAGCTTGCCGCCGTTTAACATAAGGGCGGCAAATAAAATTGCATAAAGCAACATGATGGTTACGGGCATAGCGTTAAAACCAAATGCGTCAATTGCAGCACCAGCTGCAGGCGGCCCAACAAGCCCGCCAAAGCCCCACATGGCGGCAACACCAGCAGAGCCTGCCACAACGTCGGGGCCTTTGAACACATCTCCAACGATGGCAAGGCTGAGTACATAAATGCCGAACGCCGCTGTTATCAGTAAAATCGTGTGCGCCAGAGAAAATGGTGTTGTGATGAATACTGTGAGCAATGCGGCATTAAGAATTGTGAGGCCAGCGCAGATCACCACCACACGGTTACGACCAAACCTATCGCCCAGCATACCAAGCGGAAAAAACAGCAGTGACCCACTGACGATTCCGAGGCCCAATATCTCGCTGGCATTGCTTAGGCTCAGGCCACGGCCCATGCCGTAAATGGTGAAGAATGAAATTATGATGTTGTCGAATATGGCTGCTGTAGCTATGGCGGCGTAGAGAATGGGCGCTCTTATGAAAGCTTCGATAAAGCCGTGGGGCTTTTCATTGCTGTCGCCACTCACATTCACTGTCATCAGAGGCAGAGATGCAAAGGCCACGCAAACCATTCCAATGGCCCACGGCAGCCAACCATCAATACCTGTGTAGGGAACAATCAGTGGGCCCACTGCAAAGCTGATTGAAAGTGCTGATGTATAGAGACCCATCACCAATCCGCGATTGCCATTAGTGGAAGCATTGATGATCCAAACTTCGCTAACGGTGAATAACATTCCAATCGAAATACCCAAGCAAAAGCGCAGGGGAAACCAGAGGATGAACGGCAGGTGCACGGCAAAGCCGAGCAGAACGAATATGATTGTTATGATTGCACAGAAGACCAACGGCTTCGCGCCAAATTTGTGAATGACGCTTGGCAAAAAAGGGCCAGCCATGAGCAAGCCCAAAGGCCCCATTGCAGCGTTGACACCAATCAGCCAAGCGGGAATGCCTTGCGCGTGCAAAATCAACGGCAGTAATTGGTAGGTCAGACCAAAGGCGATATCGCAACTGACTACTGTAGCAATTGCGGCGATCATATTACCGTAAGGTGATAATTTGTTCAACATAGGCGGGGCTTAGCTGGCGGACACAACAACAGCAAGGTTGCGCGTAATCTGGAGTGCCGCTAATTGAGAGGCATCATGGCAAAACTTAAAATTATGATTGTTCCGGTTACACCATTTCAGCAGAACTGCTCGCTGGTGATTGATGAAGATACCAACATGGCCGCAGTGGTTGACCCCGGTGGTGATCTCAACCGCATTGAAGATGCAATCAAACAAGCTGGTGTTCAGATTGAGCGCATTCTTCTAACGCATGGCCATATTGATCATGCTGGGGGTGCGGCGGAGTTGGCTGAGAAGCTGGGCGTTAAAGTTGAAGGCCCGCATATTGGCGATAAAATGTTTCTCGATAACTTACCTGAGCGAGGTGTAGCTTTCGCAATCCATGGCGCACGCGTGGTGACACCGGATCGTTGGTTGAAAGATGGCGACGTAGTTGTCGTCGGTGGATTGAAGTTCAGCGTGCATGAAGCGCCGGGGCATTCACCGGGGTCAGTGGTTTTTTTTAATGCTGACAACAAATTTGCTCTGATGGGTGATGTTTTGTTTCAAAATTCAGTAGGCCGCACGGATCTGCCGGGTGGCAGCCATGAGACATTACTGAAATCAATTCGAGAAAAAGTTTTGCCACTTGGCGACGATGTGACGTTTCTGCCCGGGCATGGGGCTGCCAGCCGCATTGGAATTGAGCGGCTGAACAACCCGTTTTTGCAAGATTAATTAAGCAGCGCGGTTTTTCATAACCATGCCATAAACCAACAGCACGATGATTGCGCCAACGATAGACATGAAGAATGAGGCTCCGCCACCTGCAGGATACCAATTCAAAGCTTGGCCAATGTAGCTGCCCACGAACGATCCCACGATACCAAGAATAGCGGTCATTACGAAACCCTGAGGTTCATTTTTGCCTGGCATGATGAATTTGGCGATTGTGCCAACGATGATGCCGAGAATAATTGTCCAGATAATACCCATTTTTGTCGCTCCTTGTTACGGTAGAATGACTTTAACATTCAAATTGTGTCTTCATCAACAGCTTGTTCTTGAAATCGACGTAATAATGCCCATAATTAGGTCTCGGACTTTTGAAAGGAAAATATCATGGCCGGAATGCCTTCTTGGGGTGCTTTGTTGGGTTTAGTTGCGGTTGCTGGTTATCAAAACCGTGACAAAATTGGGGAATTTGTGAAAGGCCTTTCTGGAGGTGCCACAGAGGCGCAGGTTCCGGGTGGTGTCGCTGGCGGTTTGGGCGGTCTCGTTACCCAAATGAATCAAGGCGGCTTGGCTGATATTGCAAAGAGCTGGGTTGGCACTGGTGCTAATTCACAAATCAGTGGCGATCAGATTGCAAATATGTTGCCGCCCAGCATGGTTGAAATGTTGACAAAGCAAACTGGTTTAACACCAGATGAGCTGATGCAGCGCTTAGCTAAAACTTTGCCGCAGGTTGTTGATGGTTTAACACCAAAAGGTCAGCTGCCTTCGCAGTCATAATCAGTTTATGGGCCAGCGGGTGGTAAGCATCCGCTGGCTTTAGAGCGGTTTGACTTTTCATGGAAAAGTCAAAATCGCCCTAAGTTTTTTGCTTTCGATCAACTTTTCTGAACTTTGACGGAATCGTCAAAGTTCAGGTCGATCTAGATTTTCATCTCTACTAAACGTGAATTAGCTGCGAAATAGGCATCGCCTGTGTATTTAAACACGCCGCATTCTTTAGGACTGGCGCCATAGGTTTCACAGTATTCAGCGCCATTGGCGTTCCAAGTGCCATTAGATGCACCTTTCTGATCATCAGTAATGGTTAGCGAACCATCGGCATTAAAAACCACAAAGCCTGTGCCGTCTTTTCGTGTGTATTGGAAGGTTTTGCCAACAACAGTTTGGCCAATTTCTGCGACAGTTAAATTACGGATCGTGGCACCTTGCTTGGACGAGGTTGCAGACGTACCGTCTTTTGTTACACGAATACCATTGGGTGTGCTTGTGCATGCGGTCAGAATTACAAGGCTGGCACTGGCCAGTATGAGTTTTGGAATCATGTTACAAAGTTCGCCGTCTTTTGAAGGGATGTGCCACAAGCTGAATCAGCTCGCAAGTAGACTTAATGTGATCCGGCCGCGAGGACGACAACATGACTTCCTTTTTCCACTCTTTCGAATAAATCAGCGACGTCCTCATTCAACATTCGGACACAGCCTGAAGACATGGCCTTGCCAATTGAAAGGGGCTCATTGGTGCCATGGATACGATACAATGTATCTTCACCATTGGCATAAAGATAGAGAGCGCGCGCTCCAAGTGGATTTGTTGGCCCACCCGGCATGCCGTTTGCCCACTGTGCCGCATGCGCATCACGCTCTACCATTGATTGTGGAGGCAACCAACGTGGCCAGCGCCGCTTTAATCCGATGATCGCGTTGCCCGACCACGCAAAACCTTCGCGGCCCACTCCCACACCATATCTTATGGCTTGGTCGGGACCCATGATGTAATAGAGGAAGCGATATTCTGGATCGACAATTAAAGTGCCTGGCTTTTCCGAGTTGCCATATGTCACCATCTGTTTGCGAAACTTAGCTGGTATTTGGCTGGCAAAGCTTTCAATCTGAAAATCAGTGGGCGATTCGGGGGGCGGCAACAAATCAGGATTACCCACAAAATCGGCACCGCCATAAAATGGATGTTCAGCACTCGCAACGCTTTCCGTTGCAATCAACGAAATTGCGCCGAGTAAAATTGCTCTGCGGGTAAAATTTGTCGCCATGTTTGTTCTCCAAGACTGAACATGATGCATAAACCACACGGCAACAGCGTGGCTCGTTCATGGCTAGATTGTGTTGGGCGAAATTGTGTTAGGTGAGAATAGGTTAGCTGTTAAGAAGCGACTTTAAAGGTTGCTTGGCCAACTTTATACGTTCCTGCGTTGCCTGTAAAAGTCTGGCAGGCCATTGGAACACCTTGTGGTATGAACGTAGCTGGTGAGAAGCTCTCACACAGTTGACCATCCTTGGTGATCCATTTGCCGCTGGTCGTGCCTTTACCGGTAACTTGAACCAAAGACGTTCCGTCGGAAGCATAGAGCGTTACACCGCTATTCTTTGGGCCATTCCAAGCCCAGCTTTTACCAGTCAACAAAGACTTAATCTGCGCTGAGGTTAAAACCGTTGGGGTTGCTGTGATGGTTGGTTCGTCAGCCAAGGGAGGCGGGCTGGCCATAGAGGATGACGGAGGCGCTGCGGAATCCTTAAACAAATTCATATTTGTGCATGCACTGAGTGCAGTGGCTGCGGCTATTAAGATAATTTTTTGAGTCGTAATCTTCATCATTTGATTCCCCAGTTTGGAATAGCGTTAAAAAACCAAACTTGTGTCAGGATTAAGGATTGGAGCCGCTATTCTGCTGCGGCATAGCAATTTTTACCAAAGAGGAGCAACTATAAATTGTGCAATCTTGATTTAGTGCGGAATTTTGCGTTTTAGCCGCTGAAATTTTTATGGCGACTTGTTCTGGTGTGGCTGCTTCACTTCCAAACCACGGTGCTTGGGTTTCGGAATGTGCTGTGGCACTTGCCAAAATGAGACCGAGGATAGACCAAAATTTAAACACCGAAAGTTCCTTCTCACGCAAACAAAAAGAAGGTTTGGCGAGAAATGGTTTATGGAAGATTAACCCCGGCCTCTCACTTGACTAGTCTTTGCACCGATGAGTATGGCTTAACTCTTTCGTTAATATGAGATTTTCAGATGCCCAATGTGTCTTGTGCTGTTGTGTTACTGATCGTTTTGCGTGGCGCAGCAGTGGTGTCTCGCGCGTGAATTACCGTCACAGTTTTCATGCCGGCAACCATGGTGATGTTTTAAAGCACATCGTGCTGGCCCGCACGCTGCAATTAATGGCTTCGAAGGATAAACCGCTTGCTGTGCTTGATGCCCATGCCGGCGTTGGCCGCTATGATTTGACTGGGGTTCAAGCCACCAAGACCGGCGAATGGTTGGGCGGCATTGCGAAACTGGATGAAGATTTTGCGTCTGATGTTGAAGCCGTGATGGCATCTTACCGTGACGTGCTTGCGGCTATCAACCCAGACGGACACGGGAAATATTATCCGGGTTCGCCTGAAATTATTTCGCGTCTTATCCGCGCTGACGACCGGTTGATTGCCAACGAGCTGCATCCCGTTGATGCTTTGGAACTTACGACGAATTATTCAGCGCTTAAAAATGTTTATGTAAAACAACTCGATTATCTGCAAGCTATAAAATCCGAATTGCCGTTTCGCGAGCGGCGCGGACTTGTGTTAATTGATCCACCGTTTGAAGTTCTTGATGAGACTTTGCGCGCCACCCAGGCCTTGCAATTTGGCTATCGGCGCATGGCGACAGCAACATTTATGATTTGGTATCCGGTGACGACGGATGAATTTGCCGCACAATTTTTAAGTACAATCAAATCTTTAAACATACCAAACATGATGTGGTGCGAACTGCGCATTAAAGCTGCATTTGCGCAAGGCGGGCTTTCGGGTTCCGGACTGATTATTGTGAACCCGCCGTGGACGCTTGAAAATGATTTGCGGATTTTGCTGCCGGCATTGGCGGAGAGGTTAGGAGTTGGAGATTGGGGGCGCGGCCAAGTTGAATGGCTTACGCCCCCGAAATCATCACAAGTTGACTGTTTTACCAGCGATCGCTTTTGACAGATCAATGTATTCTTCTGACGATGTGCCAGCGCGCTTGGCAATTTCGGCAAGCTGCAATTTTGCGAGATCAACACGTCCTGCAGCAACATAGCCTTCGCCCAAATATTCGCGGGCCTTCACATAATCGGGTTGTATGGCGAGGGCTTGATCATAGTATGAAACAGCAATTTCGAGGCGGCCTGCTTTGCGGTTGCTATAGCCAATCATCGTCAATGTTTCTGGTGTCTGCTGATCGACCATGGCGTTGAAGGCGCTCAATGCCCAATCATATTCGCCTGTCTTGGCCAGCAGATAGCCCTGAGCATAAAGCTCATTATCAGGGATGATGCCGGCCGTGGCTTTAACACACATTTTTTGAGATTTTGAGCCCTTCTTACGGACGGTTTTCACAACTTCACCTGTCTTGCATTTCATCTGGGTGGGCACAGTTGTTGGGACAGCTGGTGCTGCAGGTGGTGTGGTTCCAGCGGCAATTGCCGCAGCTGAACTTAAGGCGAGTGCGAAGAGTGATGCAGAAACTATTTTCATGAGAAACCTCCCGATTGTGTTTTACGACGATGTTAACTTAGCATAGTTACGATTTTTTTGCGGCCTATATTCCATTACGCTTTATACAGGTTTTGGGATCTCATGAATTTAAAATGAACGCCCCATTCAGCCTTGGCTCAGCCACGTGGTGCCATTGTTTGGACATCGATCAGCGCAATGATCAACCAACCAAACAGGAGAATATCATGATTAGCTTTATCAACCCACGTAACACCGTTCTCGCATTTGCATTTGCTGGTTTTGCAGGAATTGGAATGTCTAGTTTTGCTAGCCAAGCAAGTGCCGGGATGCTTGACGAATGCCGTGCCAGTTCCAAAACTAAAGTTGTTGCATGTTGCAAACAACACATTGCACGCTTTGGCCGCCCAACTTGGATGTCCAATGGTGAAGATAATAATTGCCGCGCTTCAGCAGTGAAGTGTGTTTCGAAGCAATCAGGAGCCTTTGCCGCTGTAGCGGTCGTTGCAAGGAGGCCTTATTGCTATATGGAATTGCCAGTGAAAGTTGAGGGTGGCCGTAACGATCCAAGTAATCCAAATTCAAATAATGCGAACCAACGTGGCACCGTGAAAAATTGACCTGTACACGGATTGTAAGTCTAAATTTTGGGGCTGGCATTTTGTCAGCCTCAAATTTTATAACTGTAAATCCAATTGAGCTGGCTCTGGATTATCGTGGACGGTACCAACGTCAATGCCGTGTTGCGTGACACTGCGGTTATTCCAGAGGAATGATAGATTTGCCCGGCCCGCATCGAGTTCTGGTGCAACTTTCCAGTGCGTGATATTCGTTTCAGGCTCAAATTTTCGAAAGCCGTTTTTTGGTTTGATCGGAATTCTGTTTGCAAGAGCGCTGCATCTTCCAATGCCATCGCCGCACCTTGCGCTAAATAGGGCAGGGTGGCGTGGGCGGCATCGCCGATTAATGTGATGTCGCCTTGATGCCATTTTTTAAGTGGAGACACATAAGCGGCTTGCCATTTGGTAAATTGAGCTGGCAGGGCCAAAACGCTTTGCAAATTTTCGCTCGCATTTTGGAAAAACAGTTTTGGTTCTGAGCCATTTGTGATGGCAATCAGATTAAGTTGAGCTGGATGTCCAACGGGGTAATGCACCACATGGCCGCCGGGGAAAAACCAGAGATTTACGCATTCAAAATCTACATCGCCAGCAACTGATGGCATAGGCAGCAGGCTGCGGAAATAAGTGTCGCTGGTCGTGATAGCTGACGTTCCGGGGAAAAGTCTTTCGCGGGTTTTGGACCACACACCGTCTGCGCCGATAACGCCATCGTAGTCTTCGATTGAAAGATCATTCACTTCGACATTTGTTTTGATTTCGATATGGGAGTTCACGTTGGCGACTTGCATCAAAGCCCGGTGCAGATCAGCGCGGTGGGCTGTGAGATAGGGTAGACCTGCTCGTTGTTCGAACGATTTGCCCAGCGCCAAGCGTTTTAGAACTTTGCCACTGCGGCCATCGCGCATATGGATCTCGGGTGGGGCGTAGGTGATAGGCTTTACGGCATCCCATGTGCCTAGTGTTTGCAAAGCCCGCGAGGCATTGGGACCCAATTGTAAGCCAGCGCCCACGGGTTCGAAATTTGCTGCTTTCTCAAAAACTGTGGCGTGGCCGCTTGCGTTGGCCACGGCAATGGCGCTGGCAAGCCCGGCAATGCCGCCACCGATGATTTTGATGTTCATTGTATCCATTGTTCTAGACAGTGTCCTTGAATTAACGAAGCCATAACATGATAGCGGCGAGTTGGCACTCGGCTTGGAACGATGCGGTGGTTTTTGCATATCGGGTTGC
>JAYTSN010000265.1:0-11072 GCA_043745625.1 Aestuariivirga sp. | reverse complement strand
GCCAATTCAACAGTGAAGTGCCCCGGGCGGTGGGGTGGAGAACACTTCTTGCGGGGTTTTGTATCCGAGGATTTTTCTGGGCCGAGAATTGAGCAGATATGCGGCCCTGTCAACGTCAGCCCTGGTGACGCCATCGAGGCACTGGTTTTTTGGGAAGTATTGGCGGATCAGTCCGTTGGTGTGTTCATTGAGGCCGCGCTCCCATGAATGATAGGGCCTCGCGAAATAGAACGCCGCGTTGAGCGCCTTGGCGATCTGCTGGTGGCCTGCGAATTCGCGGCCGTTGTCGGCAGTGATGGTCAGTACCTTGGCGCACAGTGCCGTGAGCCTGCCGACCAGTGCGGCCGAGACCGCCTCTGCCGTCTTGTTGGCCACCGCCTCGATGACCACATATTTTGACATCCGGTCAACCGCCGTCACCAGTGCGCCCTTGTGGCCGGCACCGATGACAGTGTCGATTTCCCAGTCTCCGATGCGGGCTTTCTGCTCGACGATGGCGGGGCGCTGGCTGATATCAATGCGGTTGGGAATGCAGCCGCGACCTGATGTCAGGCCCTTGCGTTTGTTGTATGTCTTGCCGTTGTGGCGCAGGTTCCGCCACAGGCTGCCGCCGGCTTTCTTGTCCTGCCAGACATGCTGGTAGATGCGCTCGTGACTGACCCAGGGAGGCTTGGCATTGGCATGGTTGGCACCGGACGCGCCCGGCGTCTCTTGCCGCCGCATCCAGCCGCTGATCTGCTCAGGGCTCCATTGTTCATCCGACAGCTTTGCCTCAATCCCGGCGATCACCTCGACCGTCATCTTCTTCGCCCGACGGCTGGCGGTCGAACGGCGCGCCGATGACGCCAGCTGGGCTTGCCGCTTGCGATAGCCCCGCAAACCCGTGTTGCGCGCGATCTCCCGCCGGATCGTCGAGGCAGGACGCCCCAAAAGCCGCCCGATCGCAAGGTTGCTATCGCCCCTTTTCAGCAGCACTTCAATCTGGCATCTGTCGTCGGGGGTCAGGTGGGTGTAGCCTTTGGGCATCGTGGTCTTCCTGTTGGTAGCAAGAAGACACTTTCCTACCCGATCCCCACCGCCCGGGGCACTTCACTGTTGAATTGGCGACTTGAAACGCGTTGCGTAAATCGACTAACATGTTGTCGGTCAGAAGCGCTGCTTACCCCGCCAAAGGGCAATGGGGTGGTGCGCATTGAAACGGCAACTACCTTGCCATGGGCACTAGAGGTAGACCGTTCCTGATCCTCATCTCTTAGGAGCCGCACGAACAAAGGGTTGGTGCGGGCGGCCGGACTCGAACCGGCACGGGATTTCTCCCAACGAATTTTAAGTCCGTTGCGGCTACCATTACGCCACGCCCGCACTATTTCTACTTTTGCGACTGCCCTGATAGGCGAGGCACATCTGCTTGACAAGCACTGTTCGTCGCGTGATCTTATGGCATGAATTTTTTCGAACAATCGCTCGATCCCACCTACCTGCCCGCCCACATGGCATATGTCGTGTTGGCGATCTCTTATTTTCTGACCAATATATTTTGGTTGCGGGTTTTGGCTGTTGCTGGACTGTTTTTGGAAATCGTCTATTTCCGCATATCAGGCACGGGCTATCCTGGTCTTGCCTGGGACGCTGTATTCATCCTTATCAATCTTTACGGATTAACTTGGCTGATCAGAGACCAGATCAGGGCCACCCTGCCCGCTGCTGAAGCACCAGCCTTACGCCAGGCTTTTGAAGGTTTGGATGATTCGCAAATTGCCAAATTACTGCGCGCAGCAGAATGGAAAAACTTCGAACCTGGCGAAACCTTAACAAGGCAAGACGCGCCGGTAGATTCGCTTTATTTCCTCTTCAAAGGCCGGGCCCATGTTGAGGTCGATGGTTCGTTCATAACCTATCTCGATAGCGGGTCATTTGTGGGTGAGATCGCTTACCTCACGGGCAACCCGGCGAATGCGCGCGTAACGGTAGACGAAACTTCTCGCGTGATTGTGTTTTCAAAAATGCGCCTGGCCAAAGTCGTTGCACGTGATCGTCAGTTGAACGGTATTCTGTATCAGGTTCTTGGTCGCGATTTGGCCCAAAAAATGCGTCGCTCGAATTCTCGCAAAGTGCTGGCCGACCAACCGCTCAGGCCATAAACAAAACAGCAACAAGTCCCAAATAAGTGAGCTGATGCACCGCCTGATCTGCATTCAAAGCCCACCAAAACTTTGGATTTTTAAAATCCCACTGAAAATATTTGATAACATTCTCTTTGCAATAATCAATGTGATAGTGCACTACAAAATCAATGAAAGCCAAACCCGCAATCATCGCCATCGAGCTGGAAAAAAACACTAGAACAATGGCCGTTCCTAAACCGTGCAAAGCTGAATGTAATACCCCGAGCCGCGCTCCATAAACCGATTTCTGCTGAACCATGGCCGACGTTTGCAAAGGCCCATCACAAATGAAGTGTTTGAATTGCAAGAGAGCAATCAAACCCAGCACATAAAGAATTGGTTTTGGATCCATAGCGCTGACTTTTAACCTTGAAACGCATTCTTGCCAAGCGCCACTAACCGGACTAAAACATTCGCTGGGGGCTCGCAAGAGCTAGGAGCGCTGGCCATGAACCAACGATTTTTATTGGTATTTTTATTTTCATTATTGGCGATGTCGATTCCTGCTATGGCAGGTCCAATAGCCAAGGTTGTTGCTGTAATCGGTTCGCCAAATTCGACAGGCCCCGGCGGCAACCGCACTCTGGCGGCGGATTCCCCAATATTTGAAAATGACAAAATAACCGTCACATCAGGCAATGCACAGATCCTTTTCGTCGACGGTACAAAATTGGTTGTGGGACCAGGTTCAACATTGTTGATCAGCAAGGTACTGATGCGCGGCAGCGGCAACACCGCCCAAGATTTTTCCATTAGAGCATTGCGCGGCACCTTCCGTTTCATCACCGGAAAAAGCCCAAAAAGCGCCTACGATATCCAAACCGCAAATGCCACAATCGGCATCAGGGGCACAGGCTTTGACTTTTGGGTAAAGGAGGCAACTGGTGTTGCGCTATTGCAAGGCAAGGTTAGACTGTGCAGCAAAAAAGGCAGCAAATCTTGCGTTGATTTAAACCCCACATGCGAAGTGGGGACAACTGAGAACGGAACCGCAAAGAAATTGATCGGCCAAGCACAAATTCAACGGTTAAGAGCAAACCTGCCCTATATTTTTAATCAAGGGCAGTTGCGGGCTGCCTTCAAACTCAATGTAAGTTTGTGTAATCAACCCTCCACACAACTGGGCGAACGGCTAGACCGAAACCAAAAGTATGATGAACCTGGAGCGCCATGTTCACGCGGAAATGCTACAGGTGGAAACGGTTGTTAAATTATGACGGCATGAATTTAGCTTTAATTCAAAAAACTCTCGTCCGAATTCGCTGTTTTAACGCGTCTGCAAAATGAAGTGGCGTCGTGTTCTACCTGGTATTCTCATTGGAATCCTGACCACTGCGGCTCTGCTCGCAGTCCGCATCGCCGATCCCATAACCCTTGCAACAATGCGCGGTGCAGGATTTGACACGCTGCAGCGGATTTGGCCACGCCAAGACACAAATCCACTTCCCGTGCGCATTGTTGATATCGATGAAACGTCGCTGAAACAACTTGGTCAATGGCCTTGGCCGCGCACTGATCTGGCGAAAATGTTAGACAAGCTTCATGATTTAGGCGCCGCAACAATTGTATTCGACATTGTCTTTCCTGAGCGAGACCGGATGTCACCTGATCTGGTTTTAAATGATGCCGCAATGAAGCAACGAGTGGCCAAAACGGCAGATGCAAAACCACTGCCGAATAACGATGAGATATTCGCGCAGGCAATTTCGAACCGCCCGGTCATTACCGCTTTTGCCAAAGCAAAAAACGGAAGTGCCGATCCCCCGCTCGCCAAAGCAGGTTTCGCCCAAATTAATTTGGCCGCACTTGGCGCGCCACCACAATTGCAAAGAACCGTGCAAAACTTGAATATTCTTGACCAAGCGGCAGCGGGCATCGGCGGCATCAATCTTGATTTGAAACAAGAACAAGGTGTTGCTCGGCAAATTCCAATGCTGTGGTCGGACGGCAAAACCTATTATCCGAGTCTAACTTTAGAGGCCCTTCGCGTTGTCCAAGGTGAAAGCACCTATGTCATAAACGGATCAGCCAGCACCGAAGACACCATTGATTCCATCCGTGTCGGCGCATTCGAGATACCTGTTTCTGAAAGAGGGCAGTTTTCTGTTTACTACGGTCATGATGATCCAAGTCTTTATGTGTCGGCATCCAAATTATTCGAAGTGCAAAATCTTGAAATCTTACGCCCGCTCATTGCAGATCATATTGTGCTAATCGGAACATCAGCCACTGGCCTTCTCGATACCAGAACATCTCCATTGGGCGAAGCAATCCCCGGTGTTTCAATTCATGCCCAAGCATTGCAACAAATACTATCCAAAAAATTCTTGCAGCGCCCCGAATGGATCATCGCTTCGGAATATTATTTCGTAGGGCTGCTAGGGTTACTGATTGCTTTTTTCACAGCGATGATAAGGCCCCTGCCCCTCGTCATCGGCCTCATCGCCTCGCTCGCCAGTTTAACCTTTGCCTCGGCCTATGCTTTCAACCATCTCGGATTATTGCTTGATGTCACTTTCCCAATATTGGCGTTAGCAACAACTTTCTTGTCGACCATTGCGTTTCGCCTTCTCGTAACCGAACGAGAAGGTCGGCAATTGCGCAATGTATTTAGCCATTATGTTGCGCCAACCATTTTGGCTGAAATTGAGAGCAATCCAACCGCGCTAAAATTGGGTGGCGAAACCCGCGACATCACGGTGATGTTCGTTGATATCGAAAACTTTACACCAATGTGCGAGGTGCTTCAGCCTGAAGTGTTAGTGAAAGTCGTCAACACTCTGCTCAGTGTTTGCAGTCAGCCGATTTTAAAAAACGGCGGCACCATCGACAAATATATAGGTGACGCAACGATGGCGTTTTGGAACGCTCCTTTGCCTCAAAGCGATCATCAATATATGGCATGTCTGGCGGCGCTCGATATTCAAACTGAACTCACCAATTTTAATGCCGACGAGGCCTATCAAGCGCTATTAAAACCGTTCGGATTATGGCCCATTTCTGTGCGCATCGGTTTGGCTTCCGGCTCCGCAATTGTTGGCAACATGGGTTCATTGGAGCGCTTTGATTATTCGGCACTCGGCGAAACCGTAAATCTCGCCTCGAGGGCCGAGGGCGTTTGCAAAAGCATCGGCCATAATATCGTGATCGCCGGCGCCCTCACCGCCAAAACAGAATCACTGGCAATTGTTGATGCTGGGAAAGTCATGATCCGCGGGAAATCGCTCAAAACAACCGCGCACATTCTTGTTGGCAACGAGGCCGTAGCGATGTCTGCCGATTTTCAGTCATTCTTGAGCTGCTACCAAGCAATCATAGCAAACTTAAAGCCAAGCCAGTCCTCAGCACCGCAAATTCAACAAGCGGTGCAAAAATATCCGTCCCACATCAAATTCTTGCAAAAACTCGAAGTCCGCAAATTTGACTATCTAAAATCCTAAGCCGTAGCGCGTTCACCAATGGGTGGGCTGAATTGCAAACCCATATCCCAAGGCAAATAGATCCAAGTGTCTTGGCTCACTTCTGTTACAAAAGTATCAACAAGCGGCCTGCCCTGCGGCTTGGCATAAACAGTTGCAAAATGCGCCTTTGGCATCATTTCACGCACCACTTTGGCTGTTGCACCTGTGTCAACAAGGTCGTCCACAATCAGCACACCAGCACCTTGATCGGCGCCCACAATTTCTGCTGAAACTGGCTTCAAAACTGAAATTTGTCCCTGTGTGTCATAATCATACGAGGCCACACATACGCTCTCGATCACTCGAATACCCAGCTCTCTGGCAACAATTGCAGCAGGAACCAAGCCGCCACGTGTGATTGCAACAACTGCCCTAAATGGCCCAGCCGAAGAAAGCCGCCAAGCCAAAGCCCGTGCATCTCGGTGAAATTGATCCCAAGAAACTGGGAAACTCTTCTGCCACTTTTCGTCCATCGCCTTCACCCCCTGCATTGCTCGTTGCTCTATGACAATTTGCACAATTCATTGCAATGACAACGATTAGATCAACACTTGTTTCATACTTTCTAGCGATGATGACGGGATAATTGACCAAAAACAGGCAAAACCAAATGATTGACGCGCTGATTAATGCTTTTGAAATCGCAAACACTGAGATTTTGCACATCGCCATGCCTGAAGCCGTTATCAAAGATGTTTCAACGGCCTTGTTACGCCGCTGGAATTGCTCAAAATCAGAAATCGTCGGCAAACCTTTAATGAAGTTTGGAACAGGCCTTATTTCTGCACGCCATTTGCCTCCCGCTGCTGGCTCTAACGCTGCTCCAGAAATCGAAATCAGCTACACACCGCCACTGGGAAGCTACGTCAAATCCATTTTCCGTAGCCAAGCCTGGGAAGACGAAACCTCAACATCGATTTTGTTAATCGGTCAAAACGCCAGCATTGAGCAAGCCATGACCGCCATGAACAACGAAAAGCGGTTGCAACTTGCTTTGCGCTCTGGCGGCTATGCGCTTTGGGATTACAATTATGAAACCGACGAAACTTACAATTCCGCAGAAATGTTGGAAATCTTAGGCGAAACCGAAGGAACTTTGAATTATGTGAGTTTCAACGACCGCATTCACCCCGAAGACGCCGACAAAGCCATCGATTTAAAAATCAAGAACGCTCCATTTGGCAATGATATTTTTCAAACCCGTTACCGTGTAAAAACCGGCGTTGGCAATTATGCTTGGATTGAAACTGTCGCCGGCCTGATCCGCGATCCAGCCACAGGAAAACCTGTAAAAGTAGTTGGCCTTTGTCGTAACGTGGATGATCAGATGATCACGCTTGAGCGGCTGAAAAATTCCGAGTTGATGTTAAAGCGCACCCAAGCGGTTTCGCATCTTGGCAGCTTTAAGCTGCGCGTTGAAAGCGGCGTGTCACGCTTAACGGCTGAAATGGCAGCGCTTTTAGGCCTCGCCAACGCTATGGTTCACCCCAATCTCGATACGTTCATTAAAATGATCGAACCCGGTGATCGTGAAAAGTTCGTCGAAGGTTTAGAACTTGCCAAGATCGGCAACCAAATCAAAAATCTTGAAATCGCCGTTAAAAAGAAATCCGGCGAATTAGAATATTTCCAAGTTACCATGGATCCTGAACGCGGCAGAAACGGTGAAATTGAAGCAATCTTTGGCGCGTGCCAATGTGTAACTGAACGCAAGGCCCTCGAAAACAGGTTTCAACAAGCTCAGAAAATGGAAGCTGTGGGCCAACTCACGGGCGGCATTGCTCATGACTTCAACAATTTGTTGATGGTGGTGATGGGCAATCTGCAATTGGTTGAGCAACTGGTAAAGGGCGATGAACGCGCCCTAAAGCGCATCCGTGCGGCCATCGACGCATCCGAAAAAGGTTCTGACCTAACACGCCGTATGTTGGCATTCTCCAGACAACAAACACTTCAAAATAAAGAACTGGCAGTCAACGAGCTGCTCCTCAACATGCAAGATATGTTGCAACAAGCAGTGAGCGCCACAGTTGACTTGAAAATCATACCATCTTCTGAACTGTGGTCAGTCAAAGCTGATAAGACCATGCTGGAAACTGCAATCCTCAATCTCACCATTAACGCACGCGACGCTATGGCGCCAAACGGCGGCAGCTTGGTTATTGAAAGCATGAACCGCAGCCTGGATGACGCTTACGCAAAATCGCACGAAGAAGTAACACCTGGCGACTACGTTGAAATTTCTGTCACAGACACAGGCACTGGCATTGCGCCAGAAAATATTGAAAAAGTCTTCCAACCTTTCTTCACCACCAAGGGGCCTGAAGCAGGTTCGGGTCTCGGCCTTTCAATGATCTATGGCTTCGTTAAGCAATCAGGCGGCCACGTAAAAATCTATTCTGAGGTTGGCCACGGAACGTCAGTCAAAATATATCTACCTAAACTCAATACAGCTTCAAAAATTGATGTGATCAAACGCCCAGCAGAATTGCAAGAACACTTAATGCGTGAGCTGGGCGCAACGACCAGTCAAACAGAAACTGTTTATGATGCGCGCAAAATGAAGATTTTGATTGTTGAAGATAATAGTTCTGTGCGCGAAGTGGCAGCCGCCATGATAGAAGAAATGGGCTTTGAAACTTTAACCGCAACGAACGGCCATGAAGGCCTTCAGATGATCGATAATAACCGAGACATTGATCTGGTTTTATCAGACGTGATCATGGCTGGCGGCATGAACGGCCCAGAGTTGGCGGCTAAAGCGATGAAACTGCGGCCCGAGTTAAAAATCCTGTTTATGTCGGGCTATGCTCCTGGCTCTGTGCGCCAAATGCAAGATTTGCCCGACACCATTGAGCTGGTGAACAAACCATTCACGCGCAATGATTTGACAGAAAAAGTAAGGAAAGCTTTGGCCGCTTAAAGTCTTTTCCACCCGCGCGCCTTACCTTGCAAACGCAAATCCTCGGCCATGGCGGAAACTGCTTGAGCTGCATTCTCCAATGAATCGACATCACGCGAGCGCAGCACCAGATTCGTGGCATAGCCTTCTGGCGATTCAAATGGATATGATCCGATCGTTACACCGGGGAACAGGTCTTGAATAGCACCAAGCGGCTTTGCCACATCGCCCTCGCCACCTTGAAACTCAATCGTCAGGGATTTTGCAACAGCACCCGTGGTGAGTTGCGGCGCTAAAGCGTCCATCATCGCCTGCATAATCTTAGGCACACCCGCCATCACAAACACATTGCCAATCCGAAACCCTGGTGCTTTCGAAATCGGATTATCAATTAATGTTGCCCCTTCAGGAATGCGCGCCATGCGCATCCGTGCTTCATTGGCCTCACGCCCAACTTCGCGGTAATAAGCCGTCAAAATCTCTACAGCTTCTGGGTGGTGCGAAATGCCAACGCCGTAAGCCTTGGCCATACAATCAGCCGTAATATCATCATGAGTTGGCCCGATGCCGCCTGTGCTGAAAACATATGTGTACCTGGCCCGCAAAGCATTGACTGCGGCTACAATATCACTTTCATCATCAGCAATAAGCCGTGCTTCCATCAAATCGATGCCCAAGCTTGAAAGATAATCTGCAATAAACCCTAGATTTTTATCTTTGGTGCGCCCAGATAAAACCTCATTGCCAATCAATAAAACCGCTGCAGTTGGAGCTTGGGTCATCTAAACCTCTCATTTTCCAACAATCAGTGCCACACATTGACCGAAACGAAAACCCCTGACAGAATGATACAATGACCAAGACCCAAACTTCATCCCGCATCAAACTGCACAAACCAGATGATTTCGCAGCCATGCGCAAAGCTGGCCAATTAACGGCGGTTGCTCTGGATGAAGTTACACCACTTGTGAAGACGGGCGTGGCAACTGAGGTTATCGACGAATTCTTTATGGATTTTGCTTCAACCCACAAAATTTTGCCAGCGACCTTGAACTACCGGGGCTACCGCAAAGCCTGCTGCACTTCGATCAACCATGTTGTCTGCCACGGCATCCCCAATGATAACCCAATGCGCGACGGCGATATTGTGAATATCGATGTGACCTTCATCGTCGATGGCTGGCACGGCGATGCCAGTCGCATGTATGCTGTAGGTGAAATCAGCCGCGCGGCTGAGCGCTTGATTGACGTGACTTACGAATGCCTGATGGTAGGAATTGCCGAGGTAAAGCCCGGCGCGCATTTAGGTGACATCGGCCATGCCATACAAACCTACGCCGAAGCTGAACGCTGCTCAGTGGTGCGAGACTTCTGTGGGCATGGACTTGGACAAGTTTTTCATGATCACCCCAACGTGCTGCATTATGGCAAGCGCGGCGAAGGCGTTGAACTCAAACCCGGCATGTTCTTTACCATTGAGCCGATGATAAATCTTGGCAAACCCCACGTTAAAATCTTGAGCGATGGTTGGACAGCAGTCACGCGTGATCGCTCACTTTCTGCGCAATTCGAACATTCAATTGGGGTCACGCAAACGGGCTGCGAAATATTCACGCTCTCACCAAAAGGGCTTGATCGGCCTAAGGTCAAAATCTGAGATGGCCAAAGGCCTCGAAGATGCGACTAATCAAGTAACCTTCATGGGCCACCGCGAACGCTTGCGTGAACGCTTTGAGATCGGCGGTACCGACGCCCTGCCCGATTATGAGTTGCTTGAAATGGTACTCTTCCGCGCCATTAAACGCGGCGATACCAAGCCAATCGCTAAAGCCCTCATTGCAAGGTTTGGCTCGTTTGCCGAAGTGGTGAGCGCTGCGCCTGAAAGACTGATGGAAGTCAAAGGCGTTGGCCCTGCTGTGGCAACTGAGATAAAACTGATCCAAGCTGCAGCCCACCGCCTCTCGCGTGGTGCTGTTATCAATCGTCCGTTGCTGAGCAGTTGGAAAGCCATCATAGACTATTGCCACGCGGCCATGGCCTTTGCAGAAATTGAAAGTTTCAGGCTTTTGTTTGTCGACAAGAAAAATCAATTAATCGCAGACGAAGTACAACAAACCGGAAGTGTGGATCATACCCCAGTCTATGCGCGCGAAGTAATCAAACGTGCTTTAGAACTTTCAGCAACCGCCATTATCATGGTGCATAACCATCCATCGGGTGATCCAACACCTTCAATACCCGATATTGAAATGACCAAGAAAGTGATAGCCGCTGGCAACACGCTTGGAATTTTAGTCCACGATCACATCATCATTGGCCGCAAGGGCCATGTGAGCTTTAGAAATTTGCAATTAATATGAGAATTCTATTTTAATTTCGCTCTGATCTCGGCCAAAGCTTCAGGCGTATCGGCGTCCAGCAAAATCCCATCATGAGTCACAGCGATTTCAACAATCTGATCACGCCGTGCTTCAATCAAACTGCGTGCACCCCGGTCACCTGTCAGGGCCATCAAATCAACGAAGTGTTCCTGCCCCCACAAAA
>JAYTSN010000264.1:0-3869 GCA_043745625.1 Aestuariivirga sp. | reverse complement strand
CCGTCTTTACAACGTGAAAGGCTGTCGTCCTAACCGATAGACGAAGGGCGCACTTGCTGGCCCGATTTGGGCGAACGGCTGCTCTATATGCAGGTTCGTTATGTATTGCAAGGGTTCAAAACGAAGCGCGTAATAAAGATATTGGGCAGGAACGTGATTTTTAATATTAACTTCTGTGATCATCTCTGAAAGCAATTATCTCTGCGAGATCAATGTCAATTGACAGCAAATCTGGCGAAGATACAGCTGCCAAGAAAAGCATCGGAAGCCACGGCACAGATTTTTGCCCCAACATCTTGCGGAACAACAAAGCAAAACTTGGCCAGCGTTGAATAGGCCCATTGCGCAATTCAAAAATTGCCAGCCTTGTGGCTAAGCCGAAGGCATCTGACGATAGTTTGAAGTCCAACCCCCGTTCCTCAATTTCTTTGCGAATATGTGGCACCAACATATGTTCACTGGCACGCGCCAACTGTGTCCCTTGGTTCAACAAGGGCAGCGCGTTCAAATTTTCGGCCAAGGCGATTACTGGAGCTTTTAATATCAAGCTTCGCTCCGCATCATTCAAACTGCGCTCATAGCCGCTCCACGGCGGATCATCTTCAGGCGGGGCAATAGAGCCAAAAACTGATATTGCTTGGAGAACGCGTTCTTTCAGTTTTGTGGAGCGCGTTGTCGTTCGAAAAGCCAATTCAGCTGAAATGGCCTCAAGTTCCGGCAGCACGAGGCGTTTTTCGTCAAAAAGCTTTTCCAATGCAATGATGCTGAAACTGGCAAATCTGCGCTGAGTCATTTCCCAACCTTCTTTTTCTGCCTTATTGTTTTCTTAGGGGCCAGATCCAGTGGTGCATCCAATTGTTGATACAGCGCAAACAGATATTCAAGGCGCTGGCGGTCTGAGTCAAAGGGCAGCTTGCGATAGGCTTTGTCCACCGCCTTATCTAACACCTGATGCGCCTTCTGCAGGTCTTGTGGCATGGTGAGCGGGTCATAGAGATCAGCCAGCGTATCCGCAGGGTGCGCGGCGCGCGCATCAAGAATGGCTTGGGCCTTCTCGGCAATATCTTGTTCAGCAGCGGCGGCGATATTCTGCGGCCAAGGGAAGTTGTTATAAACGATTGAAGCGGAGTATTGATAATCGCTCTTCATACGACCCGCGATTTGGCGCATCCAAGCATTGTGCATGGCGGAAGTGAGAATGCCGAAGTGAAAGAGCGTGGCGTTGGGCACAACCAAGGCACTGCCGCTTACAATCGTTTCCTTCTCACAAAAGCCGATTGGTAAATAATAGCGCTTTTCTGACGAGACCTTGGGTATCAGCAAATAATTTGTTTGAGGTTGACGATTTTCCGAAAACAATGAAGGAGAATTTGCCCATTGGACAGTCCTTGCCTTGTCGCTGCTAAGTCTAGCTTCTTTAACTTTTTGAACGCGATCCATAACTTGTGGCATTGCTCGCAATTCCGCAGGCTTTGCATCGACCAGCCAAAGGCAATAGCGGTCTATTGAATTGATAAACTCATCGCCCCCAACAAATTTCCGAATCCATTTTTTGGCATTCGGTTCCAGCTCAAGAAATCCACAGAGTTCGGTAGCTGATAGAATCAAAAAACCAAAATCGGTTGCTTCGCTCCCTTTGTTTATTTCTGGCACATTGGAAAGCGGTTGGTTGCGTTTCTTGATTAGGCAAGTTGGCCCATCGACAAGATAGGGGTTGATAATTTTCGCGGCAACACGGTGAGGTTCCGACGTGACTTTCTCATATTCATAAAGAAGTTTTGCGGCTTCATCAGTCGCAGCAAATCCAACGATGACAACATGCACATTGGCAATTTTCATGCCCTTGGCTTTTTTCTCCTCAATTGTCCATTTGAAGGTGCGATGCGCGAATCGAATATGAATTCCAAAGCGCGTGAGCAGTGGGTGCCATAGAACGGCCACCTGTTCACCTTGCGTGATGGAATTGGTGGAAACAAATGCAACCACAATTTTTGTACCTTGAATAAATTGTGCCGCCTTCCAATACCAAGCGGTTACATAATCGAGCAGGCCAGCCTTATCCTGCTTACCAAAAACGAGTTGCATATCTTCTTTTTGCTGTGCGCTTTGTTCCTTCTTCCCCACAAATGGCGGGTTGCCCAGCATGTAACTTAGCTTTTCTGGTGCGATCACCGTTTTCCAATCCACCGTCAACGCATTGCCATGGTTGATATGGGCCGACTTCACCAAGGGGAGGCGCACCAGCGCTTGGCCAAACGCTTCAGACAAGCGCATATTCATTTGGTGATCCGTCAGCCACATGGCGGCTTCAGCGATATGGGCGGGAAATTCTTCAATCTCGATGCCATAAAACTGATCGACGTCAACTTTTGACAAGGCCTTCACATCCAAAACCAATTGCTTATCGGGATAAAGCACTTGCAACACTTCAAGCTCCAACACACGTAATTCGCGGTAAGCTAAAATCAAAAAGTTTCCGCAGCCGCAGGCCGGATCGAAAAATGTCAATGTGCCCAGTTTGGTTTGAAATTTCTCCAACTGCGATTGGCGCTGGGTGGCTTTTGAATCACGAATCTTGTGAAACTCCTCCCGCAGACCATCCAAAAAAAGCGGGTGAATGGTTTTCAGAATATTGCGTTCAGATGTATAATGCGCTCCCTTTTTGCGTTGCTCAAACGGCAACATGACCATTTGAAACAGTGAGCCGAAAAGCGCAGGCGAAACTTTGTTCCAGTTGAAATAACAGCATTGCAGCAAGGCTTGGCGCATTTGCGTATCAAAGCTTGGCGTGCGGATGGAGCCAGCAAACAACTTTCCATTCACATGTTGGAACTGCGCCAAATCTTCATCCAAGTTCTTCTGGCGCTTTTCGGGGGCCGTATCCAAAATCTCAAACAAGTGAATGAGGTTGGAACCTAAATCGCGGCCATCTTCACTGGTGTGGTTTTCAATATAATGCAGAAATTGATCAGGGTTGAAAATCGCCGTGTCATCGGCGAACAGGCAAAACATCAGCCGCACCAGCAAGCGTTCCAAATCAATGCCGCCATAGCCAGAGGTTTTCAACTGCTCGTGCAAATTGCCCATGAGGGTGGCGGCTTCAATGTTCACCTCTGGCTGATCCCGCGGGGCTTCCTGCGTGTAACCCGCCATGAAACCAAATTTGCCGACGTTCTGCGAAAGCTCACTCAGCAGGAAGGCGGCTTCATTGCCGGTTTCCAAATCCAGCAATTCAAAGCTTTGGAAATCTGACAGCAGAATGTAACGCGGTTTCTCATGGGCCTTCAGCGCCAGATAATAATCGGTGGCTTGGTCACGCGCCTTGGTGAGGCTGAGACCTTGTGATTTTTGCTCGACGAGCAATTTGCCGGGCCAAAAAAGATCGATGTAACCCTTAGCAGCGTCGCCCAGCTTCACGCGCTTTTCGAAATAAACATTCACGTCTTTGGGCTTCTGGCCGAAGACTTCAAAGAACTGGTGGTAGAATGGTCCTGTGTCGCCCTTTTCATAGCCGCGTCCTCGCCATTCATGGGCAAATCGCCCCGCTCGGGCGCGAATTTCATTCCAAGAGAGGGGCAAGAGTTTTTTTCCTGTGAGTCTTGTGCTGGCAACAACTTAAGCTGGTTCTGTTTTTAATCTCAAGGCCTTAATTCCGTTGGGCATTTTTTTACCTGCCTCACCGCCACGTCGTCTTCGTGAGCTTGCAAGACTTGTAATTGATTGAAGTATAAAAAAGTGAAGCTTGCCTTTGATTTCAAGTCGCAACCCGGTTTACCGTATAAGCCTTACCTTAACCCCCACGTCATCAGCGATCTGTTCCCAGCTTTGATCAGCCGTCAAAACGTCGCTGTCATTTCGTTTGGCAAGTG
>JAYTSN010000263.1:0-11132 GCA_043745625.1 Aestuariivirga sp. | reverse complement strand
TGTTGATTGTTAAACGCGCAGCAGAACTTCAGGGGCGCAGCGTGAGCGACTTTGTTGCCGTCGCCGCCCAAGAAGCCGCAAGCCGCGCCATTGCTGACCAGCATATCATCAGGCTGTCGATGGAAGATCAGCAGTTTTTTGCTGACACGATCATAAACCCGCCGCCGCCAACCCCAGGTCTTGTTCATGCCGCTGAAGCTTATCAATCATTGATAAAATCTTCTTCGTGATCGCAGGACTTCGTATTGAATCGCTGACCTCTCAGCACGACAGATCGCGATTTTCGTGCGGAAGATCAGAACTTGACCAATATTTTAAAGAGCGGGCAACGCAAGATATCAAGCGCCGCATGAGCAATTGCTTTGTCGCTTGTGATGATCAGGGACAGATCGCCGCTTATTATACTTTAGCGGCAACCAGCCTTCCCTTACTGGAATTGTCAGACGCCACCAAAAAGCGCCTTCCACGCTATGAACTCTTGCCGGCCGTTCTCATTGGGCGTCTTGCTGTTGACGTTAAGTTTCAAGGACAACGCCTTGGTGGTGCCCTCATCTTAGATGCCGCTGCCCGTGCAGCGCGCGCCGAGCCTGCTGTATTTGCTTTGATTGTTGATGCTAAAGATGAAGCTGCCAAGGGCTTTTACCAGCACTTAGGTTTTCAACCCTTCAATAGCAAACCCAAGGCGCTGTTTTTGCCTCTCACGGCTGCTGTTATGACGCTGGGGATTATACTGTGAATGAGATCATAACGGCAAACTGCACCAAGGGCCTCACCGCCCTTGTTTAATTAACCAGACTGGTACACTTTTACGCCGCCGCCTGGCACATTTTGTCTTCGCCATTGACAGCAATGATGAAAATTGAACCAACCCGATCCGAAGACATTCCCGCGCTCAAACTGGTAGCGGACGAAACAGGACTTTTCCCTTCGGACATGCTGCCTGATATGCTCGCTGGATTTCTATCTAAAACTGAAAGCAGTGAACGTGATGACTTTAAGCATGGCGACTTCGGGAACGATTGATTCTGCAATAACAAACATTGCCAAAGTTTGTGGTCTACCCCATAATGAAATAAAAGGAAGGTGTCCCCATGAATATGAATGTGTCACTCACAGATGAACTGGTTGCCTTTGTGAAGGCCAAGGTTGGCACAGGCCGTTACACCTCATCGAGTGAGGTTGTGCGTGAAGCACTGCGCCTGATGGAAAAGCAGGAAGAGGAAAAACTCGGCTGGCTCCGCCAAGCCTTCAAGGAAGGAATGGAAAGCGGCGATGCGGGAGAGCTCGATTTAGACGAACTCAAAGCAGAAGGGCGCAAGCGCCTTGCTTTTGCGAAAGTTTAAGGCGTGGCCCGCGTGAGCTATTCGTAAGCGTCCGGCCTGACCCGCCTTGGTTATTTTTTGCGAATGGGATTGAAGATACATTGTTGAGACGGTGATTATGTCGTCTCTTAAATGGTTCTATGCCTATGTCTGGACATATCTCTAAAGATCATATCGTCGTTGTTGAAACGCGTCGTCGCTGGACCAAGAATCTAGAAATTGTCCGCTATCCATTTGAGACCAGAAGTCGTTTTATGACGTCTGGTTCTTTTTCAATGATGCGAAGCAAAGCGGCGGCTGGGCCGCTGATACTGCGTTTGCCTTGTTCCCATTTGCGATAACCTGAAACACTCATGCCCATGAGAGGTGCCATTTCCGCCTGAGTCAGTTTAGCATGCTTGCGAACTTCGCAAGGATCAAGCGGCACATGAACAATGGCTTTGCCTTTGCCCTTGGCATGAGCCAAGGCTTCACTGAGTGATTGAATAAGATCGTCACCAAACTTGCTCATGCGGTTCTCCTTGCTGCCTTCAATGCCGCAACCAATCCTGATGCGGCCCGCTTGTCTTCTTGTGTCAAATCAGTCTTTTCGTTCTTTGGGTAAACCAGCAACGCATAAAGTGGCATTGCTTCATCGAGGTAATAGTAGATCACGCGAGCGCCGCCACGCTTGCCTCTGCCAGAAGCCCCAAAGCGAACCTTGCGCACACCTCCCGCTCCGGCGATCACGTCACCCGCCAGCGGGTTTAGTGAGAGGAAGGTAATCAGCTCTTGTTTCTCATCTTCATCAAAAAGATCGTCGGCCTGTTTTGTAAAAATAGGAGTTTCCGCGACTGTTTGCATGAAACGCATATAACCCATTGGGTTACAATATGCAAGTGGCAATGTTTTACAAGATGGGACTATATCAGCAGCCAGTAATCCCCAGTGCCTCCGCTGCCGAACAGCGCAAACCGAACGCCTTTCCATTCATAGTGAAAACCCTGAACTTCTACACCTGAACAGTTCTCCGTTAGAACACTGTGTACGAAGTCCCCCATCATCTGAACTCACCGCATTCGCTGTGGCTTTGTGCGCTGCGACTCACTTTCGGGTTCCTGATCCTCTGGCTTAACCTCGCGGCGCACCCGTTCAACTGCGCTCTCGCCTGGTCGGCGCGTAATTTCTTCAACAGGCTTCTGTGAACTTTGCTGCGGGCTTTGCGTTTCCTGTTCGGCCTCGGCCGTAACATCCAACTCCTGCCCCTCCACTTGTTGCTTCTGCTCGCCTCGCCGAACCGCACCACCCAAAGGTGACCATGCCTCCTGTTCTACTTGCTTGGCTTTGAGTTTGGCTTTCTCTGACTCAATATTCTCAAGCGCATCACCCGCCGCAATCATCACACCCCGTGCCTGTAAACGATCAGCACGCGCTTTGACCCGTTCTTCATTAGCTTCAGCTGCCGCCTGTATGCGCTGCCGCTCCAGCCCGTTATCGCTCATTTCAGAGGGATCATGCCTGACCCTCCGGTCCATGCCTGTGGCATGCACCCCCACATGACGCTGTGGCCTGCGCTCATGTTGCAAAGCCAAAAGTCCGTAGCGTTCAGCGCCTGCTTCATCTCCCTTTGCCTGGGCCGCGTGCCGCTGCTCCATATAGCCTCCAGCAATGTCTCCAAGTGATCTGTGATCAACCCGCACTTCATGCCCCTCTTGGCGCAAAGCCCGATTGGACAACACAGCCCACGCTTCACGCACCGCTACCACCTCGACCCGCGAAGTTTGTCTCACATCCAATATCCGCGTCTTGGCTCCAAAGCCCTCAGGCCCAATTTCCCGCGTCGTCGTCATGATATGGGCATGCCAGTTTCTCTGATCACCTTGGCGGTTCGGCGCATGAATGGCCCAGTCGGCGGCAACATGATACCTCTCAACCAACCAGCCCGCAAAACCTTGAACTAACTCCTTGCGCGCTTCTGCGCTGAGCTGATGCGGAATGGCAACTTCATACTCCCGTGCCACCTGCGCATTGCGCCTGACCTCTGCACCCTCAGCAGCATTCCATAACTGCTCTCGGGTTTGGATCCATTCTACATCTTCTGGGAACTCTAACCCCGTGTCCTCAATTCCACCCTTGATCGTATAATCATGAACCTTGTCCTCACGCTCACATTTGATCTTCTCTCCACTGCGATAAGCCGAAGCCGCCGTTGCACTTCGGCCCTTGCCCCGCGAGATGCTTTTCACACTCAGATGAAAGATTGCTCCGCTGCGTCCACCACCAGAACTACCAAAGCCACCTCCTCCAGACGGAGGACCACGACCGCCGCCACCACGGCGTTCCTCATCTTCTTCCAAAGAAAGCTTGCTGCCGGTCACCTGATTACGCGATGTGTTCATGTCACCTGCAGAACGAAAGTAAGGGGCTCCGGCGCAGCCGGAGCGCACGGGCAACCGGGCCGCGTTAGCGGCACAGGTCAACCAATCGCAAACAAAGTTTGCTAAAGTGCGCCCTTACTTTCGTTCGGGTTATATGTTATCTACCCCTTCATGTCCGTTCTGACAATCGAAAAACTTGAATCTGATCTTTTAAAACTTGAACGACGCATGGCCGCTCTCAAGGCCAGACTCATCTTGGCACGCGCCCGCGCAACTCAAAAAGATCGGGCCAAAGAGACAAGACGCAAGCTCCTCCTTGGAGCAGCACTCCTCGATGATGCCTCCCGTAACCAAGAAGCCGCTCGCGTCATCCAATCACTGCTGAAAGCCCTCCCCCGCAAACAAGACCTGAAAGCTTTTGAGGATTGGACCTTGGGAGATATCTCACCACCAAACCTCCACACGCGGCGCAAGATTATTCTCGGCGGCGCTCTCATCATCCTCGCCCAGAAAAGAGAAGGCGCTGTCTTGCTCATTCAGGCCATCATCGCCAGAACAACCAGTGACAAAGATTTGAAGCCCTTCGAAAACTGGAAGCCTAAATCCATCGCTACAGCAACAGGCAAAAACGAATGAAGCCGCCAATGCAAAAAAGATCTGAACCAAGCCTCATGCAGCTCGAAGACCTTCTCGATCTTAATACTGTGCTGAATAAAAAAATCGATGCGCTATCCAAATACGCAATGGCGGCCGAAACCCTGCCGTCCAATGTCCAAAATATCCAGCAGATGCTGCAAGCCACTTCTGACAAGGGTTCCACCTTCAATGGCACGCTCACCCAAGGTCTCGAACAACTGAATACCAAGTTGCAAAACCTCGAGGCCAATATCCAACAAACCCTTCACCAAGAATTCTCAGGCCTCAAATCCCAGCTGACCGCCGCCATTCAAAACCAGAAATCAGTCGTCGGCCTCCCCATGACAAACCGTTTGCGCTGGGCACTGGGTGTGGGCACCCTATTTTCTTTCCTCGCCACACTCTTTGCTGGAATGTTTCTCAACACCAAATTCAGTACCGTCAATGTCGTGGCCCAATCTGAAACCTCGTGTCATTGGCACGGGGGATATTGGCAGCCAACAATGTCAGCCGATCATAAACCACTCCATGCCTGCTCGTTTTTTAAAGCTGATTGAAAAACCAAAAAAGCGCATTGTCACCACTCGCAACGGATCATCTGCTCTCATCACTGTTGGTGATGCGCAGGCCCTCCATAAGGTTGACCTCGACAAACTCACAGCGCTCATTGCACAAGCGCCCCTGCCCTGCCTTTAATCGTCATCACTCATCATGCGCCGCACCCCGCAGGACTGCTTGCCCCGGGTGCTGCTCATCCGCGTGCTGGTATTGCTGCTTCTGATTTAAGTCATTTGACAGATACAGGTCGTATCAAGCTTTGGATTCACGGTCATCTCCACCACAGCGTTGATCTCATCCGCCCAAACGGAACCCGCATGGTCTGCAATCCGGCCGGCTTGCGGTTTGAGAATTTACAATTTGATGAGGCGCTTGTGGTTGAAGTGTAAATGTAAGAAATAAATCCAACCATAAAAATTGATTTAACCGCCCAACGCATTTTCACTTTGCAAAAGTCTGACCGCTTTTTCAAACGCCTCGCCTAGACCCAAACCGTTGCTGTCAGCAAACTTATAAAATGCCTCAATCGTTTCTGGTTTCGCTTTCAAATTAAGCTGCGCATTGCGCCCAGTGCGTCGACGGCGATCAATAAATTTTTGTTCGGTCTTTACTATTGCAGCAGCTTGTGGCTCCCTGCTCTTAAAACCTAAAGCCGCTGCAACTTGTTCTGTCGCTGCCTTCATTTCTGGCGCTGGTTTTGCTGGCTCTTTAGCTTTAGTCCATTGTGCGGGATCAAATGTTTCAAGCTCATCACCAAATCCTAAACTTGGTCGTTCGTTTGCCATCATGCCACCTTTTCCACGAGACTTGTTTGCTTGAGCTTCATCAAAACCTCTCCGGCAAATTCGCGGGCATTTTCGCGAGCCTTGTCTAAGTTACTCACAGTCTTGGGATCGAGCGTTTCCAATGTGCCGCCGAAATCGAAAATATCTCTGAATGCCGCGCGTTCCACAATTGCCGTTTTGAATACGTCGATTTCGCCTTTAAGAAGCTGCTCCTGAACATTGCGCAGCGATCTTGATGTTACGGCAGCACTGGTTCTTGTAAGAAGCACGCTGTGAGGAATAGGTCGGCGCGCCATACGTTCTTGGTTGCGGATCAGCCGAATGGTTTTAGCCCCGCCTTTGGCGTCCATCGCAGAACCTTGCGTTGGTATGATCACAAGATCGGCCATGCCAATAGCGTTTGCCACCATTAAGCTGGCGGTTCCTTCAAGATCAATGATGACAAACTGCGAGCTTTGCGATGCCTCATCGATCTGGTCGACAATGGTATCTTCGCGAACTTCGCCTACAATTTTGATGTTGATAGGTTTACCCGCCAGAACTCCCCACTGGGAAATCCATTTTTCTGGATCGGCGTCAATGATCGTGACTTCCGCTCCTTTGGTGGCGAGTTCAGACGCAAGCAACAGTGCGGCTGTTGTCTTGCCCGCTCCACCCTTCGGGTTCGCAAACGCTATGACTGGCATAATCAAAACTCCAAGATTTCATTGCTGATAGTACATATTAGCTAACAGATAGCTACCAACCAACACACAATACCAGAAAGCTTTTTAGTAGCTACCAGATACTATACAAATCTGACACTGTAAATCCATCAATCTGAACGGTCAATTTTAATTGGTAGCTATCTGTTAGCTACTACAAATAACTATATGTTTTCATTATTATAACACGCCCCAAGCCCTATACCTCTCACGACCTGTGAGCTCACGGGGCAAGGCGGAACCCAACTCGGCAAGGAGATAATCCACGGCCTGCTTGGAGATTTTGAGGCGTTTTATGAGAATGGCATTGGAAACCACGGGGAGTTCGATGAAGACGGCAATCATTTCAAGGAGCTTGATGTGACGTCCTCTGGAGGGAACCTTGTTGAGCATCACTTCTTGGGCCAGGGTCAGCCTATCAAGATCGGCATGGCCAAGCTTGGCCAGTTCTGTGAATGTTGCCAGTAAATATGTAATGCGTTCTTCGGTTTCAACCTGAAGTTGCCAGAGATTGTGGGATTTCCATAACCCACGCGCTATGCTGGGGCTATGGGCCGTCATAAAGCCGGAAGCCTTCCAATGGGCACCCAAAAGCAGGGGGCCAATCTCATGTAAAAGCCCGGCAATGCTGTGAGATGCGGGGTTTGCGGCTTTTATTGTGAGCTTAGCCGCAAGACTATCCAGATCACCCATGGCCGCCGCGAGATCATCCTTTGTGGGAGTATCCGATGTAACATCATCTTGTGCCAACTCATCCAGCACGTCTGATCCTGGGCTTTGCGTCGCCAAAGAGGCCACGGACTCCGTGGCCAAGAAATCGGTGAGGGCAAGTTGAGTGATTTTGGCTAGATATTCAGGATCGGCGCATTTGGATTTTGAGGCCTTGGCCAACTCGCGCCGCCTGA
Organism: Aestuariivirga sp.; assembly: GCA_043745625.1. Lineage (GTDB taxonomy): Bacteria > Pseudomonadota > Alphaproteobacteria > Rhizobiales > Aestuariivirgaceae > Aestuariivirga. The sequence goes on along the minus strand of JAYTSN010000263.1, from coordinate 3,865 downwards.
CCAAGGCGCGTGACGCTGCCAATATCTCATCTGTGGGCATGCGAACGTCGGTATTGGCATCATGTAACACCACATCTTCCAGATGAACCACACGGGCGACCGCTTGGGCTTCATAAAAATCACAGCGGGACTTGAAGCCTGAGGCCAATTCTGGTGAGCTGCGCCACACCCGTTCGTCCAATCTGATCATGGCCCCCAAGGCCTGATCGTGAAGGCGCATAAACGGAGTGTTTACAGCAAGTTTCGACGCTAAAGACAGAAGTTCATAAGTCATTCAAATTCAACAGTTTAAATTCCGTAAGACAAACCAAAAACACACTCTCTTGTCTTACTAAACCACAAACACAAGCTCCCGTCTTTTTAAAAAATCCTCTTTCTTCCTTTATCAGGGGGCAACACCCAGAAACACCGCCAAGCAACGATCCACGCGGAGCATGGTCTCACCATCTATGTGGCCAATTGGGTTTCCAACGCGCTCTCGGCGTAAGGTCATGGTCTTGTCGATCATCACTTGCGAGGCCTTGATGAGGCCATTGGCCAAGTCGGGCGAGAGAGGAATACGCAAAAGGGGTGCCTCAACAAGCTCACTGGTCAAGAGTAACACTGTGAGCGTGCTGTGGTCGGCAAATTGATCGGCTTGAATAATCAGGGCAGGGCGGGGCTTGCCAAAGTCACCTTGCATGGCAACGGTAACAAGATCACCACGCCTCACGCCTTCCAGCCTTCAAGATCGGCCAAAGCCTCATCCAAGAAGGATTCCAAGCCATGATCGGCCTTGTCGGCTTGGCTCACAATCTCACATTGACGGCGGCATTCCTCGGCAAAACCAGCGCGGCGGGTGTCCGGCACCCAAATTTGCACAGGCCGCAAACCCGCATGGCGCAAGCTATCGCGGTGCTTTTGAACCCGGGCATTGCCAGTTGTAGGTGCCATAAAAGCCTCCGAAGTGTTACATGAAACATCTAACATGCCACAGCGTTACATGCAACACCCTTCGCCTCACCTTCGCTACCAGGGGTTACCAAAGCGCAAGGCTTCGCCATGCGGTCTCAAATCCTGCCTTTCTTCCTTGTTCATAAGCCACTTAGGCCGCCTTTGGCGGCCTCTTTCTACCCGCAGGCGCTAGCCGGAGGGCTGTTTCACATCAAAGTAAGGACGCGCAGCGGCCTTTCCGTTAGGTATTGTAAATACCTCATCCGTGGGCACTAATTTTTTAGAGGCTCCCCCCCTGAAAGGGTTGGCTTTGAGCGCACTTCGTAAAAAATCATGGAGATAGTAATTGCCGCTCTTGATCCAGTCGCGCCATTCAGCACTGATGATGCGCACAATGTTGGATTTATTGGGGCTGCGATGAACCCGGCGCTCTTGAATGGTCACCAAGCCCATAAAAGAAGCGTCCCTGATGGTGTTGCGGGCCGTGGCGATACAAACACCGGCTCTTGCTGCAATCTCGCCCAGATACAGCATACAGACACCCTTGCGCCGCACTTCATCACCCACAATCTTCAACACGGCCCGCGCGCCCATCGTGAACTTACGCTCCAGCTTGGAAGGCAGGGGCCTCAGTGAGGCGAGTTCGGCGCGGCGTTCATAACTCACCGCCAAATCAGGCGACTTGGGCTGGGGCTTCCTCTTGGGAAAGAAGCTGACAAAGCCTGCTTCCCTCGATGCAGCGGCAATTGACGGCATGCGCATCGCCACCGTATCGATGTTCCTCACTGCCTTTTGCTTCAGGTGCAAGAACCCTGAGAGAATTTGATAATCCTCATCACAGAGCAACTGTTCCACCCAGTCTTTGGTGATCCTGGTCAGCGCATCGCCAATGCGTGACAGGCTTTTCAGCCCACCAAACTCTTCAGCCAGCTTCACGGCATAACTCATCCTTCGTTCCCTCCCCATACCGACGAACAAAGTTCGAAGGTTTAGGAGCCGACCGTCGGGCAAAAAAAATCCGTGGCGTGAAAACGCAAATCCTCTTGCAAATTTTTGGGGAGCTGGTAAATACCAAGTTCTGACATTCGGCGATTTACTTCGCTTCCCTATTTAAAAGGCCCGCTTCACGGCGGGTTTTTTATTGTCTGATCGGTCAGGCTCCTTTGATAATTGCAGCCACATGTGACTGCTTTGATCTCCACGCCAACATCAATCCGAATTTGTGGAGAACAAAAGCAACTATCATGATTCGTCTGATTTGGGCAGCAAGGTCAAGAGCACGATCACAGTAACTTCCGCACTTAGATATCAACCTGTTCGGCAATTTCTAAAGCATCATCGATTTCAATTCCGAGATAGCGAACTGTGCTTTCAATCTTGGTGTGGCCAAGCAGCAATTGAACCGCGCGGAGATTGCCTGTCCGCTTATAAATCATTGTCGCTTTGGTTCGGCGCAATGAGTGCGTGCCATAGTTGATGGGATCAAGCCCGCAGCTGCCAATCCACTCTGCAACCAACCGCGCGTATTGGCGGGTCGTTAAACAGCGCTTCGTGCTTTTGCGTCCATTGAATAGAAAGTCACCAGACTTCTTGCTTTCGATCTTTATGTATTCATCAATGGCTTGGCGCGTTTGCTCGGTGATCTCAAAGCGAACAGGATGACCCGTTTTCTTCTGACGGACAGTCGCTCGATCAATCGCATACCCGCGCGGGGCTACGTCCTCAACCTTCACACTCACTACATCGCAGCCTCGGAGCTTGCTATCAATGGCCAAATTAAACAAAGTCAAATCGCGTTTGCGCCCTTCAATCTGCAACATCGTTCTTATCGACCACACATGCTTGGCACGAAGCGGCGGCTTTGCGCCAATCAGTTTGCCCTTGTTCCACGGGTGGCGGGTTTTTACTTCTCTGTCTGTTTCAGTTTGTTCTTCCATGATCATTCTCCTCAAGTGCTGGCGTCATTGCCAGCAGGAAAGGATATGCAAATAAGAGGCTGCGTTTGAAGGCGAAGAAAAACATCCCCGCGTAAACTCTCTTCGTTCAACTCATTCCATGATCGCCAAATTCATGAAACTCGCGTTAGCGATCGTCACCCGCATGGGACAAAACCGCATTTCTAGGTTTGGTCGAGTGAAACGAGATAAAGCGCGGGCCGAAGGCAATGCCCAGAGCAACAGCATGAAGCACTTGCGATAGCCCGTGCCAATTCATAAAAGAAGGTCTCGCGCGGAGGAGGTTACATTGGCTAGTGAACCCATTATCGACCTTGAAGGGCTTGTCTATGTGGACGACTGGGAACTTGACCCCATGTTTCCCCCACGAGAGCATATCACCGTAGATCAATTGGTTGCGGAAGCTGTTTCACCTGACATGCTTGAAGACGAACCCTTCGCAACGGATTTGTTGATGCGATTTCGTGAACGCTTGTTTGCAGCGCTGCAACACGTGGACAAAGCCTTGGCGACTGTGCAGCCGCCTCATCGTAATTGACTGCCAGTTTGATCATGCTCATTGAGACCTGAAGGTCATGCCTCGGCGCTTCATCTCCGCTTTAATGATTGCGAGAGACTGTCGCCCAACACCATTGATGTTTTCGAGTTCCTCTTCTGAAAGACCGGCAACGTCTGCAAGATTTTTGATGCGCCTTCTGCGCAGCCCAGAATGTGCCATCGCTGGCAAAGGCAATAATTCCAGCAACATTGTTATCACTCAACCCCAAACTTAACTGCGGCACTTCACTACATGCTGTGTGTACCGAGTTCAAGTTTGTGAATTAGGTCTGCAATACAAGTTAAAGCGGAACTTCCAAGAAATGTTTTTCACTTCAGCATCTGACCCCAAGCAGACTTGAACGAGTTTTTCTGTTTGCAGTTTTGGAAATTGTTACGTTTGAAATGGACGCAACGGTTTTGGCAAATTAGATTCGGTT
>JAYTSN010000262.1:0-3884 GCA_043745625.1 Aestuariivirga sp. | reverse complement strand
AATCCCATCGAGATGGCCTTCTCCAAGCTCAAAGCCCATCTCAGGAAAATAAAAGCCCGGACAATCGACGACCTGTGGAAAGCCATCGGCAATATCTGCAAACGCTTTACTTCTGAAGAATGTTCAAACTATTTTAAAGCAGCCGGCTATGGATTCAAATGAGCGCCCGATGCGCTAAAAGCCGCCGCCATTAAATTGCGTGTATATTGTTCGCGCGGGTTATCCATAATTTCTTCAACACTGCCTTGCTCCACCATCGCGCCATCCTTCATCACAATCACAAAATCTGCCATCGCCCGCACCACGGCGAGATCATGGCTGATGAAGAGATAAGACAAGTCATTTGCCTTTTGCAAATTACGCAACAGGTCAACAATTTGTTTTTGAACTTGGCGGTCAAGCGCAGATGTTGGCTCGTCCAGAACAATCAATTTTGGTTTTAAGATTATCGCACGCGCAATCGCGATGCGTTGGCGTTGGCCGCCCGAGAATTCATGGGGGTAACGATTGCGTTGTGTCGGATCAATCTGCACTTCTTCCAATGCTTGAATAGCTCGCAAATCCCGTGCAGCCTTACTCATCGTCGGCTCATGAACAATGAGGCCTTCCGTGATGATCTGCCCAACAGTCATGCGAGGTGAGAGCGAACCGAAAGGATCTTGAAAGACAATTTGCGCTTGCTTGCGCAAAGGGCGCATCTGGTTTTTATCAAAATCACTGATTGATTTGCCTTCGAAATTAATCGCGCCTTGGCTCGGCAGTAAGCGCAGCAATGCGCGCGCCAATGTCGATTTTCCAGAACCAGATTCACCAACAATACCAATGGTCTGGCCCTGTTTTAAAACCAGAGAAACGCCGTCCACGGCCTTCAATTGAATGGACGGCGTGCCAAGAAAGCCTCCACCAATTTTAAAAGTGACCCGCATATTACGGCCACTCAAGAGTATTGGGGCTTTGGGCGAAGGTGGCGATTTGCGCCCCGATGGCTCAGCATCTAGCAGCGCCTTTGTGTATTCATGCATTGGTTTTGCAAAAACAGTTTTGGTCTCACCCTCTTCAACCACTTCGCCCTTGCGCATGACGTAAACCCGGTTGGCGATGCGCTTCACAATTGCCAGATCATGGGTGATAAAAATCATCGCCATGCCGAATTTCTTTTGCAAACCAACCATAAGTTCAAGAATTTCGGCTTGCACGGTCACATCAAGTGCGGTCGTTGGTTCATCAGCGATCAATAGCTGCGGATTGTTTGCAAGTGCCATTGCAATCATCACACGTTGGCGCTGCCCGCCGGACATTTCATGGGGATAAGACCTTAACCGCCGCTCTGGTTCTTTGATCTTCACCAAGCTCAACATTTCCAGTGCGCGCTCTCTTGCAGCAGAGCGATCGAGATTTGTGTGGCGGCGGATCGGTTCGATGAGTTGGTTGCCAATCGTATAAAGTGGATCAAGCGATGTCATCGGCTCTTGAAAGATCATGGTGATCTTTTCGCCGCGGATGCTGTTGAGTTGATTTTTGCTCATGCCGATCAGGTTCTGATCGTCAAACAAGGATTCGCCCGAAGCCTTGCCATTGGCAGCCAGCAACCCCATCGCCCCCATCATCAACTGGCTCTTGCCGGAACCGGATTCGCCGACAATGGCAATCGTCTCTCCCGCTTTCACAGTAATGTTTGCGCCCTTAACGGCTGCCACATTGCCGTCCAGCGTATTGAAATTCACTTTGACATTTTTAAGTTCGAGAACGTTTTTCATGTCAGCGATCCTTCGGATCCAGCGCGTCGCGCAGACCATCGCCGATGAAGTTCAGTGCAAACAATGTGCTTGTCAGAAACAGTGCGGGGATAATCAGCAGATAACTTGCACCCTCCATATTGCGCGAGCCTTGCGAAATTTGAACCCCCCAACTCGACATCGGCTCCTGCACGCCAAGACCAAGATAGGACAGGAAACTTTCAAGGATGATCACTTGAGGCACCAGCAGTGTGACATAAATGATAATCGGCCCCAACATATTTGGAATGACGTGGCGCATCAGGATGCCCCAGCTACCCACCCCCATCGCCTCGGCGGCCTGCACATATTCTTGGCGTTTTAATGAAAGCGTTTGCCCGCGCACAATACGCGCCATATCGAGCCACAACACAGCACCTATGGCCAAAAACATCAGCATGAAATTACGCCCGAAAAACACCACAAGCATAATGACGAAGAAGGTGAACGGGAGCGCATAAAGAATATCAACAATGCGCATCATCAATTCATCAATCTTGCCACCCAGAAACCCCGATACTGAACCATAAAGTACGCCGATAGACACGGCCACCATACCTGCAAGCAGCCCAACCAAAAGTGACACGCGTCCTGCCATCAATGTTCGGGTAAGAAGATCGCGGCCGCTAATATCGGTTCCAAAGAAGAAATAGAGTTGTTGTACCGATGCACTCATCGTCATTTCCATGCCATCGGCGGATTTGCTTTCCACCTTACCATCTTTGAAAGAGTCTGAGCGATCGAGATAACGTGTCACGCGGTCATCAATCGGTTTGGTTGAAGTGACAGTGACAAAAAAGCGCCCACCTTCCTGCTTCCATTCTTTTAAAGTGAGATGCGCGCGCGTGATGATTTCTTTGATTTCTTGATCGAGTTTATCGGCCTTGGGATATGGCTCAATGCTTGGTGGCACGCGAATATAACTTGAATATTGTGTCGTGAATTCATGGCCCGTTAAATTAGGGCCAATGATGGTGAGCACAACAATGAAACACAAATAGACCGCACTCATGATGGCCGCGCGGTTAGCTTTCAAGCGGTTCCACGCGTCAATCCAAAGGGAGCGGCCTTTCATCGAGGCGACATCAGTCATAGCGCACCCGAGGATCAACCAATGCATAAAGAAGGTCGGATAAGAAATTGAAAAGAATCGTGAAAACTGCAATCAAAATAACTGTGCCCATCACCAAAGTGTAATCGCGGTTCAGCGCGCCATCGATAAAGGCGCGGCCCACGCCCGGGATTTGAAATATGGTTTCGACAATGATGGATCCAGTGACGAGACCCGCGGCGGCCGGGCCAGCATATGAAACAATCGGCAGCAATGCGCCGCGCATGGCGTGTTTAACCACAACGGAAAAATCCGAAAGCCCCATAGCCCTCGCAGTGCGAATGTGATGTGCGTTCAAGGCTTCAATCATTGACCCACGCATCAACCGCGCCACTGTTGCCAACTGTGGCAGAGCCAACGTTACGATAGGGCCGACGGCCGCAGCCAACTCTCCGTCATGCCAGCCACCAATCCAAATCCATTTCAATGTCAGGCCGAAGACTAACTGAATAAGCGGAGCGGTCACAAATGTTGGCAAGGTCGATCCACCCGTGGCCAAGGTGACGATAAAGAAATCAATAAACTTATTGTGGCGCGAAGCAGCGAGCACACCCATCGCAGAACCAACCACAAGCGACAGCAACATCGCCCAGCCGCCGATACGAATTGAGACAGGCAAACTCTGCGCAAACAATTCAGCCACGGAAAAATTGATAAGAATATAACTCGGCCCTAAATCACCATGCGCCAAATTGCCGAGATAGCGGAAATATTGCATCCACACGGGTTCATCCAAATGGAACACGCGCTCAATGTTGGCCTTGATCTCAGGCGGAATGCCGCGTTCCATATTGAACGGGCCACCCGGTGCCACATGCATCAAGAAAAATGAGATTGTAATGATTAAAAACAGCGTAGGGATTGCCGTCAGCAACCGCCGAAACACATATCGCAGCATAGGCTTACACCTCTAAAAAGGCCCGCCTGCGTGAATTGCAAACGGGCCTAGAGTTCAGTGATTAGTCTTTGCTGACGAAACGTGATGGATGCTTGTCCAT
>JAYTSN010000261.1:0-11147 GCA_043745625.1 Aestuariivirga sp. | reverse complement strand
AAGTTGATTATCAAATTCTGCCGCATGTGACCGATGTTGATGAGGCGTTGAAGCCAAGTTCGCCAGTGATCCACGATCATATTTTTACCGATGGCATTGAGCCAAAACCAACGAAAGCTTCCAACTTTAACAAGCAGGCCGAATATGGCCATGGTGATCTGGACGCAGGCTTTGCTGAAGCTGATGTGATTATCGAGAAGTCTTATAAGACAGAGCAAACGCATCAAGGCTATATTGAACCACATTCTTGCCTCGCTTCAGTTTCACCAGATGGTGCTGCGGAGATGTGGGTTTGCACGCAAGGCCACTTTGTGTACCGCAACCAATGCGCTGCTTTGTTGGGCCTTGATGCCAATAAGCTGCGGGTTACAGCATCCGAAATCGGTGGCGGCTTTGGCGGCAAGACTCATATCTGGACAGAGCCTTTAGCACTTGCGCTTTCGCGCAAGGCCAATCGCCCCGTGAAATTGACAATGAACCGCGAAGAAGTGTTCCGCTGCACAGGTCCAACGTCTTCGACGTCTATCGATGTTAAAATTGGTGCCAAGAAAGACGGCACGATTACTGCCGCTTGGGCAGAGCTTCGCTATCACGGTGGGGCATTCCCATCGAACTGGGCTGAGTTTGGCGCAATGACGACTTGGGCTTGCTATGATATTAAAAACTGCAAATCCTTGAGCAAGGATGCCATTGTTAACCGCCCGAAGACCGCAGCTTACCGTGCACCTTCGGCACCGCAATCTTGCTTTGCTGTCGAAAACACCATTGATGAAGTGGCTAAAGCCATTGGTATGGATCCGGTTGATTTGCGCATTAAAAACGCAGCAAAAGAAGGCACCAAATCATCTTATGGCCCAGTTTACGGCCCCATTGGCATTGGAGCAACATTGCAAGCTGCAAAAAACCATCCGCATATGAAAGCGCCATTGGCCAAAGATACGGGTCGGGGCATGGCTTGCGGCTTCTGGTTTAACTTCGGGGGCCAAACTTGCGTTGATCTAAACGTGACACCTGATGGCACTGTGACTGTTGCCGTAGGCACCATAGATGTGGGCGGTTCACGCGCTTCGCTGGCACTTGCTGCTGCTGAAGAGCTGGGCGTTCCTTATGAAGCTGTGCGCGTGATTGTGGCTGACACATCATCGCTCGGCCATAACGACATGACCGATGGCAGCCGTGGCACATTCTCCTCTTCAATGGCCGCCGTATTTGCTGCACGCAACGCAATCACCGTGCTTCGTGAACGCGCAGCCAAGACTTGGGAAATTCCGGTTGATGATGTGGAGTGGGTTGATGGCGAAGCCAAGGCCAAGGGTGCGAGCCGTGGTAACCTTGCACCATTGACGCTGAAAGATTTGGCCAAAGGTGCTGGTGGCACAGGCGGGCCAATTGCTGGCCATTCTGAAATCGTGGCTGATAATGCTGGCGTTTCATTCGGCACACACATTTGCGATGCGCATGTCGATAAGGAAACTGGCAAGACCACAATCACCCGTTACACTGTGATCCAGGATGCTGGCAAAGCCATGCACCCATCTTATGTCGAAGGCCAATATCAAGGCGGTGCGGCACAAGGCATTGGCTGGGCCTTGAATGAGGAATATGTTTACGGAACCAATGGCCGCCTGCAAAATGCGGCGTTCTTGGACTACCGTATTCCAGTGTGTTCAGACCTGCCGATGATTGACACGCAGATTTTGGAAATTCCAAATCCGCATCATCCATACGGCGTACGCGGCGTTGGTGAAACACCGATTGTTCCACCATTGGCGGCAGTTTCCATTGCTGTGACCAATGCAACAGGTGTTCGGATGCATCATATTCCAATGTCGCCACCGCGCCTTCTGAAAGCGATTAAATCTGCCAAGAAGTAAACGTGGCAAAACTGGAAATCCATCTCTGGGGGGCGCTGCGGCCAATGGCTGACGGCGCCTCTTCGGTGTTTATTGATGCCCAATCAATCCGCGAGCTGTTTCGCAAACTGTCCGAACATTATCCCGGCATGGAGCCACACATCAAACGCGGTATTGCGGTTTCAATTGACGGTAAAATTTATCGTGATCAGCTTGATACGAAATTACCTGCATCATCGGAGATATATCTTTTGCCCCGGGTTCCTGGTGGATAATTTTATCCTATTTATAGGAATAACATTATTTCGCCATATTCCTAGTGTAGACCTTCGTGATGAAAGGACAACACATGGATTTCAGGACGGTTTTTACGGGGCGGTTTTTTGCTTTTATCTATAACGCGATTTTTGCGGTTTTGGCAGCGCTCGCCATAGGTGCAGTGACGTATTTTCCGAAGCTGCAATGGATCATCTTTTTAGCTGCAAGTGCTCTGACGTTGATTGGTATTTGTGATCTTGTGCAAAACCGCCATGCCATTTGGCGCAATTATCCGATTATTGGGCATCTCCGTTTTTTATTCGAAAAAATCGGAGAGGGCCATGAATGGATGTTGCATTCGGTAGCGCCTGCTCTGGTGACGAAAGAATTATTCCGGGTGACCATCGGCGGCCCGCATTGTAGCCAACCCTATTCAGCATCGGTGCTGAATATGTCTGCGATGAGTTATGGCGCATTATCGGCCAATGCTATTTGCACGTTAAATCCGGGCGCAACTTGGGGGCGGTGGGATTTATGGCGACGTATGGGCCAATGCGACAATGGAGCAATTTGGGTGAACTGCGGGGACATAAAAGCCCCCACAGATTCTTCAACCTCTATTGCGGACAATTGCCGGATTGCATGCAACGGCGCATTTTATCACGAAGCCTTTGTTTCCAATCTTGGGCGTCTTGTGCACCATCATGACTGCCAGACTGTTCACCAGCATAGTAGCCCATACGATAGCCGATCTTATAGCCGCGCTTATAACCAATAACATAGTCGCCCTGAACCGGACGCATGCTACGTGACATACTGTTATTGATCAGTTCGTCGACATAAGACTGCATATAAGCACCCTTGTAACCATCGGTATAACCATCTTTACGTCCGGCAGTTTTGCCTGCCACATAACCTTGCCTATAGGACGAAGAGCGAGCTTGGACGGGTGCGGATGTGGCACCGGCCAAAACAGCAAAGGCAAGTGCTGGCACGATGACAGACTTGAATAGGTTGCGACGGTTGAGGGGTGTTTCAAAATTTGGACTGGACATGTTTGAATCCTTTTGCTGACATCTGAGGATGTCAAATTGCAGGGTCAAACTTGAACCTCAACTGAGCGCCTTGTTCATCTCCTGTTCATCTTACGAGTTGAGCAATTTTCACGGATTGCGCTACGCTGTTTGAGGTATCATACATCCAGCATCGGAGTTTGATCATGTCGGCATTTTTGCAATCATTAGGCCAAGAGCTTGAAGCTATCCGCACGCAATCCCTTTGGAAAACTGAGCGCGAAATCGTTACGGCACAAGACACAAAGATTGGCGTTTCTGGCAACCGACAGGTTTTGAATTTTTGCGCCAATAATTATTTAGGCCTGGCCAATCATCCGGCTTTGATTGAGGCCGCCAAGCATGCACTGGATACGCATGGGCTGGGTATGGCTTCGGTGCGGTTCATTTGCGGCACGACGGATTTGCACCGGGCGCTTGAAGCGCGCATTGCCGATTATGTGAAAATGGAGGATTCGATTTTGTTTGCGGCGTGTTTTGACGCAAATGGTGCGGTGTTTGAGCCCCTGTTTGGCGAGCAAGATGCAATCATCTCAGATAGTCTCAATCATGCTTCCATCATCGATGGCATCAGACTTTCCAAGGCCAAACGTTATCGCTTTACCAATAGTGATATGGGCGATCTGGAAACGCAGTTGAAGGCGGCGCGTGATGCCAATGCGCGGCGGGTTATCATTGTGACAGACGGTGTGTTTTCGATGGATGGCTATTACGCAAACTTGAAAGATATTCGGGCACTTGCCGATCAATATGACACGTTGATCATGGTGGATGATTGCCATGCCACGGGCTTTACTGGCCCTCAAGGGCGCGGCACAGCTGCAAGAGCGGGTGTGAAAGTTGATATTCTCACGGGCACATTGGGTAAAGCGCTGGGTGGTTCAATGGGGGGTTATGTGGCCGCTTCAAAACCTGTTGTTGATTTGCTGCGGCAACGGGGGAGGCCTTATCTTTTCTCCAATGCGCTGCCGCCGGCGATTGTTGCGGCGTCTCATATGGCGATAAATCTGGCCGAGGCTGGTGATGATTTACGCGTGCGGTTGAATGACAATGCAAAAGCGTTTCGCGCTGGGATGAGTGCGGCTGGATTTAAACTACTGGCAGGTGAGCATCCCATTATTCCGGTGATGCTGGGCGAGGCTGAGATAGCGCAGAAATTGGCGGCGCGGCTTTATGAATTGGGGATATACGTAACCGGATTTTTCTTTCCCGTGGTGCCCAAAGGTGGGGCGCGCATTCGCACGCAAATGTCGTCCGCGCATACGCCTGCACAAATTAATACGGCCATCGCTGCGTTCACCAAGGCTGGCCAAGAGTCGGGAGTGATCTGATGCGGGCACTTGTGAAAGCAGAGCCAACCGAGGGCTTGACCTTACGTGATGAGCCACCACCTCAAATTGGCGTGGATGATATTCTGATCAAAGTAGCCAAAACCGGGATCTGCGGCACGGATTTGCACATTTGGAAATGGAATGATTGGGCGCAGAAGACCATTCCTGTGCCCATGGTTGTGGGGCACGAATTTGCAGGCCGCGTGGTTGAAGTGGGTGCCCATGTGCGCACCGTGAAAGTGGGTGACCGCGTGTCAGGTGAAGGCCACTTGATTGGCATGAAAAGCCGCATGGCACGGGCTGGGCATTTTCATCTTGATCCTGAAACGAAAGGTGTGGGCGTGAATGTGCCGGGCGCTTTTGCTGAGTATTTAAAAATTCCGGCGTTCAATGCTATCCATTTGCCCGACGAAATTGATGATGAGATTGGTGCAATTTTAGATCCACTTGGCAATGCTGTGCACACGGCTTTGTCGTTTGATCTGATTGGCGAGGATGTGTTGATCACCGGCGCTGGGCCCATTGGAATTATGGCTGCTGCTGTATGTCGCCACGTTGGTGCGCGTCATGTGGTGGTCACGGATGTGAATGATTACCGCTTGGAACTTTGCAACCAAGTTGCCGATGCGGTGACGGTCAATGTTTCGCGCCAAGATTTGCGCAGCGAGATGGACAAGCTTGGCATGCGCGAGGGCTTTGACGTGGGGCTTGAAATGTCTGGCGCTCCGGCTGCATTTGAGCAAATGACCAAGCATCTCATTATGGGGGGCAAGATCGCCATGCTTGGGATTCCATCGAGTAAAATGCCCGTCGATTGGAATGAGATTATATTCAAAGCGCTCACCATCAAAGGCATTTATGGCCGCGAAATGTTTGAAACCTGGTATAAAATGATCGCCATGCTGCAATCGGGATTGGACGTGCGCAAAGTGATTACACACCGCATGAAAGTGGCCGATTATAAGGTGGGCTTTGACCTGATGAAGCAGGGTAGCTGTGGCAAGGTTGTTTTAGATTGGGCGTGAAAAGATTACGCCGCTATGCTTGAATTTATTTTCTGTAATGCCTGTTTTAACGCCGCAAAACAATCGCCATCAATGGCAATTTCTGCATCTTCGTTCATTATGCTCAGGGCTTTTGCGACAGGCATGGCTGCGCGGTATGGTCTATCAGCTGTCAGGGCATCGAAGATATCGGCTACGGCGAGAATGCGTGATTCAAATGAAATTTGATCGCCTGCCAAATTGTTTGGATAACCTTTGCCGTCTAATCTCTCGTGATGAGCAGCAGCGACCGGTGCCATTTTTTTGAAAACAGAAATGCGCGACAAGATCAATTCGGTTTCAGCGGAGTGGCGCCGCATGGCCACCCATTCGGCATCATCAAGTTTGCCGGGCTTATCAAGAATGGAATTGCTGACACCGAGTTTTCCGATATCATGGAGCAGGGCTGCGCGTTTGAGCCAGCGGCGATGTGGTGTTGTTAATTGCAGCTGTTCAGCAATCATATCAGAATAGAGTGCAACACGCTCGCTATGGCCTTTGGTGAAGGGGCTTTTAGCATCGACCACTTGTGCAAAACCTGCGGCGATATCATCAAGGTAATCTTCATCAAAATTGATATTGGCGTTTTTTGGTTCTAGTTCCAAAATCATCTCGCGCAGATCGTCGCCTTTCATGGCATCCCAGAATGAAGGTCTAGCTGCGACGACTTTAAAGGCTTTGGCCAATGCAGGATCAAACCAAGTGCCGGAGCGTTTTTCAATTTCTTGGCGGGCAGCATCTTCTCCGGCAGACATGCGGAAGATATCGACGACCTGTGCGAGCAGGGCAATGCGAGCATAAAGGGAAATCTCTTCACCTTTGATGCCGTTTGGTTTGCCACTGCCATCCCAATGTTCATCGAGGTTGTGGATGCCTTGGGCAACGGGTTCACTGAAGCGCATTTTGCGCGCGATGTCGGCCCCACGTGTACAGCGCGTCTCGATTAACTCGCGCGAAATCTCACCGCCATTTTGAAATACATTGATGATGGCGCGAAACCGCTCGGCCATGCCCGATTGCAAACCGGTATGAGACATGACGAAGCGCAGTGCTTGCGGCAGGCTGCCATTGACCATTTTGAAGTCTTTTTTGAAACTTAGATCATCAGCCAGATAAAGCTCGCAGACGCGGGCAGCATTACTGCTGCACCCCAAGTCTTTGAGCAGCAGCGTGTAATAAAGCTCCCAAGTTTGATGATCGCCCAGTTTCAGTTCTTCGGCGATCAGAAGGCCAATCCAACAGCACCTTACGGAATGACCTTGCGGTTGGCCCTCAGTGATATCGAGCGCGTAGGTGAGTGCGCTCAATACTTCTGCTAAGCGCAGTTTTTGGTTTTGGGATTGATCGGCGTGAAATGAAATCAACATGCCCCATTTTGGGAATGGTGCATTTAAGATTAGATTAAGACTGGAAACAATTCACGCGCTTGTGAGCTTAGCCATCAATTGCTTTTCCCATGATTGCAATTGCTTGTTGATAGACCGTTGCTGCGTTCCAGCCTTGGATTGCACCGAAGTTGGGTTGGCCTGGTTGATAGCCAGCGCCTGCTTGCCAGCCGTGGCCGCGGAGAAAATTGGCGGTTGAAGCCAACGCATCATTCTTGTTGTTGAGGTTTCTTCCACCTACACCGTAGAGCATAATGTTCTTGGGCATGAATTGGGTTTGGCCAACTTCGCCATGCATTGCGCCGCGTGTGGCCGACGACATGGCACCACTGTCCACGAGTGTCAGAGCTGCCATCAATTGTTCGGTGAAGAACGCAGTGCGGCGGCAATCATAGGCCAACGTTGCTGAGGCCGAGACTGTGGGCTGATTTCCAGTGACTGCACCAAAGCCTGTTTCCATGCCCCAGATAGCAAGGATGGGGCCTGGTGGCACACCGTAACGGGCTTCGAGCGAAGCAAAGAGGGCTGCGTTGGCGCGTTTTAAACCCTTGGCGCGGGCGATGATTCCGGCAGAGCCGCGTTTGGCCATGAAGGCTGGAAGCGAGAGTTTGAAGCTTTTCTGGTTGCGGTCCGCGTGGATCGTTCCTGTCGAATATGACGTGGCTGCAAGTGCAGACAGACCCCTTGGACCGATGCCGCCTGCCTTGGCTTCTGGGGCAAAAGCCGCCTTCCATGCCTGAAAGCCCGCAGCGGAGTTTCCGCATTGGGCCGCTTCGACCGCTGTGCCGCCCATAATGCAAGACGTTAACGCAACAACAATAAACTTTAATTTCAATGACATGATCTATTCGCCTGATAAAGACTCTTAAGCTGTTAAATTGCGCTGGTGCCAGATTCGTGTCAAGGCTTGCCCACACCGAAATTTAACTTGCGGAAGTGTTCGGAGTTATCTAAATATCGTTCTTTATAACGAACGGTGATGCTATGTCGAATATCCATTCTGAACGCGTGCTTGAAGTGCAACACTACACAGACCGGCTTTTTCGGTTTCGCGTGACGAGGCCGCAGTCTCTGCGCTTTCGTTCCGGCGAGTTTGTGATGCTGGGGCTTCCCGATGAGGCAAAGCCAGTGATGCGCGCTTATTCCATCGCCAGTCCGGCTTGGGATGAGAGCTTGGAATTTTTTTCGATCAAAGTGGCTGGTGGGCCGTTGACCGAGCGCTTGCAAAAAATTCAGGTGGGTGATGAGGTCTTGCTGCGGCCTAAAACGACTGGCACATTGGTGAATGATGCATTGTTGCCGGGTAAGCGATTGTTCATGCTTTCAACGGGAACGGGAATTGCGCCATTTGTTTCGCTGATCCGCGATCCCGAGACTTATGAGAAGTTTGAGCAAGTGATTCTTACGCACACATGCCGCACGTTAAGTGAATTGCAGTATGGGTTTGATAGTGTTTATGCCACGCGAGAAGACCCGCTGGTGGGCGAAGAGGCCACTTCACGTTTGCTGCATTTTGCTTCGACGACGCGTGAGCTGAGCCCACACAATGGGCGAATTACCGACTTGATTGAGTCAGGCGAATTTTTTTCAGCCTTGGGCATTGGCAAATTTGATGCTGAGCATGACCGCATTATGATGTGTGGTTCGACGGGCATGATTAAAGATATTCGTGAAATGTTGGAACCAAATGGGTTCACCGAGGGTTCTAATCATAATGCAGCTAATTTTGTGGTTGAGCGGGCTTTCGTAGGTTGATTGTTCCTTCATTAAACCATTAAGAATACTCGCCACATAATTATCATTTTGTTGGCCTTATCTCGGAGTTCGGCAAGAACTGAAAAATCTCAACAGGGGATACGTCAGCATGAATGATGGTGAACAGAGCTTTTTGTGGTTTGGCCAATATCGCAGGTCATCCTATAGCTTCGTAATGAGCCTGGTTTCGACGCGCATGAATAGTTTTACCTTCATGCTCGATTTTTATACTTATCCGGTTTTCATTTTCATAGCGCTGACGATTGGTGCTTGGGGCCTGCGCTATAAGGCTTGTTGGCTGGGCTTGGCCTTATTGATTTTGGGCTATGCGATTTGGACTTTCGTCGAATATTTGATGCACCGTTTTGCCTTTCATCACATGCCGGGGGTGAAACCATTGCACATGGCGCATCATGCTGATGCTGACGATTTGATTGGAACGCCTTCAGTGTTATCTCTCACTTTGATTTTTGTATGGGGATATTTGCCGGCGGCATATGTTTTCGGAGTGTATGCAGCTTGCTTTGTTTTTGCGGGATTAATGGCGGGGTATTTGGCGTTCTCGGCGGTTCACTTTATTGTGCACCGTGCTGAACACAGCAGGTTTAAGTTTATTCGCAAATTAAAGCGCGGCCACGCCATACATCATTATGGCAACAACCAGTTTAATTTTGGTGTGACCACGCTGTTCTGGGACCGGGTGTTTGGAACCTATAGTGATAAGATGCGGTGATCAGGGCTTGTTTTGTGTCGGTGAAAACCATTTTGCATAAAGTGCATCGTAGGTTCCATTTTCACGCAAGGTGAGAAGAGCTTCATTCACAGGTTTGCGCAAAGCTGAACCTCGCGGAAACAAAATACCATAATTTTCTTTGCGCAACATGGGGCCAACGATTTGCACTTTGCTGCGGCCTTGGGTGGCTGCGTAGTAAAGCAACACAGGCGAGTCAAATACCACCGCATCAAGCTGCTTGTTTTCCAATGCTGTGAACGCCAAATCGCCTTCGCCTGCTTTAACGCCTGCCAGAATTTCTTTGATGGTGGATTTTTCAACAAAATGCGAGGTGGCTTTGATTTGGCCTGCAATGGCCTGCCACAGCTCGACCGAGAAACCTTGATAGTTCTCGTTGTCTTTCAAGACAAAAGGCGGCACCACGCGACTGATCACTTTAAGATCAGTGCGATTGATGGGTATGGCAGGGGCTGGTTCAGCAGTGTGGGAAAAACTGGGAACGGCAATGCTCAGCCAAAAAATGGCCAAGCAAAGTCCTACACTTTTTGAAATACCCGACACGTCGATCCCCCCTTTTTTTGGGGCTCTATACCAAGCAGAGGCCCAAATTGATGCCCCGTTAAATCAGCTTTCGATGGGCTAAATTCCGCATCAAATCGGCAATGCCGAAGCTCCATGGTTCGGCTTTGTCTGTGGGCACAACGCGGTTGGTAAGCGTGCCCAGCAGGGCCGTGGAGATTTCAACGATATCTCCGGTGTGGTGCGTGAAGCCTTTGCCCTCGGCACCGCGGTCGTCCGTTGGGGCAAACATGGTGCCACAGAAAACCAAGAGGCCATCGGGATATTGGTGGTGTTCATTTATCGCTTGGGCGACGATATCAGCGGGTGCGCGACTGATCTGGCTCATGTTCGAATGGCCTTGCATCACGAAGCCATCCAGGCCCGTGACCTTCATTGATAGCTCTGCTGCGCAAATATCTTCATAGGTGAAATTTTCGTCGAAGAACCGAATGAACGGGCCGATTGACGTGGACGCATTGTTATCTTTGGCCTTGCCCAGCAATAAAGCCGAGCGGCCTTCCACATCGCGCAAGTTCACATCATTGCCCAGCGTAGCGCCAATGATTTGGCCTGTGGAGGCAACCACCATCACGACTTCAGGCTCTGGATTATTCCATGATGATTTAGGATGCACACCCACATCCATATTGCAGCCCACGGCAGACAATACCGGGCCTTTGGTGAAGATCTCTGCGTCAGGCCCAATGCCCACTTCGAGATATTGGCTCCATGCGCCTTGCTTCATGAGAGTGTCCTTAAGCTCTGCCGCTTCTTTCGAACCTGGCTTTAACTTGCGTAAATCGCCGCCGAACATATCATTGATCGACCCACGAATAGCCGCTGTGGCGGCTGCATCACCACGGGTTTTTTCTTCGATCACGCGCTCCAACATGGATACAGCGAAGGTGACGCCTGCCGCTTTGATGGCCTGCAAATCGATGGGTGCTAGGAGCCAAGGGTTGGCCGCGTTGCGCTTTACGGGGTTTGCGTTGGCGAGAATGTCTTGCAGTTTGCCGATGGCTTTGCCTTCGGCCGCCTGCAACGCCTGCGCCGGATTTTTCATTTCACACAAATCCCGCATGGTGGGGAATATGGCGGTGATGTCGACAAGCTTATCACCTTCTACGCGAACGATTGCGGGGCCGATGGAAGGAA
>JAYTSN010000260.1:0-11190 GCA_043745625.1 Aestuariivirga sp. | reverse complement strand
CAGGCACAGCATAATCGACTGTAACGCGAGATTGATCATTATTGAATTTATCAAGCATGATGTAAGCCGAAACATTATCAAGGTTGCCGCACCGCTTAATCGCCTCCAGGTTATCGGTGGCATAGCCTCCCAGTTCATTTTGAGCGGACATGTAGAGCAATAAATCAGTTGCAACGTCACTCATGATCTTCTCCCGTTAAGTGCTGTGAATTTGATCTGCTGAAAACCCGAATTTTTCCAAACGGCGCAGATAGATTGTTGGTACGAATTCCGCTCTGAGCGATAGATTGCTCTTTGCTTTTTCAATAATGGTGGATGCGTTCGACAGAAGCTCTCGACAATCGCGCTCTTTCGCCCTTGGGCCGCGTTCTACAAACCAATCAGTAATTGTTTCAATTTCAGTGTTTGTTCGCCGATTTTCCAGCGCTGATCGAAGGCTGTTCTCTATTGAGCGACATTTAAAATACTGGGACTTTGCATGGTCAATAATTCGGTCAGAGTCTTCAACGCTCAGTACATCCGATAAAACCGCTTGTGCAACAAAGTCACGAATATCAACCATCGCATCGCTCAAAGGCTGCCAATTCAGTTCTGAAGGCCCATGAACAACGGCTACTTCGTCATCATCATTCAACGAACCATCTGCAAATGCATTATAAATCGCACCGTGTCCTGTCATGCCAAACGCCGATAATTCTGCCGCGCGCAAAGCGCCCATGCTTGAAGCGCCGACAACAGCTATGCCTTTCGAAAGCGCATAGAGTATTTCTTTGTGCCAAACTGAAGGTTGGTCTTCAAACACGCCGTCGATCAGTATTATAGCTGCTGGGTTTTTGCTAACCGCACGCGTAATATCGCCCATGCCCGCCGGAGCGCGAATTTCGCAATCACAAAGTTCCGCTGCCACCGAGTGTTTCAATGTCGGTCCAAGAAATACGATTGGTCTGGTTGTTGCCGTCATGCGAAAACGTCTTCATCAACGAGTTCCGTTGGTCGTTGGGTTTCCAAATCATGCACGTCGCTAAACGACGGCACGACAACTTTCACCACCGCAACATTATCTTCCTCACTGGTCAAACGTATGACAATGACATCATCAATTCCACGTTGTCGCAATAAGTCGCAGACGCTATCCAAATTTGAACTCACACAACACTGATCTTTCATCAATGGTGGAATTTTTTTGAGTGACGTCAAGCTTTGAGAAACCCATTCGCGGTTTGCTACAAATTCATCGAAGTTGCGGCCATAATCACTGTGATCTAAATCATCGCGGCTGCCCGAAATATATGTGAGCCTGACTTGGGCGGCTTCGCAAAACGCCCTGTAAATCGCACGATGTGGCGAAATATCTGCAGCCGCACCATGGGAATATTTTGTGTGCGCGAAAGTTTCGAAGTCAATAATTTCGGCAAGATAGCAAGCTATGCCGCATGCGCCCGTCATGTCCCACAACAGCACTTCCAAATGAACCGACTTCAAATCATCCAAAAGTTTGAAGGTGTCGGGATCAGCAATCGACCTAAGGTCAACAAGTGTGGCTTCGCGTTCTGCGTCTGAAATAGTATTCCACTTCGCGTGGCAATCACGCTCAATGACTTCGTACAGTCCGTGCAAGATTGCGCATGGCTCTTCAAACGCAGCGGCCAAACCTGTCGGTCCGAATACTAAGACGCGCTCTTCCGCTCGCGCCACCACGCTATAGTCCATGGAGATGATTTCCCAAGGAACCAGCACAATATCGCCAGATCCAAGATTGAACCCCGAGACCCAATTATATTTCCTGAGCAACACATCATTCGGCGAACCAGGCAATGCCAGCTGTAACGGATTAAGCGCAGCTTGGCTTCCCAGTTCCAAATAAGTTGCATGAATGGATGGAAACCTACACGATTCACTATAGAAAAGTTCCGCCGCCTCCATCACGGCTGAGAGGCATGCGTTTTCATAAGTTTTGCCCTTGCCAAAACTCACCGTGATGTTGCGCGACAAAGGGCGCACAGCAGCAACAACTGGCAAACCTATGCGGTCTAGCCCCGTCATATTGGCCAATCTGCTTACGCCAATCTTCTTCTCCAACTGTGCAATTCGCACGTCCATGAAACTATCCCATCAAACACAGAAATCCCCCCATATCAGCGATCTGAGGGCCTTCCGCCCTTGACCATGCTTACGAGTATTCTTGTCTTCGTTGGATCATAAACGAACATAATCTGTTTGAACTTCTCAGCCTTGCTTGCTGGCTTGCCCCCTGCTACCGATTCTGCGGCTAAATAGACGGCTTTTGAAACACCATCTAACAAATCAAAATCCAAGAGGTCCTTCTTCGTTTTGCCAACAAGATTTTCAGCTTTATTCAGATAAATGGCTTGCGCTATTCCGTCGAGAGAAGCGAATTGACTTAAAATGTTGCGAAATTCTTTCCAAATTTTTCCCACAGTCTTCACTTTGATCAACTCGGTGTCTGGCGAATTATCATCTGCTTTGAAATATGCAGGTGAAATTCCCCCAAATTCCTTGCCAAATTCATTCGGCAGTTTGCATTTGCTATCAATATTATCCAACGTTGCTTGTGGCACAAAGTGTACAACATCATTTCGAACCAGCAATACACCTTGTCCTTTGAATGATGCCCCCCCAAATTCATTTTCCAGCCGCGTTTTTGCAAGAACTTTCTCGGGCACGAAGTATAAACTATCATCTTTGGCAAGCAACACGCCACCAGATTGCAAAGACGTGATGAATTCCTGTGGTGTTTGTGCAGGCATGATAGCTTTTCTCCCTTTATCGTTTTAAATCAAACTGGTCAGATATCTTCCTATTTTGATTTTGGGTTTAGAACTGTGATCTAAATTGCTTTCGGGTATGATTTCATTGTACCGTAGCATCTGTCAACCACTTGATTTGAGTGCCTAATGGAACTTGTCGATGACGTCCGGCAGCCGAGAATTGGCAGTTTTGCATGCGGATGCGCGCGGCTATAGCGCGATCATGGCTCAATCTGAAAGCATGGCAATAACTAAATTGCGGGCAGGCAATGCTTTGGGGCAACAAACCGCAAACATGTTCGGCGGCCGGGTTATCGATATGGCAGGCGATAGCATTCTTGTCACGTTTGAAACTGTGCGCGCCGCTTTCAGCGCCGCTCGGCATATCAATGAAGTAACCAGTTATGAAAAACTGATCGACCAACAAATTGCACCATTTGATTTCAGGATGGGCCTCACAAAAGGTCGTGTGAATGCTTCAGGCGATAAAATTTTCGGCCATTGTGTAAATATGGCCGCACGTATCGGCTCGCTTGTTGGCGCAGGCAATATTGGCGTTGCCAGCGCAGCTTGGGCCGAAGCAAGACCCCTGACTTATGGCACAACTGTAAAATCACGGATACTGTTTGCCAAACCCGATGAACCATTCGTGGATTTCTCAGAAATTATCTTCAGCCAATCCGAAACGGATTCTTTCCATTCTACCGAAAGTCGTCGCAATGCTCCAAACATTCTACTCGTGCCCAAATTTCTGAACAAAAACCAAACCCGGGAAAATTCCGCAGTTGAAAGCATCGTTTGGAATTGCAACGCTTTCTTTGCTTCGCAAGACTGGCAAACATCAACCCACAGCCCAAACGGCGAAGAATTATCACCTGCAACATCATCTGCCGATTACACCGTAACAATTCATGCCGTTGAGTTATCTGCGGGTCTTCGCCTTTCAGTTGGTTTAAGCTCGCGCTATATCAGGCAGGGCGTCCAACACTTCACGCGCGATGTGGATGTTATTGAAGTGTTTAATTCAGACGCGCTCGCGCTGGCCTCGTTAACTGGCTCGGCAATTGCGCTTTCGGAAATGGAGCGTGTTACCGATACGCGCCATATCGGCTCTCATCAACTCGTTGCCGCAGGCCGCAAAAGTGTGTCCGACTTTTCTCTGGCCCAATTTTTAACTGGCCTCGAATATATGGAAAAGGCGGAAAAAATTGACCCCGAATATCCGCTCCTGCTGTCATCATTGGGCAGGGCGCATGCTGTTGCTTGGCGATTTGGTTGGGCAAATGGAAATGTAGACCATATGGAACTCGCACTGGATTATGCCCAGAGAGCAGCAAAATTATCGCCCAACGATTGTCGCTGTCAGGCTGATTTAGGCTTTGTAAAATTTTGGAACGGGGAGCCACAAGAAGCGGCCTGGCATTACAATCGCTCGCTGGAGGCACTGCCATTTCACCCAGAGTTATCTGCCGATGCTGGTATGGTTTACAGTTATATCGCCAACAACGAAAAGGCTGTGTCGGTTCTCGAACACTCAATTGCAAATTTACCTCTTGATGCAGACTACCGATTATGGTCGTTGGGTGATGTATATTACGCCAAAAGAGATTATAAGAATTCGCTGAAATGGCTTTCCCGTATGAGTGATCAAAGCCAAGCCCAGCGTCTCTTGGCGGCCAACAAAGCGCGTCTCGGTTTGGACGCGAGAGTTCATGTCAAAAATGTACTTGCCCAACAGCCGGATTTCTCGGTCACTCACTGGATCGCCATTCAACCTTTCACCAATGACGAAGATCGGATTGACTATGAAGAGGCATTGTTGCTTGCTGGCCTTCCGCGATAGTAACATCTAACTTTAAACTGGCTTATAATTTCTATTTGGTTAGAGTTTTCGTTATTGCTTGTGGTCGCAAAGCCGGAGTCAGTTTCAAATGCCTTTCAAAACATCATTGCCCATAAAATCTGAAACGGGCATTCCGCTGGCCAGGCTATTTAAAGATGTTCCGACCGAAATTCAAAAGACGCTGCTGACATCCGCAATTGTTCTTCCTCTTAGAAAAGGCGAACGACTTTTTGAACATGGCGATCAAGGCGGCACCATGTATTTGGTTCAAACAGGCCGCATTGAAATTTCACTGATTACTGATGAAGGCAAAAAAATTGTCCTCAATCAAATCGGCCCTGGACACTCATTTGGCGAAATTGCGATGGTCGATAAATGCCCGCGCACGGCCTCAGCTGTTGCCATCGAAAACTCCTCCGTCATTCCTATCACCAGTTTAATCTTTCGAGAAACCGTCCAGCGCTGCCCGCAAATTGCGATGAATCTTTTGGAACTGATGTGCGAGCGCATCCGATGGGTGAGTGATTCAGTAGAGGAATACGCCGCCCACTCGCTTGATCTCCGCCTTGCACGACGCCTGCTGACGCTGCACAAAAATTTTGCAGATAACGAAGGCTACATCGAAATAACCCAAAACGATCTCGCCGACTTTGCCGGAGCAACACGCGAAGCCACAAATAAAATTCTGATCACATGGCAAACTCATGAACTTATCAAACTGGCGCGGCGCAAAATCTTCATATCTCAACCCGAAAAACTCCAACACATAGCTAATCCGAGTTTTTTTTAGTCTTGCTGCATTTCCCTGCCATAGCGCCGCTCCTGTAATTTATTGACAGGAAAAAAATCTAAAAATAACTATTGACAAATATAGATAACAATCCTATATTTTGGGTTGTGCTGTTTTACATCGTAAATCAGTGCCCATGTGATGGGGCCGAAATCATCACCACCCCACCGGAGGTCTCCGGAACCCCCGAGTGAGGTGTGACTAAATGCAGGTAGGGGGCGACGGCCCGTTACCTCAATACGCTATCAAAAGGGTCGATGAATTCAATTTACGCCTGTGTTCAAAAATGGTTTCCAGTGGGCCACTGACTCTTTTAAAGCCGAGACAACACTGCGGTCAGCAGGTTCGCGCTCACGAAATGCCAGCTCTAAACACAGCTCATTGTTGGTGCCGCCGCCAGCGCGCACCGCAGCCAATAACTTCTCCGGTGTAATTGTGCCGTCAGCATTATATTGCGCTGTAAATGGCCAATGACCACCTTTGTTCATGCTGCTTTGTTTGATATGGATGATAGGAGATTGCTTTGCGAAATCCTTTGCCCAAGCATAGGGATCAACATCGCGCGGGTTGGCTGAAGACACGTCACCATGATCAATATCAACCATCGGAACCAATGGTATTGGAAGCTGCGACGCGTTAATCCAATCTTGCAAATCTTGTGTGGCTTTCAATGTGTGGCCAAGTTCGCGGCTCACTGACATGGGCTCCCAGAACAGATATTTTAATCCACACCGTGCCGCGTGTTCAGCCACGTCGCGCCAACATGCCAAGGCAATATCCATGATCGCTTTGTATCGTGCGGTGTCATCATGATCGGCATAAGTGAGGATGGCAAACTGGGTGCCGATGGCAGGGCAACCCAAATCTGCTGCTATGTCAGCAAATGTTTTAAACCAGCGCACATAATAATTGCGCACGTCGGCGTCGGGATGCCCGAAGTGGTTGAGCCGCCCATAAGGCCCCGTCATCGCCGAAGTGATTTTCGCGTTCTTTGCGGCGCAAGCCTTAGCCATGCGCGCCGTCAACCTCGTGATCGTCTTCACATCCCAGCTTGGATTGATAAATTCATGCACCAGCTGAATGCGGCTGATTCCAATCTCATCTGTTAAAACCGATATAAATTCTTCCGGTTCTGCAAAACGGTTTACTAGCGGATTGGTGTTTACCGACAATGTAAAAGCCACGGCATTTCCTTAATTGGGGCCATTTCAATGGCGAATTGAATTGACTTCAACTATGATTTGCAAATTATTGTACATCAAGAAAAAAATTGAAGATGAGAATGAAAGCGCTAATCAATCGAACTGTGGTCACGTTAGGTATCCGGCCCCATGCCGACTGTGCGCTGCGCCTTGGCGGTGTAGCGGTATGAAAGATGGTGTTCTTATTGGAATTGATGCGGGCACTTCAGTTTTAAAATCTGTGGCCTTCACATTGACTGGCGAACAAATCGCCGTAGCCGCAATTGCAAATTCCTATGTCACGTTGCCCAATCGCGGTGTTGAACAAGACATGGCGCGAACTTGGCGCGATGCCACCGCAACACTGAAAGAACTTGTTGAGAAAATTCCAAATCTTGCTGATCGATTGGTTGCCATTGCGGTCACGGGGCAGGGCGATGGAACATGGTTGATCAATAAGCAGGGCGAACCCGTGGCTCCGGCTTTTCTCTGGCTTGATGCACGTGCCGCTTCCATCGCACAAGAGTTTGTGAACAGCGAAAATTATGCCGCACATTACGCGCGCACTGGCTCTGGCGTGAACGCCTGCCAAACGTCAACACAGCTTGTGTGGCTAAAGCGCAATGCTCCTGAACTACTATCTAAGGCAACCACCGCATTTCATTGTAAAGACTGGCTTTATTATAACTTAACCGGCACACGTTGCAGTGATCCTTCCGAAGCCAATTTCACAATTGGTAATTTCAGAACGCGGCAATATCAAACCGATATGTTGGATCAACTTGGTGCATCTGAAGCCAAACATTTGCTGCCAGAAATTGTGGATGGCGCTACGCAATCACATCCTCTTTCAGCGCATGTGGCAAACCAAATTGGCTTGAAATCGGGCACGCCCGTCGTGCTTGGATATGTGGATGTGTTGTGCACAGGAATTGGTGGTGGGCTTTATGATCCACAGGCAAAAGTCGGCTGCACTATCGTTGGCTCCACCGGAATGCATATGCGCATGGTGCCGAATGCTGATGATGTAAAACTCAACGCGGAAATGTCGGGCTATACCATGACATTTCCTGAACCAGACACTCAAGTGCAAATCCAATCCAACATGGCATCAACTTTGAACATTGATTGGATGCTCGATCTTGGTCTTGATGTTTTGAAATCCCAAGGTGTTGATCGAACTCGAATGGATCTTCTTCAAGGTCTCGACGAAAACATTATAAAGGCAAACCCTGCTTCCTCAATTTTCCACCCTTATATTTCGCAAGCAGGCGAGCGCGGCCCGTTCCTCGACCCCAACGCCCGCGCGATGTTTACGGGATTGGAACTCGGATCAAACTACGCCGACCTGATGCGCAGCGTTTATGAAGGCTTGTGCTTTGCAGCACGAGATTGTTACGCGACGATGGGGCAAATCCCATCCGAAGTGCGCATCACAGGTGGCGCGGCGCGGTCAAAAGCTTTACGCCAAATTCTGGCCAGCGTTCTCAAAGCAAACATCAAAGTCGTTTCACGCGGTGAAGCAGGGGCTGCCGGAGCTGCGATGATGGCGGCTACCCAACAAAAAATTTATCCGTCCTTAGGCGCATGTGTTGACCAATGGGTGAGCCCACTGATAGGTCAAGCCACTTTGCCTGATGCAGATTTGGCGAAAACCTATGATGGAGCTTTTGCAATTTATAAAGAGACCAGAGAAGCAATGCGCAAGGTTTGGCGCCAAGCCGCAGACATAAAACGAGGCGAGCCCCATGGCTCATAAAATTTCCATCATTGGTGATCGGTTTATGCTGTCCTCAATGTTTGAAACGGCTTTGCTGGAGCGCTGCAAAAACTTCAAACTTGAAATTCAAAAACACGATCTCCCCTGGCCAGATGAACCTATGGAGCATGGCTATGCCGTTGAGGGAATGGACGGCTTGAAAGAGTATATGGGCAATGCTGATCAAGTGGTTGAGCTTGTAGGTGGTGCGGAAATAGCTGTAACTCAGCTTGCTCCATTCTCTGCAGGCATTATGGACTGTCTCCCGAACCTGAAACTCATCGCAGTATCGCGCGGTGGGCCAGTGAACATTGATATGACTGCGGCGCGTAAACGCAACATCAAAGTGGTGAACACGCCAGGCCGTAATGCATCGGCCGTTGCTGAATTCACCATTGGCGCAATCATTGCTGAAACCCGCAACATTACCAAAGGCCATGATGCGCTTCGCCGCGGCGAATATCGTGGCGATCTTTATCGAGCGGATGTGACAGGCCGCGAGCTTTCAGAAATGACGGTGGGCCTCATTGGCTATGGCGAAGTGGGCCGCCGCGTTGTGAAATATCTCAAAGCATTTGGCTGCCGCATTTTGGTATCTGATCCCTATGTGCAACTGAGCGCCGACGATTTACGCGACGGCGTTATTCAGGCTTCGCTTGAAACTGTTCTGATTGAAGCAGACGTCATTTCTTTGCATCCGCGCGTCACACCCGAAACCACCAACATGATCAATGAAACAACACTGCGCAAAATGAAGTCCGATGCCACTTTGATCAACACGGCGCGAGGGCCATTGTTGGATTATGACGCACTCTACAAAGTGATGAGTGAAGGCCACCTGCGCGGAGCAATGTTGGAAACATTCGCAATTGAGCCAGTGCCAGCCAATTGGCCCCTGCTGCAATTACCCAATGTTACCTTGACGCCACATATTGCCGGGGCTTCGGTGAAAACCGTGACTTATGCGGCAGGCCTGGCAGCTGAAGAAGTGCGCCGCTATCTGGCGGGCGAAGCGCTCGTCAATCTTTGTTAGAGGTTCTGAACGTAGGAATGATCCAGTCTGGTTGTGCGTCAAAATCCAAATAGCTTTGCTCTATTTCGCTCGCACTTAAACCAGCGGAAACGCCGCCGCGAACCAAAACACTCGAAATCCCAAAGTTTTTGGCACCTCTCACATCGTGTTCAATACTATCGCCAACAGCAACCACACGAGCCTTGCTTGAGGCTGACGAGGAAGCCAGTGCCAACGCATAAATATCCGAATAGGGCTTGCCAATATAACGCACGGTTCCACCAAGATTGCGGTACAGTTCAGCAATAGCCCCGGGTGCAGGCTGTAAGCCTGATGCCGTTATCATCCAGATATCGGGATTGGCGCAGAGAGCGGGAGTGCCTAGCTTTGCGGCTTCGCTCAGAAGTGCGCCACAGTCTTCAAGCGAAGTTCGCGGCGCATCACTGCCGAGAATGAGTATGAAATCAGCAAGTTCTGGTTTGTCGACAAACTGCAGTCCTAGATCATCAAACTGATAGTCATCCAAGTGTCGGCCAACAATATAGGCCCGCGCGCCCGAAACATACGGTGATAGAAACGTGCCAGACTGAATCCCACGCCAAGCCACCTCACCTGAACTTACAACTGCACAAATCGATTGCTCAGGAAATCCCATCGCGATAAGCCGCTTTAAATTGGGCGTGGCTCGTTTTCCTGAATTGGTAAGGATGACAAGTTGTTTGCCCAATTTGTGAAGTTCATCAATCGCTTGGAGAACGCCAGGATAGGGCCGCTTGCCATCATGCAAAACGCCAAATTGATCGAGAAAAAACACATCGAAATGATGAGCAATTTCTCTCAGGCTGGAAATGTTCATTGGCTTTTGCATATTAGTTCGCGCCCATGCCTTTCCAAGCCAAGCGCGCAGTGCCAACGGCCGCTTGATCACTCGCTGGAGTTTCCATCGGAACGTTCAATTTCTGGGCTCGAATGTCACTCCACGGTTTATTTTTTGCACCGCCACCCACTGTAAAAACGCGCCTCAGAGTTGGCCCTGATAGTTCGGCCATCCGTTGGTAAGCCAGTGCTTCAACATCAGCAATGCCCTCAAGCAAACCCTGCAGAAACTCTGCGTCAGCGATTGGACGAGGATCAACACGTGATTGCATCTGGGGGTCGTAAATCGGAAACCTCTCTCCAACTCCCGAAAGTGGATAATATTTTTGTCCGGTGGTTTTTCGAACATCCATATGTGGCCCGAGGGCAGCCATTTGTTCGGCACTAAAATATTTAAGCAAAGCCGCTCCCCCCGAATTTGATGCCCCACCCGGCAACCATAAATCACCGATACGGTGGCTATATAGTCCGTATTGCGCAGCGAAGATGGGCTTGTCTGATAATAGCTTGATCACCATTGTTGTGCCAAGCGATGTAACGCCATCACCCACACGATTGGCGCCCGTTGCCAAGAAAGCGGCGCAGCCATCCGTTGTGCCAGAAACCACCTTGGTGTTTTTGTTAAACCCAAACCTCGCTCTGGTGTCTGACGAAATAGTTCCGACCACAACACCAGCGGCCACGACGCGTGGTAATAGTTCCATGTTGAATCCAGTAGCCTCAATCCATTCGGGCCAAGCCCGCAAAACAGGATCATAACCCGTCTTCAGCGCATTGTTTTCATCACTCGTATCAAACGCGCCAGTGAATTGCGACATGACCCAATCAGCCTGGTGTAGGATCCGAACAACGCCGGCCACGTTTTGCAATGCGATAGCGCGACCAAGTGGTGATGTAACGCCATGAGCCGCAGTTTCAGGCGGTGCAACCCGTTGGATAATGTTCGAAGCAGCCGTTGCTG
>JAYTSN010000259.1:0-3916 GCA_043745625.1 Aestuariivirga sp. | reverse complement strand
CGCTTGCCTGCAATTTCGAATGAACTTTGCGTGCGGGTGGAGGCTTCGAAGAACAGGTTCACTTGGGTGAGGCCAGTCAAAATCGGCTGGCGCTTATCAGCACCGCGGTTCACTTCGACATAAGTGTCGGCCAGATCAAGCAAGGCCGGGATTTCAAGAGGAGATAAATCGCCGATCCCCAGAAGATGAGGGGACTTGAACAGGAGAGGGCGGGCGCTGCGCGATGTCATTAAAGGGGCGTGATAGGGGGAAGTGGGGCGGGGTGCAAGGGGTGGGGGGAGAGTTTGGTTAGCGAGGGGCTTTCCGCCGACCAACTCCCTTAAAGTCTGTCTTACAATTTTTAGCTGGCACCCAGATTTAAATTAATTGGGATTCGATCGAAGAAAAATTATGCATAAATCTTTTTGAATTCGGCATTAAAGTCCGCCGATTTGCTTGAAGAAACTACTTCCGTAGGTTTTTGAGTTAAAAATCGATTCGAGTACCAAGTGTCTGTGGAGGATTTGTGTTTTTCCAGTACACGATTGACTTCACTCTGAATTTTCTTGATTGTAACGTCTTGTCTTGATGTTTTTTGCATTTCAATCACTCCTCCCAAAGCGTCTCAAATTCATCTTAACGTTAGGTTAAGCAATGGCAACAAAAATTCCAAATATTGAATTTCCTGAACTGATATTTGGATTTGTTGGCGCAATTGGTGTTGACATCAATCCAACAATTTCAACTTTTGAGAACTATTTTAAAGCTGCAGGCTATCGAGTAGTTCCAATTAGAGTAACTAGCCTATTTGAACAATTTAAGGGTGTCGTTCCGCCGAAGGTTGAATTGGTACCTTCACCAGAGAAAGCTAGGTATGAATCATCCATTGCATATGGCAATCAATTGCGTGAAAATTTTGATGATGACTCGGTGTTAGCTGCGGCTGCAATTTATGAGATAGTTAAAAAGCGAATTGAAGTGCACGAGCAAACTGAAAAAGACTACACAACAAAATTTGAGAAAAAAGTTTACTTACTTCGCCAGTTTAAGCGCCCAGAGGAAATTGAACTTTTGCGGTCTGTATACGGCAGATTATTTTTCCAAGTTTCTATATATTCTCGCCGAGCAGCCCGTGTTGAAAATCTATCAAAGATTTTTGCTGGTAGTGAAAACACTTCCGATTCGAATAAATTCAGGACCTTTGCAGAGTTATTTGTCTCTCAGGACGAAAATGAAGTGGGCGTACCACATGGTCAACGAGTAAGCAAAATTTTTCACGATGCAGATTTTATTGTTAACTTGGATCAAGTCCAATTGGATTCCAATGTTCCAAAACAAGTCGAGAGATTTTGTAAACTTCTTTTTGGTTCCAACTCAATTTCACCAACAAAATTTGAGTATGGTATGTATCTGGCAAAAGCAGCTGCCCTACGAACACTTGATCTTTCAAGGCAAGTTGGTGCTGCAATCTTTTCAAAATATGGGGAAGTTGTTAGTTTAGGATCAAATGAAGTTCCGAAAGCCAGCGGTGGGACTTATTGGTCTGATGATAAATATGACGACCGTGAGTTTAACAGAAAAATAGATTCTAATGAAAAGCGTAAAAAAGAGCTGCTTTATGAGATATTCGAAGCTTTAGTTCCAAATGAAAATAAGGAACTGCTCTTTCAAAAAAAGGAAATACACGACTCACAATTTATGGACGCATTAGAATACGGTCGAATTGTTCATGCAGAAATGTTGGCGATTTCTGATGCCGCTCGAAACGGAAATTCGATTAAAGACGCTATTCTTTATTCAACTACATTTCCTTGCCATATGTGCGCAAAACATATTGTCGCTTCGGGAATAAGAAAAGTGGTTTTTCTTGAACCCTATCCGAAAAGTCTCGCTTCGGATCTTCACTCCGATTCTATTCGCATTGAAGGAATTGATCGTGCGAAATTTTCGGATTACCCAGCTGTCGATTTTGAACACTTCTATGGTGTTACACCGAGAAGATACAGAGAACTATTTGAACGTGGAAAACGAAAATCAGATGATGGTATTTTCCAAGAATACATCGGAGGTAAAGCTCGCCCTTTCATAAACATCAAATTTCCCTTTTATGATAGGTTAGAGACGACGGTTATCGAGCAGGGATTGAAACTTCTCACCGGAGCTGCTGTATCTTCCCTGGAAGAGAAAGGTGAAGATTAGCGTTCACCCCACCGCATCCAACAGTGACTGCAAAATATACGTCGCCGCCAATTTATCCACATTCGCTGCCCGTTTCGCACGGCTCATATCGGCTTCGATCATGGTGCGGGTGACCACCACGGTTGACCAGCGTTCGTCCCAGAATATGATGGGCAGTGGCATGAGCTTTCCCAAATTCCTTGCGAAGGCGCGTGTCGATTGCGCTCGGGGGCCCTCCGATGAGTCCATGTTAATCGGCAGCCCCAAAACAATTAGGCCAATATCTTCAGCGGCGCAAAATGCGATGAGCTCTTTGGCTTCGAGCGTAAACTTGCTGCGCTCTATCGTATAGCGCGGGGTTGCAATCTGGCGCGTGAGATCGGAGGTGGCAATGCCGATGGTTTTGGTGCCAAGGTCAAGACCAATCAGGCGTTTGCCTTTGGGTAACACAGCGACGGCAAGTTTGGCAGCTTCAAGCATGCGTGCTGCCTAAACCCATTCGTTCAATTTCGCAAACCTAACTGCGGTTGAAATAATCCTGCAGCGGCCGAACTTCAATCTTATCGGCCTTCATCGCCGCAATGGCTTTGGTGGCGCTGATGATGCCTGGGAGTGTGGTGTAATAAGGCACCTTCTGCATCACGGCGGTTTGGCGGATTGATTTTGAATCGGATTCCGATGAGCGGGTTTCGGTGGTGTTTAGTACCAACTGAATGTCACCATTTTTGATTGCGTCCACGATGTGAGGGCGGCCTTCCAAGACTTTGTTGATCTTGGTGGTGGCCACACCTTTGCTCTCGAAATAGGCGTGGTTGCCGCCTGATGATTTTATGTGAAAGCCAAGTTCGACGAGTTTTTTGACCGATGATAAAACCTTGGCGCGGTCTGGTTCTTTGACGGAAACAAACACGCTGCCACTCAAAGGCATGCGCATGCCAGCGCCCAACTGGGCTTTGGCAAAGGCCATGTCATAGGTTTTGTCGAGGCCCATCACTTCGCCTGTGGAGCGCATTTCCGGGCCCAATAAAACATCAACGCCGGGGAAGCGGTTGAACGGAAAAACTGCTTCTTTTACAGCGATATGCGAGAATTTCTTATTCTTCAACTTGAAGCTTGCAAGTTTCTCTCCGGCCATCACGCGCGAGGCAATTTTGGCCACGGGTTCACCAATCACTTTGGCCACGAAGGGCACGGTGCGCGAGGCGCGTGGGTTGACTTCAAGTATATAAATCTCGTCATACTTCACTGCAAATTGCACGTTCATCAGGCCCACCACGTTGAGTGCGAGTGCCAGTTTCTTGGCTTGCACTTCGAGCTCGGCGATGATTGGCGCTTTGAGCGAATAGGGTGGCAATGAGCAGGCCGAGTCACCTGAGTGAATGCCTGCTTCTTCGATGTGTTCCATCACACCTGCGATGAAAACATCTTTGCCATCGCAGATCGCATCGACATCGACTTCAATGGCGTTGCTTAAATAGGAGTCGATTAATACGGGCGAATCACCTGACACGACTACAGCTTCAGTGATATAGCGTTGCAGGCCTGCATCATCCTTGACGATTTCCATGGCGCGGCCGCCGAGAACATAGGAGGGCCGGATGACCACAGGAAAACCAATGCGCTTGGCAATTTTCTTGGCCTCAGCGCCTGAATAAGCCATGCCGTTTTCGGGCTGCTTGAGTTTCAGCTTTTTAACGAGCTTCGAGAAACGCTCACGGTCTTCGGCCAAATCAATCGCATCAGGCGTGGTGCCGAGGAT
>JAYTSN010000258.1:0-1264 GCA_043745625.1 Aestuariivirga sp. | reverse complement strand
GGGCTCGGTTGCTGCCGCGGGCCGCATATTGGGGGTAGATAGTTCAACAGTCAGCCGCAGACTTGCCGCTGCTGAAGACGCATTTGGTGCGGTTCTGGTGCTGCGCGGCGGCCGCGAATTTCTCTTTACACCTGAAGGCAACATGGCTCTGCGCACCGCCGAGGCCATGGAAACCTCGATCCTTTCCACTACAGCTGCGATTAAATCAGCCAAGCAGGCCATTGAAGGCAAGGTCATCATCACCACCGTTGGCATGTATCACTATCTGCTCAGGCCGGTGTGTGACAGGCTGCATGAAAAATATCCGGGTCTCTGGTTTGAGCTTGATGATAGCGACCACAAGGTCAATCTTGCCAACGGCGACGCAGATATCGGGCTTCGATTTGCTGAACCCATTGAGCCCGATCTGATTGCACGCAAGGTCTTTGATTTGGGGTGGCGCGTATTCGCGTCAAAAGAATATGCCGCTCAGTACGGACTGCCCAAAACTTTTGAAGACTTGCGACAGCATCGCTTGGTTCTTTATAATGAGGCGTTCCATCACATCAAAGTATTCGCTTGGCTCGAGCAGTACAAATCAACTGAGGGAAGATTTGAGCGGGTCAAACAGCCCACTGTTGCCATCAAGAGCGTTATGACGGGTGCTGGCCTGTGTGGCATTCCCGCCTATGAAGCGGCGCAATATCCGAACTTGGTGGATGTTTTTCCGGAAACCTATTGTTTACAACCCGCCTATTTGGTCTATCACGAAAGCCAGCGCGACTCGGCGCGCATTCGGGTTGTGATGGATGAGTTGGTGACGTTTTTGGCGGGTAAGAAGCAAGAGCTTGCGGGGCTGGCGTAGGGCCCTCTCACCTTCCTACAAAACCACCATCGCGGGATTGCGCACAGACGCCGCAAAGCCTTCAATGGGGGCAAAAGTTTCGGGCCAGCTTTTCAGTTGTTTCAACCGACCAAGCCACGCTTGAACATTGGGATAAGGTGTAAAATCGCCACCAAAAATTTCAGCCATGGCAACAATGGAGGCACCAAAGAAATCTGCAATCGTCATATGAGATCCACAGAGATAGGGATTGGCGCCGAGAAGATCATCATTCAACACCCGCATCCAACGCCGTGATTGATCGAGGCCTTTGCGCAGTTTTTCAGCTTGACCCTCCGCGCTTTCCATTTTGATATG
Source organism: Aestuariivirga sp. (assembly GCA_043745625.1). Lineage (GTDB taxonomy): Bacteria > Pseudomonadota > Alphaproteobacteria > Rhizobiales > Aestuariivirgaceae > Aestuariivirga. The sequence continues at coordinate 84 of JAYTSN010000258.1, read as the reverse complement.
GTCAAACAGCTGCGGGTAGACCAAGCAGAAATTCAATTCTCGGCGCATTTGGGTATTGATCCAATCCATGCGCTCATTGACGCG
>JAYTSN010000257.1:0-3925 GCA_043745625.1 Aestuariivirga sp. | reverse complement strand
TGCAACCAATGCCAATTGGCAAACCGAAGAAAGTTTCACGATTCGCTTTTTCCTTAATGTTAAATTCGATGTGGCTCATAAACCTCGATAAAACCGAAAACAACCGTATTTTTTCGATGGCCCAAAACCCAGTGTAACTCGCCAATTCCCAGCGAAATGAGGCGAAATTCAGGTTGAGGTAAACCAGTTATGCCTCCGTTATCGCAATGACGTTTTGCCGCGCCGCTTCTTGTTGCGACTGCGGCTAGAATGTGGTGAACCAGCGCCCAATACGAGTCCCTATTCATGGGATGACGAACGTTGGGGTTAGGCCAGCGTTTGAATTGAGGAAAAAGGGTCAATGACGAGCAAGATCAAGAACATATTTGGCGGTTTAGCTGCAATTATCGCCTGCCTTTCACCTTCGGGCGCGTTCGCCGAAGCGGGCAAAGCCGTCGATTGGCAGTTGGGGATGCAGGATTCAGTCACTCCGGTGATGGATGATATCGTCTCATTCCATAATATGTTGTTGGTCATCATTACTGTGATCACCGTGTTTGTGCTGGGCCTCTTGCTTGCGGTGATTTTTAAATTTAATGCCAAGGCAAATCCAATCCCTTCAAAAACCACGCACAACACATTGATAGAAGTGGCTTGGACAGTGATTCCAGTGCTCATTCTGGTGGTGATTGCTGTTCCGTCCTTCCGCTTGCTCTACAAGCAACGCGATATTCCAGCGGCTGATATGACGATTAAAGTCATCGGCAATCCCAATTGGAATTGGACCTATGAATACCCGGATCTCGGTTTGAACGATGATAAAACACCAAAAGTAACATTTACATCGTATTTAAAGCCGAAAGAGCAAGCCGATTTAGACGGTCAACCTTATCTCCTCTCGACAGATGTTCCCGTTCTGGTTCCTGTGAACAAGGTCGTAAAACTGATTGTAACGTCGGACCCTGAAGGCATTATCCACGGTTGGGCTGTTCCATCTTTTGGGATGCAGATGGATGCCATTCCTGGCCGCTTAAATGAAGATTGGTTTAAAGTTACAAAAGCCGGTATCTACTATGGTGAGTGCTACACGCTGTGCGGCAAAGACCATTCGCAAATGCCGATCGAAGTGTGGGCCGTTGATGATGCTACATTGGCAAAATGGGCTGATATGATAAAAACCGCCCCGCAAGCCGAAGATATGCAAAAGTTTTTGAAAACCATTAAGCCGGCCGCTCCCGCCGTCGCTTCAAACTAATTTGAGAGGCTAACTATTATCATGGTACTGGCTTACGCAGCAAAAGACGAACATTCCCACAAAGATCATTCACATGATCCAACAGGCTGGCGTCGTTATGTTTATTCAACCAATCATAAAGACATCGGCACCATGTATCTCTGGTTTGCCATCATGGCTGGTGTGCTGGGTGGTTTCCTGTCCGTTTTGATGCGCATGGAATTGCAACAGCCAGGCATTCAAATTTTCCACGGCCTCGCTCAAATGGTTTATGGTGTGTCCGCTGATGCAGCCGTAGATAATGGCAAGCAGATGTATAACGTGTTCGTCACCGCACACGGCCTGATCATGATCTTCTTTATGGTCATGCCCGCGATGATAGGCGGCTTTGGCAATTGGTTCGTGCCGTTGATGATCGGCGCGCCCGATATGGCCTTCCCGCGCATGAACAACATTTCATTCTGGCTGTTAATTCCCGCTTTCTTGCTGCTGATGATTTCAATGTTTGTTGAAGGCCCATCAGGCATGTATGGTGTTGGCGGCGGTTGGACGATTTATCCACCTTTGTCTTCAACTGCGGGCCAACCTGGCCCGGCCATGGACTTTGCGATTTTGGCGCTCCATTTGGCGGGTGCTTCATCGATCCTTGGTGCAATCAATTTCATCACCACGATTTTCAACATGCGCGCTCCCGGCATGACGATGCATAAGATGCCGTTGTTCGTGTGGTCGGTACTAGTGACTGTGTTCTTGCTGTTGTTGTCGCTGCCGGTTCTAGCTGGTGCCATCACCATGCTTTTGACCGACCGTAACTTCGGCACATCATTCTTTGTGCCTTCAAAGGGCGGCGATCCATTGTTGTTCCAACATCTCTTCTGGTTCTTTGGTCATCCTGAAGTTTACATTTTGATTTTGCCGGGCTTCGGCATCATCAGCCAAGTGATCTCAACGTTCTCGAAGAAGCCCGTGTTTGGTTATTTGGGCATGGCCTATGCCATGGTTGCAATCGGCTTGGTGGGCTTTGTGGTCTGGGCGCATCACATGTATACCGTGGGCCTGGATGCTGATACGCAAGCATACTTTGTGGCCGCAACCATGATCATCGCGGTTCCAACTGGCGTTAAGATTTTCTCTTGGATTGCCACCATGTGGGGCGGTTCAATTGATTTCCGTGCCCCCATGTATTGGGCCATTGGCTTCATCTTCTTGTTCACCGTTGGCGGCGTGACAGGCGTTGTGTTGGCCAATGCTGGTGTAGACCGCACATTGCACCACACATATTATGTGGTCGCTCATTTCCACTACGTGCTCTCGCTCGGTGCTGTGTTTGCAATCTTTGCAGGCTGGTATTATTGGTTCCCAAAAATCACGGGCTATATGTATTCAGAGCGCATTGCTAAACTGCATTTCTGGGTCACATTTATCGGTGTTAACATCGTATTCTTCCCGCAGCATTTCTTGGGCCTCGCTGGCATGCCACGTCGCTACATCGATTATCCTGCAGCCTATGAAGGTTGGAACCGCGTTTCGTCTTATGGTTCCTATATTTCTTTCGTCGGCGTCTTGATATTCCTCTACGGCATGGCCTCAGCTTACTTGAAAAAAGTCAAAGCACCCGACAATCCCTGGGGCGTTGGTGCCACAACTTTGGAATGGACACTTTCATCCCCACCACCATTCCACCAGTTCAACACTTTGCCCGTGATTAAGTAATGACCATTGAGCAAACAGATTTCACCAACTCAACCTCGGTCCTAGGCGGCCAAGGCACGGCTGGTGATTATTTTGCTTTGCTCAAGCCCCGCGTTATGTCGCTGGTTATTTTTACAGCGATTGTTGGACTAATGGCGGCACCCGGCCATATCCACCCATGGATCGGTTTCATCACCATCCTTTGTATTGCCATCGGCGCTGGTGCATCCGGTGCACTGAACATGTGGTATGAAGCTGATATTGATGCGGTGATGAAACGCACAGCAAAACGCCCGATTCCAAGAGGCGCAATTCTTCCGGGCGAAGCCTTGGGTTTTGGCCTTACACTCGCAGTTGCATCCGTGTTGATGCTTGAACTTTTCGTCAATTGGCAAGCAGCAGCGTTGCTGGCCTTCACGATTTTCTTTTATGTCGTGGTCTACACCATGGGCCTCAAGCGCTGGACGGCACAGAACATTGTGATCGGTGGAGCTGCGGGTGCTTTCCCGCCAATGGTCGCTTGGGCTGCTGTAACCCACAGCATCGACCTCGGTTCAATCAGCTTGTTCCTGTTAATCTTCATGTGGACGCCGCCGCACTTCTGGGCGCTCGCTTTGTTCCGCGAAGGTGACTATGAAAAAGCAGGCATTCCAATGTTGCCGAATGTTGCTGGCCGTCCTGAAACGCGCAAGCAAATCATGATCTACACTTTGCTGTTGATCCCCATTGTTGCTCTTTCTTGCCTGACAGGCACCGCCGGAATGCTTTATGCCATCGGCGCAGGCTTGCTTACTGCTTGGTTTCTGAAATGCGCGATTGATGTTTATCGCCTGGCCGAAGGTCCGTTGAACGATAGAGCGTGCAAAGCTCTTTTTAAATTTTCAATATATTGGCTCTTTGCGGTATTCGCTTTGATCATGATTGAACGCATTGCTCACTTGCCAACATTCCAAGCGGTGTTCTGATGGAAACCAAAAAGCCAGTTACCGCGTTCACGCCTGAAGATATGAAGCGCCGCAA
>JAYTSN010000256.1:0-1267 GCA_043745625.1 Aestuariivirga sp. | reverse complement strand
GGAAGGTTTTCGATCACTACATGCAATCGCTGCAGGCGATTTATGACAAGCTGCCAAAAAATTGGAACGTGTTTCTTGAACATAAAATGTATGAGCCTGCGTTTTATTCAACGGTGATTTCCGATTGGGGTTCCAGCTTGATGGCGGCAACAGAACTTGGCGATAAGGCCAAGTGCCTTGTTGATCTGGGGCATCATGCGCCTAACACAAATATCGAACAGATTGTTTCTCGCTTGATCCGCGCCCAGAAATTGGCGGGCTTTCATTTCAACGATTCCAAATATGGTGATGATGATTTGGATGCAGGCTCAGTCGATCCGTTCCGGTTGTTCCTCGTGTTCAATGAATTGGTCGATGCTGAATTGAGCAAGGCTAAAGGCTTCAACCCCGCTTACATGATCGACCAATCGCATAACGTGACTGACCCTATCGAAAGTTTGATTTCATCAGCAATGGAAATTCAACGCTCATACATCAAAGCTTCGCTGATCAACCGATTAGAACTTGCTGACATGCAAGAACAAAGCGATGTGATGGGTGCGCACCGGCTGGTGAAGCAAGCATTCAATTGTGATGTGACACCGATCCTGTGTGAAGCGCGTTTGCGCAAAGGCGGTGCGTTGCATCCTTTCGCCACTTACCGCGCCAGTGGATACCGCACAGAAAAAGCCAAGGAACGGCCCGCTGTGGCGGAGTCGAGTTCGGGGATTGTTTGAGGTTATTAGTCTAATGCAGATTCAATTCACCCTTCCCCCGTCGGGGGAAGGTGTCACGCAGTGACGGATGAGGGCTGCGGCTACTTGGCTGCAGTAACGCGAGTTGAGACTTTTCCGGTTGAGTTCTGAGCATGTGTCGTCCTCGCTGCGCTCCGGCCCTCATCAAAGCGGTTTGAAGTCAAACCGCATACCTTCGGAACCTTCTCCCGATGGGAGAAGGGCGATTAAGGGAGATGGGATAACGAAAAGTTTGTCACGGCTTGATAATCCGTTATATTCATGTGTATATAGCGATAATTTGACCCAAAGAGTTCACACATGTTCACGCGCCGTCATATTCTCGCAGCCGCTTTCACCTTATTGATGAGCACCTCAAGTTTTGCCGCCGAAAAGATAAACGTCTTTGCCGCTGTAAGTTTGAAAATTGCTTTGGATGCGGTGAGAGCTTCATGGAAGGCTGACACGGCAAAAGAAGCCACCCTTACTTACGCGGCAAGCAATGCGCTGGCCAAGCAGATAGAGGCTGGGGCGCCGGCGGATGTTTTTGTTTC
>JAYTSN010000255.1:0-3956 GCA_043745625.1 Aestuariivirga sp. | reverse complement strand
GTTTCAATGTCGGCGATGGGTGATTTTAAATATCCGCGTGCGCCACGGAACATATCAGCGAAGCGTTGTTGGATGGACGTGAAGAGATGTTTAGCTTCAGAGTCTGTATCCGCCAGCACCACATTCACACCCGCCATGGCGTGAGACTTTTGCAGCTGTGCAGAAGGTTCAAATTTTGCGCGATAGACGTCCAAGGCTTGCATCAAATGATCTGGTGCAAAATGTGAGGCGAAGGCATAAGGCAGGCCCAGCATGGCAGCCAGTTGCGAGCCAAACAGGCTCGAACCCAAAATCCATAACGGCACATTGAGGCCGGTGCCCGGAACAGCTTGAATGGTTTGGCCTTCTTGCAAGGGGCCAAGCAGCGCCTGCAGCTCCAACACATCTTGCGGGAAATGTTCGGAAGCTTGTGGGTCAACGCGCAAAGCCCGCGATGTGCGTTGATCGGTGCCGGGTGCTCTGCCCAATCCTAAATCAATGCGACCGGGATAAAGCGATTCCAAAGTACCAAATTGTTCGGCAATCACCAACGGCGAATGATTGGGCAGCATAATGCCGCCTGCCCCCACACGAATGGTTTTGGTTTGAGATGCGAGATAACCGATGACCACAGATGTGGCCGCACTTGCAATGCCGACCATATTATGGTGCTCGGCCACCCAATAACGTGTGAAGCCCAACTGCTCAGCATGCCTCGCCAGCGATGCAGCATTATGCAAAGCATCGCGTGGCGTCTGGCCATCCGAAACTGGAACCAGATCAAGAACTGAAAGTGCAACCATTATGCTGTTCCATCTAAAAACTGCACATGGGGCTGAAGGTGAAGCAATACAATACTAATCAGCCAGGGCACAAAGAGAACCATAGACCTATAGTGCTGCAATAATTTCTTTCAGCTGCGGTTCAGCCACTAGCGCTGCTGCTTCTTCGGCAGAAAACCAGCGCCGCTCACGTTGATTTTGTTCAGGCCAATTGCGTGCCAATCCGGAAACATTCAGCGGGTAAACAGCGACATGGCATAACTTGCACGCACCATCTTTCAAACGCTTGACATATTCAAATGCACCGATGCTCATCGTGCCGATGCGACCTTCAGCACCAGCTTCCTCAAAAGCTTCAATCTTGGCGGCGTTATAATCTGTGCGACCATCCATGGGCCAGCCCTTGGGGATAACCCAGCGTTTAGTCGAGCGCGATGTGACAAGCAAAACACCAACTTTTCCGCGCCGATTGCGGAATGGAAGTGCTGCAATTTGATGATCGATTGATTCGTTATCCACAATATTCTAAATATTGTGCTGTTTGCTTTCACAATCAAACTATTTTTTAGAGTTTGGAGAATCGCAAATAATTTTGCCCTCGCCCCTCGCGTAACGCTTTGGCCTCATAACGCGTGCGCGTCCAATTTTCGAATGGCTCTGTGGGATCACCTTGTTCTGAAAATTTTCCAAATTCCGCCACATGCTCTCTTGTCCACAACACGTAATCGTCAATATCGCTGGCGAACCAAAACTGGCCTTGAGGTTTGAGAACACGGTGCATGTGTGCGAGATTTTCCGGGTTCACAAAGCGGCGCTTGTTCTGACGGGCTTTAGGCCACGGGTCAGGGTAAAGCAGATAAACGCGCTCAAAACATTCAGGCGGCAAGGCCTCGAGCAGCACTCTTGCATCACCATAATGCACCCGCACATTTTCAAGTTCGCGGGCTTCGACCTCAGATAAAAGTTTTGCAACGCCATTCAAAAATGGTTCGGCGCCGATAATGGTGACGTCTGGATTAAGGGCGGCCTGATGCGCCAAATGTTCGCCACCACCAAAACCAATTTCGAGCCAGCAACGATCTGTCGTATTGGCAAGTGGCGCTGTAATATCAACACTGAATTGCGGCAGCAGATTATCCATCAGGTCAACATGATGACGGCGCAAAGGTTTCCCCTTGCGCCGACCATATAATTGAAACTTCGGAGGTGTGCTGATCACTTCACCGCTTTTTTCAAAGCAGCAACCAGATCGGTCTTCTCCCAAGAAAAGCCACCGTCTTTTTCCGGCTTGCGACCAAAATGGCCATAAGCCGCAGTGCGCGCATAGATCGGGCGATTGAGTTGCAAATGATTGCGAATACCATTTGGACGCAAATCCATAACTTTGCGCAGCGCCTTTTCAATCTTAGCTTCGGCCACTTTGCCGGTACCATGCGTATCAACATAAACTGAAAGAGGTTCAGAAACACCGATCGCATAAGAAAGTTGAATGGTGCATTTCTTGGCCATTTTGGCTGCAACCACATTCTTGGCCAGATAACGCGCAGCATAGGCAGCTGAACGATCAACCTTGGTTGGGTCTTTACCAGAAAAAGCGCCACCACCATGAGGAGCCGCACCACCATAAGTATCCACGATGATCTTGCGGCCCGTCAACCCAGCGTCGCCATCAGGGCCGCCGATGAAGAATTTTCCAGTTGGGTTGATGTGCCAAACTGTATCCTTGTTGATCCAGCCCTTTGGCAGAGCCTTCTTCACATGCGGCTCAATAATCTTGCGCATATCAGCTGATGTCAGGCTTTCATCGAGATGCTGATGCGACACAACGATTTGGGTTGCTGCAACCGGCTTACCATTTTTATATTGAACTGAAATTTGGCTCTTGGAGTCTGGCCCCAAACGCTTATCGCCTGCATGGCGCGCTTCAGCCAGGTTCTGCAAAATGCGCTGCGCATAATATAGCGGTGCTGGCATAAGATCTGGCGTTTCATCGCATGCATAGCCAAACATAATGCCCTGGTCACCAGCGCCCACATCTTTGCTCGCCGTATCATCAACACCAACAGCAATATCTGCCGATTGATTGTGCAACAACACTTCAATCTTGGCTGTATCCCAATGAAATCCTGATTGCTCATAACCAATGGCCTTGATGGCCTGGCGTGCCACATCAACAATCATCTCGGTCGTTACAGATTGTGGCCCGCGCACTTCGCCGCCGATGACCACACGGTTCGTCGTTGCAAAAGTTTCGCAGCCCAAACGCACACGCGCCGGATCCATCTTTTCAGCAATCGCTTCGCGGAAAAACAGATCAACAACTTCATCTGAAATCCGGTCGCAAACCTTGTCAGGGTGCCCCTCAGAAACCGATTCACTGGTAAAAACAAAAGAACGACGTGCCATAACTGCTCCCGCAAATTGTCTCAAAAATCTATATAAAGAAAGCTTTATACCGTTGGGAGCGTGTAATGACAGCGCTTTGGGTGTTGGTCAAGACAAAACCATTGCCGTCCAAAGCAATCACACTCGTTTAAAACTGGTAACCTGAAAGAAGTCTAGGACTTCATGTCCACAACGAGTTTGGCCAAGCTTGCAATCAACTTCCGCTTTTGAGGCGTATCAGCATCACTGAATGCTTTGGCCAGCTGAATGCCTTCTGGCGTCATCATTGAGGCGACGAATTCATCACCTCTGCTGGTTTCGCCGAGGCCACCTTCAGCTTCGCTTCCGGGCAAGCCATCAAAAAAGAATTGCACGGCCACGCCAAGTGTCTTGGCTGAGTAAAATAAACGGCTGGCGCTGATGCGGTTCGAGCCTTTTTCATATTTCTGAACTTGCTGGAATGTGATGCCAAGCAGCTCGCCTAAGCGCTCTTGGCTCATGTTGATCAACTGCCTGCGCATACGCATACGTGTTCCAACATGCACATCTATGTAGTTTGGGTCGCGCCGTGTCATATCATATTCCTCAGACAGTTATCCCCAGCCTGACAATAAATTAGATTAAACCATGGCGCACCCAGCACCATCCACTGTCCAATCACGAGTAGTTGATTGGTAAGGCAATCGCTTCAACAATGCAACGGAAATTCAATCTATACCCCGTCCATTAAATGAACTTGAGATTTTCGTTTGATTTTAAGCCGAATTTATCGGTGACGTATGATTTGATTTTGTGCCAATCGGTTTGGAT
>JAYTSN010000254.1:0-3961 GCA_043745625.1 Aestuariivirga sp. | reverse complement strand
CAAATATCCGGCTGTTCTTTTTCCAGCTCTTTGATCGACTGAATTACGGAGGCCATATGCGGATTGATGGCCAGCGTCTCTTTCAACACTCCGAGTGCCTCGCGCGTATGTCCTTGAGCCCGCAAAATTGCAGCCTTGCCAGCCAGCGCTCCGAAATGTCGCGGCTCTAGGTCGAGCACATGTTGAATATCAGTGAGCGAAGCATCATAGCGGCCCATGATGAAATAAAGCGTGGCCCGCTTGTTCCAGCCCTCGGCATAATTGGGATAGCTTTCGATAAGCTGAATTAAAGTTTTTTCTGCCGCATCAAACTCATGCGCATTCATGGCCGCAGTGCCTTGGCGGATCAGAAGCTCGGCCGTCGCAGAATCATTACTTCCCCAAATCTGCCAAATATCAGCAATGATTTTATCGGGGTCACGTTTGGTGCTTGCCTGATGCAGCTCGCCAAAAAGCTTGTCCAACTGGTCTTCAGACCGCTTGGCATCATCACCCGCAGCCAGTGCTGGAGAACTCAAAGCTAACAAAATTGATAACACTGCTAATTTGCGCATTCCAGCAGCATGGCACATTCCGCGCCATAAATAAACGCGAAACGCGCCGGATATGATCCAGCGCGCTTACACAAAGACGTGAACGCGAATCAGCCCTGACGCGCCTTAAAACGAGGATTCGTTTTGTTGATGATATAAACCCGACCCTTGCGACGGATAAGCTTGTTGTCGCGATGGCGTTTCAACAATGCTTTGAGTGAGTTACGAACTTTCATGTTATTCACCTAGTACCGGACAATAAGCTGCCCTTGATTTCGCGGCGGAACATAGTCATGAGATTTCCCACTGTCAACCATCGGAATTATGCTGCAAATACAATGTGGAATACTGAGTTTTGGCTCACTTTAAGCGTTTTTGGGCTGGGCGCCGCCATGGCAGGCGTAATGGTCTGGCTGGAGAGACGGCCAAAGCAAGAACTTGCGCCACGTATATTCCCCACAACGCTGTTTTTGTTGATTGGTGGCGTTTTAACGTTTTTTGCCGGCATTCACCTGTTGAACCTGATCGGCCTTCACACCGGACGCCCATAAGTTTGGCGCAAAACATTCTTCTGCACCTTGCCCATCGTGTTACGCGGCAGCTCGTCCACAATAATCACGCGCTTGGGGCATTTAAAGCTGGCTAGGTTCTGTTTTAAAGCCGCGATAATGTCTGGACTCGTCAATGAAGAAGCCTTCTTCAAAACAACAACCGCAGTCACTGCCTCCCCAAAATCAGCATCGGCCAAACCAATAACTGCCGATTCCAAAACGCCAGCCATGGCATCGATCAGCTTTTCTACTTCCTTTGGATAAACATTGAACCCACCGGTGATGATCAAATCCTTGGCACGGCCGGAAATCACCAGATAACCCTTCTCATCAAAATGCCCCAAGTCGCCCGTCATGAAATAACCATCACTGGTAAATTCAGCTTTGGTCTTTTCTGGGTTGCGCCAATAGCCCTTGAACACGTTGGGGCCTTTCACTTCAATACCACCGTCGCGCACCCGCACATCAATGCCAGGCAGTGCCGTCCCCACAGTCCCCGCACGGCGCTCACCGTCGTAAGGGTTGGAAGTGTTCATGTTCGTTTCCGTCATACCATAACGCTCTAAAACCGCATGGCCTGTGAGTTGTGAAAATTCCTTATGCGTTTCAGCAAGCAATGGCGCAGATCCAGAAACAAACAAGCGCATATGCTTTGTCGCTTCCCGCCTCAGTCCCTTATGTTGCAATAGCCGCGTATAAAAAGTGGGAACCCCCATCAAGGCCGTGGCCTGTGGCATCACGCGCATGATGTCGTCAACATCAAATTTGCGCCTGAACAACAATTGCCCACCAGAAGCAAACACAGTGTTGGTTGCCACAAACAAACCATGCGTGTGATAAACAGGTAAGGCATGGATAAGCTTATCATCCGCCGTAAATTGCCAGAGTTTTGCCAGAGTTTCGCAATTACTCGACAAATTGCCAACACTCAGCATCGCCCCCTTAGACTTGCCCGTGGTGCCAGATGTGTAAAGTATCGCGGCCAATCGTTCTGCGTCATCGGCTGCACCATCCAATGCGCCGTCACACCCCTGTGCCAGTTCCATCAAACTGCCACCACCGTTGTCATCAAGCGTCAATGTCTTCACATTAACAGGAGGTGACTTGTCTGGCGAGCAAATGAACAAATAAGGTTCAGCATCACCCAGAAAATATGAAATTTCGTTTGGCGTGTAAGCCGTGTTCAATGGCAAGAATATCAACCCTGCCCGCACACACGCGTAAAACAATGCAATCGCCTCAACCGATTTTTCAATCTGAACGGCAAGTCTGTCACCAGGTTTTGCACCCTGATTCAAAAGCACTTGCCCCAATCGGCCTGCAAGCAACCAAAACTGACCATAAGTGAAAATGCGCCCATCATCACATGAAACAAAAATTTGATCAGGGTTACGAAGGCGTGTTTGGGCGATTTGAAGAAGTGTCATATAGCCAAAATGCGTTTTTTCAGACCAGAGTTCAATAGATCTACATCCAATTCGGATTTGTCAATTTTGGATTAAAATTCAACACCTTAAAAATTAAATACCTAAAAATGAAAATACCTCTTGACACCGCACGGTGAGCCCGCTACTTGTGTGTACTCTCCACAATTGGGTCTCAACCTCCACCAACAAGTCTTGCAAGCTGAGTGAAGACAACGTTGGTGCGGCCTTTGGCCCATTTTGGAAATCACTCTATTCAAAAACCCGTAATACGGAACTCCACGGCTCGAACTGCGTTTTAGTTCTGGAGGTGTTTGTCCAAAACTCTTCATAAGTAAATTCCGATACTGTAATTTCCGCGCCGAGTTACCAATTTGGGAGTTCGCAAAGATCGATTTGAAGCACGCGGTGCCAAATCCATAGAATTGAAGATTGGAGATAAAATGTCTGATAAAAAAATTACACCAGAACAGAAAGTTGAAGATCCGATTGGAAATTTCGCTTCTCCGGCAGATGTGGTGAAAGATAAAGCACTTACCACGGAGCAAAAACACGATGCCTTGACAGCATGGGAGCACGACGCCGTGCGCCTTTCTGTGGCCACCGATGAGGGGATGTCTGGAGGCGAGCCTTCGCGTTTGGATGAAGTGATGGATGCTCAGAATGAGCTTCCGGCAACCACATCAAAACCCCGATCTTCACCAACAAAAGCCGGTTGAAGGCAAAGCTGTACTGAACTGCCTCTCATTTGAAGGAAGTCTGATTGTTTGAGCAGATATCTGATTTCAAACAATAAATCAGTCATCCCTGCGAAGGCAGGGATCCAGCTCAGTCACGCGTGTGAATAAAAGAAGCTGGACCCCTGCCTTCGCAGGGGTGACGATTATATGGGTAAAATAGAGATATATTTGAATTGCAAATGAACTCAAAAAAGATGTGTGAACATGATCTCTGCCTTCGCCGGTATGACGAGTTGTGTGGGGGAAAACGGAGTTTTGGTTCGCAGAAATTTCAAACTCCTCCCGTCACGCTCGATTGCGATAGCCCTCCCCCTGGGGCGCTTTTGATTTTCCTAGGAAAAATCAAAACGCTTAAGGGGAGGGATAAGAGACGGAAATTATGCGCCTTCGACGCCTTTGACAAACCAATCCATGCCCGATAACGCGCCGTCATCGAGCTTGGCGCCCTTGGCGACTTTTTCGGCACCGGATTGATCGGCGATGGGGCCAGAGAATACATCATAGCTACCGTCCAACCAGCCGGCTTTGATCTTGTCTGCAGCGGCAGCAATTTCTTTGGAAACTGAGGCGTTGTATGGCGAGATCACCACGGAGCCTTCCTTCATGCCCCACCATGTGTCGGTGGATTTCCATGAACCATCGAGAACAGCTTTGGCGCGCGACAAATAATATGGGCCCCAGATGTCTTCGATTGCGGTGAGATGCGCCTTTGG
>JAYTSN010000253.1:0-11329 GCA_043745625.1 Aestuariivirga sp. | reverse complement strand
CTTCTGCGCTATGGCAAATTGGGGAAAGAAAAACCGGGTGTGTTGGATTCTGAAGGACGCATCCGCGATCTCTCAGCCCATGTCAGCGACATCACGGGTGAAACCATTTCGCCAAAATCTCTGGCCAAGCTGCGCAAGATTAAAATTGATACCTTGCCTTTAGTGCGCGGCAAACCTCGTATTGGTGCGTGTGTGAATGGCAGTCAGAAATTTGTGGCCATCGGTTTGAACTATTCTGATCACGCTGCCGAAAGCGGAATGACAGTTCCGCCAGAACCCATTATTTTCACCAAACACATGAATTGCATTTCTGGCCCAAATGATGATGTGACACTTCCACCAAAATCCAAGAAGGGTGATTGGGAAGTCGAGCTTGGAGTGATCATCGGCACGAAAGCCAAAAACATCAAACGTGCCGATGCCATGAAACATGTGGCGGGCTATTGCACGATCAATGATTTATCTGAACGCGAATTTCAGATTGAACGTTCGGGCCAATGGACCAAGGGCAAATCCTACGACACCTTTGGCCCCATCGGCCCATGGCTGGTGACGGCCGATGAAGTGAAAGATCCGCAGAAGCTGCATTTGTGGTTGGAGCTGAATGGCAAGCGTGTTCAGGACGGCAATACCGCGACCATGGTTTATGGCGTGGAATATCTGGTGGCTTATCTGTCGGAGTTTTTCACGCTGATGCCCGGCGATATCATCACGACAGGCACACCGCCCGGCGTTGGCATGGGCATGAAACCACAACGCTTCCTGAAACCCGGCGATAAGATGCGGGTGGGTATTGAAGGGTTGGGCGAACAGAACCAAGTGGTGGTGCGGGATAAGTGAGAACGCAATCACAAATGGCTACCAAAGGGCCCTCATCCCCCTTCGGGACCTTCTCCCATTCCGCTTCGCGAAACGGGCGAAGGCGCTAATGATTATGGCCTTCGCCCGTTTGCACCTTTGCAAATGGGAGAAGGTCCCGACAGGGGGATGAGGGCTCTTCATCTCTAGCGTTTACATGGATAAAAATTTAATTCCTAAAATAGCTTGACAAGTTCCTGTTTTGTTCTTATATTCCATTTATGAGACTGAAAAAGGAGTTTAAAGTGTTGGCTTGGTTAGGGATATTTCTTCTGGGGTTTTTGGGTTTGGGTTGCCCCACGGTGGCGCTTCGATTAGAAGCGCCTCAACGATACGAGGATTCCATGGCCCCGAATGACAAACCAAACCGCCCCAAAGCCCGCGTGGCCAAGGGATTTCGTGACATTTCTGCGGACGAAATTCGCGGTACCCGCGCCATGCTGGCCACAATTCAGCGGGTTTATGAATCCTATGGCTTCGAACCCATCGAACAGCCCTTTATTGAATATACCGATGCGCTGGGCAAGTTTCTGCCGGATCAAGATAGGCCCAATGCGGGTGTGTTTTCGTTTCAGGACGAGGATGAACAATGGCTTTCGCTGCGTTATGATTTAACCGCTCCGTTGGCGCGCTATGTGGCCGAGAATAATCAGAAACTGCCAACACCATTCCGCAGCTACCGCCAAGGCTGGGTGTTCCGCAACGAAAAGCCAGGACCTGGACGGTTCAGGCAGTTTATGCAGTTTGATGCCGATACGGTGGGGAGCGCTTCGCCCGCGGCAGATGCCGAAGTGTGCATGATGGCGGCGGATACGATGGAGGCGCTGGGGATTAAGCGGGGGCAGTACGTCGTAAAGTTCAACAATCGCAAACTCTTAGATGGTCTACTTGAAACCATTGGATTGATTGGAGAGTCAAATGCTCTGCGGAGACTTCAGGTGTTGCGCGCACTAGATAAATTTGATCGTTTAGGCCCTAAAGGCGTTCGCTTACTTTTAGGAGACGGGAGAGAAGATGAGAGTGGCGATTTCACGAAGGGCGCAAATCTCGATAGTACAGCTATTGAGGAAGTTGTCCGGTTTCTAATCAGCATCGACGTTCACAAACTAGTCGGCAACTCGAATGAAGCAGTTTTAAAAAACTTATCCGATCGAAAATTCTCAATCAATGAGACCTATAAAGCCGGCATTTCAGAGCTTTCGCAAATGTCGACTTTGTTTGATTCCGCCGGATATTTGGATGATAGGATACGATTTGATACTTCTGTGGTTCGCGGACTTGAATATTACACAGGTCCCATATTCGAATGTGAACTTCTTATGGAAACCAAGGACGAGGATGGCAAGCCCGTGCGCTTCGGCTCGGTCGGTGGTGGCGGTCGTTATGATGATCTTGTCGCGCGGTTTACGGGGCAGCAGACTCCAGCCACGGGGTTTTCGATTGGTGTGTCGAGGCTTTATGCGGCCTTGAAATTGGTGGGCAAGGCGGAGGAGTCCGCTGTGTTGGCCCCCGTTGTTGTGACGGTGATGGATAAGGACCGCCAAGGCGATTATTGGCGCATGGTGCAACAGCTGCGCCAAGCAGGCATTCGTGCCGAGATGAGTTTGGGTGCTGCCAACATGCAAAAGCAGATGAAATATGCGGATAAGCGCGGTTCACCATTGGTTGTGATTCAAGGCGGCGACGAAATTAAGGACGCCAATGGTGAGATTTCGATTGATCCAAAAATTAGAAAAGTGACCATCAAGGATTTGCGGCTGGGTGCTGAACTTGCCTCAGGCATTGAAACGCGTGAGGAATATGCATCGCAAAGATTGGCGCAGGTGATTGTGGCTGAGGACAAGCTGGTTGAGACCGTGCGAGAGATGTTGAAGCAGAAATGATTGGTGATTTTTTGTCCCAATCTTTACGACCGTCATCCCTGCGAAGGCAGGGATCCAGCTTCTTTGCGACATCACGAAATTTAGAAAGCTGGATGCCAGCCTTCGCTGGCATGACGGATTTATGTGTGGTGTGGCGGCGGGGGGTGTTGGCATTTGGATTCGACTCGTTGCTGCAATCTCATTTCGCTGCGGGCACCCCTCTCCGCCTCGCATGCGCTCGGCACCTCCCCCGCGCCTATTCGGCGGCGGGGAGGATGGGACGTGTAACCCCACGAAATTTAGAAAGCTGGATGCCAGCCTTCGCTGGCATGACGGATTTATGTGTGAGGTGGCAGGGAGGATGGAGTTCGCTTAATGTTAAGCCCCCCTCAGTCCTTCGGACAGCTCCCCCAACAAGTTGGGGGAGCGTGATGTCTACATTTTGCGCGAAATCTACATTACTTCGCCCTCCTCCCAGCTCTGCTGGGGGAGGTGCCCGAAGGGCGGAGGGGGAAAGTGCGTAATGGCTGGTAAAACGTCTCAGCACCGCGCCGCTCTTGAGCGCCAAAATGCGGCTATTATGGCGGTGTTTGAGCGGGCGGGGTTTGACCAGATTGCACCCGATATTATTCAGCCTGCCGATATATTCCTGGAGCGTTCGGGTGAGGATATTCGGGCGCGGACATTTGTGTTTAACGATCCGGCGGGCAATGAGCTGTGCTTGCGGCCTGATTTGACTGTGCCGGCTTGTCGCTATCATTTGAGTCACACAAAAACGCCAGAGGCTGAAACCAAATATTGTTATTTAGGCCCGGCGTTTCGGTTTCCCGACGAGTTGCTTTCGCCGCAAGAATTCACGCAAGCTGGCATTGAGTGGTTTGGCGACAAGGCCGATATTGCAGCTGAAGCGCGGGTCATTAAACTTGCTGTGAGTGCGTTGGAAGCAGCTGGTCTGACGGGGCTTAAAGTTTCACTGGGTGATCTTGGATTGTTCAACGCGCTGCTTGAAGATGTGGCCATGCCAGAGCGCTGGCGCAGAAGATTGCGCCATCAATTTTGGCGGCCTCAGGCATTTCGAAATTTGCTTGAAACTTTTGCCAAACCTGCACGCACGAGGCGCAGCAGTATTTCTGCAAACATTGATGCGGTGCATGGTAAAGACGCATGTGACGAAACTGCACAGCTTTTAGAAAAGCAAAATCTTACGCTGGTGACACAGCGCAGTGTTGAAGATATTGCGGCGCGTCTTTCTGAGAAATTAGCAGACAGGTCTGAGCAACCGCTGGGCCAAGCCATGGCCCTGATGATTGAAAACTATTTGCAGATTTCTGGTTCGCTGACTGATGTGACAATGCAACTCAATACCATTTGCACGACGAAAAATTTTGCCGCAGCTGTTGCGAAGTTTGAGCAGCGCATTACGGCATTGGAAGACCAAGGCCTCAACCCGCGCCGCTTTCACTTCAGCGCCGACTTTGGGCGTGAGCTTGAATACTATACAGGCCTGGTTTTCCAAATTGATGTTGAAGCGCGAAATGCGCCGCTGGCTGTGGCTGGGGGTGGGCGCTATGACCGCTTGCTGCAAGATTTAGGAGCACCTTCGCCAGTGCCAGCCGTGGGCTGCGCCATTCATACTGATCGATTGTTGGCGGTGATGTCATGACGCTGCTGACCATCGCCATCCCCTCTAAAGGCCGCTTGATGGAACAGGCGGGTGACTTGTTCGAACGTGCTGGTTTGAAGATTGAGCGCTTCGGAACTGACCGCGGTTACCGCGGGCGATTGGTTGGCATTGATAATATCGAGGTCGCTTTTCTTTCAGCTTCAGAAATTGCAGCGCAATTGCGCGACGGAAAAATTGATGCTGGCATTACCGGAGAAGATTTGCTGCGCGAAACAATTGCACCTGGCAATGATGTTGCTGACGTGGCGCTACGTTTAAATTTCGGGCCTGCTGATGTTGTGGTGGCCGTGCCTGAGTGCTGGCTTGATGTGGCGGTGATGGCAGATTTGGATGATGTGGCCGAGCAGTTTTATGTGCGCCATGGGCGCAGGTTGCGAGTCGCTACCAAATATATCAACATCACGCGGCGGTTCTTTGCGGAAAAGGGCATCACGGGATATCGTATCGTTGAGAGCCTCGGTGCAACGGAAGGCGCTCCTGCAACTGGAACGGCAGAACTTATAGTTGATATAACTACAAGTGGTGCAACGCTGAAAGCCAATCAACTCCGCATTTTGGATGATGGTTTGATCTTGGCGTCATGCGCCGTGTTTTCAGTGAGCAAACACTCAGCTAACCTTGAAAATATGCACAATCTCGTCAACCTGCTGCGGCGGATAATTGTTAGTTAGATTGAGCAAATGCAGAATTCTATGTTGTTTTTTCAACTGCTTAGTGCATTTTTTATTATGAGTTATTGTTAAAATAGAATAACTTAATAACGATAATCGTTTTTTCGGGCTAGCTCTCGTTGAACTCTAAAGATCTGTGCTTGCGCAGTTTCGGCATCGCCCCCGGTCCGATACTGCTGCATTTACGTACGGGTCTGAGTTCGACAGGGGTTGGGGCAGGGGGCTTGTGGGGCAACTCATAAGCTCCTTGTTGCCCTGGAAAAATGCCTTAGCATAAAATTGACGAAGTTGATCAATAGCGCTCCATGGTATTCTGAACACGAATCAATTGGAGCTTTTGAAATGCACATGAAAACTTTGGCCGCTGCACTCATCGCCACATGTTTGGCGACCGGCATTGGCCATGCGGCAACTTGCGGCAACACGGCGCAAGGGTTTCCAGGCTTTCTTGCTGGCGTAAAAAAACAAGCTGTCAAAGAAGGTGTGACCGGTGAAGCTTTGGCTCAGCTTGATAATGTTCAATATGATCCAGCAATCATCAAGCGCGACCGCGCGCAAAATGTTTTCGCGCAAAGCTTTTTGCAATTTGCCGGGCGCATGGCAACCGATGCGCGCATTGTGAAAGGCAAAGCATTGATCGCACAACACAAGGCGACCTTTGATGCCGTGCAGCAACAATATGGTGTGCCAGCACCCGTGATTACCGCGTTCTGGGCGTTGGAAACTGATTTTGGGGCAGACATTGGCCACTCACCCACCGTTCAAGCATTGGTGACGCTGGGTTGGGATTGCAGACGACCAGAAAAATTTCGCCCGCAAATTATTCCGGCTTTGAAGCTTGTGCAAAACGGTGATCTTTCACCCCAGGAGATGCAAGGCGCGTGGGCTGGTGAAATTGGCCAGACGCAGTTTATGGCTTTTGACTATAATCAAAGTGCTGTGGATTTTGACGGCGATGGCCGCAGAAATTTGCGTGATTCAATACCTGATGTGATTGCATCCACCGCTAATCTTTTGAAGAAGGGGGGTTGGAAAGCAGGCCAACCCTGGTTGCAGGAAGTGAAAGTGACGGGCGACCTGCCTTGGGATCAAGCTGATCTGGCAATTCAGCACACCAGAGCCGAATGGGCCAAATGGGGCGTTGTTGCAGCCAGTGGCAAGGGCATTAAAGCAGATGCTATGCCTGCTGCACTGTTATTGCCCATGGGCAAGGATGGGCCGGCATTTTTGGCCTATCCAAATTTCACCACGGCTTATTTGAAGTGGAATGAGAGTTTGGTGTATTCAACAACGGCAGCCTATCTGGCCACGCGCATTGCAGGTGCTGGACGCGTGAGCAATGGCAGGGCCGCTGTAAATGTACCCTCTTATCAAGAGGTGGTGGCCCTGCAAAACAAGTTGGCAGGCCTCGGCTATGATGTTGGCAAATCTGACGGCAAGATTGGCGCGGGCACGAGAGCTGCTGTAAAGGCCGAGCAAATTAAAATGAATTGGCCTGCTGACTCTTATCCAAGCAAAGATTTCATCGCGCAGTATTTGGCGCAGTAGGACGAGCTTTAACCTCGCCCCAGAATAAAAAACGCTGGGACTGCGATGTAATGCACGCGTCAAACTGCAAGCCCAATGCGCACCCATCTTTTCGCCAAAAATTATCGCGCCCATCAAAGCATGTGATTGCGTGTTCAGGTGGGCTGCATGGTCGTGGTTACAAACTTGCGCCGAAGTTGTACGGGCGTGGTGCCAAAGCGTTTGCGGAAGGCTTCGTAGAATCTGGAGAGCGAACCAAAGCTGCAATCAAAAGCATGCTTGAAATGGAATTCTCTGTGGCAATCAACATCGATTGTGCGGCATCCAAACGATTGCGCAAAATAGCTTGGTTGATGCTGAGGCCGACACCGCGTTTAAAAATCTTCATGGCATAATTTGTATGAAGACCAACGACGCGGGCGACATCATCAACTGAAATATCTTCGCTGGCGTGTTCACCGATAAACCGCTCCATGCGTTCGATATGTCTGGCCCCTTCGGAGTCACTTGGCGAGAAATGCGGTGATGCATCGGCCAGATCGCGCAGATCGCGCCAGCCTTCAAGATCAATGCGGCGCACCCGGGATTTCAATTCTTCGCGCACCACTTGTTCAACATCTTGTTCGCCCGATAGCAGTTCAGTTCGCCAGCGCTTAAAAATTTCCGCATCAAATTCTCTAATGCTGGTGGCTTCGACGACGGCACCTTTAAACATCGCCTCACGTAAATCGCTGAGCGATGGCAGACCGAGGAAAACCGACATCGGCACGTAGAGGCACACAAATTGCGTTGGATCTTCAACCTCAGTCACTTGGTGCGGAACCATGCCCCAGAACAACACCAACCGCCCTGCGGAAACAGAGATTGGACGGCCATCGAACCAATAGGTCATTTTGCCTTTGAGCACATAGTTAAGCTCAATCTGGCTGTGCATGTGTGGGCTGGGCATGCAGCCCACATCGAGAGACTTGCCCGCACAAAACCCGTCATTGCCAAACACCACAATCGGATAGCCCGGCGTCATATCCGGAACGGCAGGAACACTTTCATCGTGAAAGTCGGGCGAAACGACACGTGTCATCGCGTAAAACCTTAGAAAACCGGAATCTTGACGATAGATTCCGGAAGTACCTTACGGAAATCATGATTAAGGTCAAGGCAACGCCATCCTGCAGAGATGGGATGGATAACAAAATGCCCCTGAAATCATTGTGGTTTTGCGGGATCATGGGAGAAGAACATGAAGTATATGAAGACCCTAGCTGGATTGGCCCTTGGCCTTGCCCTCTCGGCTTTGCCAGCGATGGCTGGCGAAATCGTATTGAACTCCGACCAATCAGGCTGCACAAAGTCCATATTTATCTGACGACGGACACGAATTAAAAACGCGCGCACTGCCTCCACATATTCGCGTGCGGCAGAGAGGTGGTTGTTCATTTGCGTTCAACTACGGAACAAAGAATTGGGCGCTTCCAACCAAGGCAAAACCAGTGTTGGGCAAAAACAATTTAGGGCCGCAAGCAATCGCAATCTGGCGCAGTTGAAATAACCGTCGTTGCATTTTTTTCCAGTTGCGTTACAAAACTCACAATTAAGAAAATGCAAGGGGAAATACCATGCCGCAATTTATCAACGCCAAGGAACAACTTGTTGTCGATGCACTCGACGGTTTGTTGCGAAGTTCAGGTGGGAAAAATCTGGCGCGGCTTGACGGCTATCCAGGCATTAAAGTTATCTTACGCACCGATCATAAGGCATCGCAGGTGGCGATTGTCGCGGGCGGCGGCTCAGGCCATGAACCAGCTCACGCAGGTTTCGTTGGCCCCGGCTTACTAACAGCTGCCGTTTGTGGCGAAGTATTTGCATCGCCCAGTGTTGATGCGGTATTTGCTGCCATCATGGCGGTGACGGGCAAGGGCGGATGCTTGCTGATTTTTAAAAACTATACGGGCGACCGTTTGAATTTTGGACTAGCCGTCGAACGCGCGCGGGCACTGGACAAAAAAGTTGAAGTCGTCATCGTGCAGGATGATATTGCCATTCCCAATATTACACAGCCGCGCGGCATTGCCGGTGTTTTATTTGTCGAGAAGATTGCAGGCCATTATGCGGCCAAGGGTTGGAACTTGAAGAAAGTGGCATCTATCGCGCAAAAGGCGGCCGATGGATTGGTGTCGCTTGGTATTTCTTTTAGCTCTTGCACCTTGCCTGGCATTGGCCGCGAAGATCGTGTGCCGAAGGGTAAAGCGGAACTAGGCCTTGGCATTCATGGCGAGCCAGGTGTTGATTTGATTGAATTTAAGGGTGCGCAAGTGACAGTTTCGATTTTGCTGAAGCATCTTTTTGCAAAAGCAAAGCCTGCGCGAAGCTACGCTGTGTTGATCAATAATCTGGGATCGACAACGCCGATTGAAATGAGCTTGCTGGCCAATGAAATTCTGAAACATCCGCTGGCCAAGAAAATCAAATTGGTTTGTGGGCCAGCAGGTTTGGTGACCTCGCTTGATATGCACGGATTTTCCCTCAGCTTGTTGCCGCTCAATCCTGAATTTGAAGTGGCATTGAAATCACCAGCCACGCCATTGGTTTGGCCCGGCGTTTACACGCATGTAAAACCGAAACTGGTTAAGCTTCCGACAGCGTTGAAATCAAAAGCAGTGCGTTCCAGTGCCAATCCAAAGCTAGCGGCATTGATCGATAACGCTTGTTCAATCTTGATTGGCGCGGAGGCAAAGCTGAATGCGCTCGATGCAAAAGTGGGAGATGGTGATACTGGTTCGACCGTGGCAACGGCGGCGCGTGGTGTGCAAGCAAATCTCAAAAAGATGCCGCTGGCTAAACTGGATCAATTTTTTAGCGCGTTGAGCAGCGAGATGACCAAGGGCATGGGCGGTTCTTCTGGTGTGTTGCTGGGCATTTTCTTTGCGGCAGCATCGCGTGAATCAAAATCATGGCAGCAAGCTTTGCAGGCGGGTCTGACGAGTATGATGGATTTTGGCGGAGCAAAACCCGGCGACCGCACGATGATAGATGCATTGCAGCCAGCCCTTGATGTGTTTTCGCGTTCAGGTGGTTTGACTGAAGCTGCAAGCGCCGCGCGTAAAGGTTCTGATGCCACAGCTGCGATGAGTAGTGCCAGAGCAGGGCGTTCAACTTATGTTTCGGCGGAGAATCTAAAGGGGATCAATGATCCAGGTGCCGAGGCTGTGGCTTTATTGTTGGAGGGATTAGCTGCGCGTTGATCGAAGCGTCTCCGCATCCAATACTTTTGCAGCATTGCCAAAGGAGCGCTCAAGGTGGCTGCCCATGGCTGTGCGGGCTTTCTCGGCATCACCACTGTTCAGGGCGCGGATGATTTCGCGGTGTTGTTCCAGCGTGGCTTCGGCTTCACCAGCGCGTGGCAGCATCATGTGCCGACAGCGATCCAGTTGCGCCTTCGAAATTTCAATGGCGCACCAAAGCCGTGGCAGATTGCTGATTTCAGAAATGGTGCGGTGAAATTTATCATCAGTCGCAATCGCTAAAATATAATCTTTGCGTTCAATGGCGCGGGCATGGGCCATCAGAATATCGGCCAACATATCAGCGTGAGCGTTTGTCATATTTTTGACAGCTTGTGCAGCGCTTTCCATTTCCAAGGCGCGGCGAATAATATAAGACTGCTCCACCTCGTGGCGATCAATCATTGCAGCCTTTGTGCCTGATTGTGCAACCACATCAATCAAATGTTCATCGCTTAGTTTCTTCACAGCCTCGCGCACAGGAGTGCGTGAAACTTTCAATTGTGCAGCAATCAATTTCTCGTCGACAATTTCACCGGGGCCAATTTTTCCTGTCAAAATAAGATTGCGCACCAGTTCATAGATTTGGTCACGCAGGGGCCGCTTGCGATCAACTGTTGCCTTGGCAAGTTCATTTCTCATAACTGTCATACTAATATATCAGTTGTAGACAGCAACAAAAAACTTGCATAGATTGATAAAAATTAAAAAAAATCTGAGGGAACGAGATGCATGGCAAACAATTTTCCGAAGCTTCACAATGCGATGTGGCCAGGCCTCGTCGGCAAAGGAGCAGACTCAGAGCCAGGCATTGAGCTCGACACGCTGATTGATTTGACCGCCAAGACGAGTGTGAATGGTGTGAAGTTTGATGGCATTGATATTTTTCATGTGGGCCCTCATACCAATATTGATTGCGACGACGATGAAATCAAACGCCTTGCAGAGAAAGTTCAAAAGCACGGATTGATGATTGGTTCGATCGTTGCACCCGTCTGGGCACCTGTAGGCGGCGGATCGGCCATGGGTTCACCCGCTGATCGCAAGAAGTTCGTCGAGAATGTGAAGAAGTCTTGCAAGCTTGGCCACCGCTTGCGCGAGCTTGGCGTGCGTCCATACGGCTTGATCCGCATTGACTCCGCCGCAAGTCCTGCCGATTGGGCAAAGGACCCTGCAGGCAACACCAAGAAGATCGCCAAGACATGGCGCGAGGCGTGCAGTGTGGCCGTCGACTATGGTGAGCGCTTGGCCGCTGAAGGTGAGATCTGCTGGGGTGGCATGCATTCATGGAAAGACATGATTAATACGTTGGAGGAAACGGATCGGCCGCAGACGATCGGCTTTCAAGCCGACATGGCGCATACGCTGCTTTATACGATGGGCTACAACGCGCCAAAATCGCGGTTGTTGCCCGCCAAGTTTGATTGGAAAAGTAAGCCGACACTT
>JAYTSN010000252.1:0-3967 GCA_043745625.1 Aestuariivirga sp. | reverse complement strand
CTCAATCAAACTCCGCAGAAAACATGCAGGTTGGAACTCTGATTATCTCGCTTCAATCCTCGGAGAACTCTGTCGTTAACTTGGATTCATTGCCCTGTGGATAAATCACATTTGGCCTGCTCATTATAACGCCGCCCACACGCAGATTGAACCCTTCTCACGAGGCTGTGAGACCCCCTATTCAGGCGCAGAGATATGAGCCAATTAGAATTTATGAACACGCGTACAACCAGGAGCCCTGCTCCTTCTCCACTGCGGCGTTGGCTGCCGCTTATTTTATTGGCTGGCTTGATTGCTGTTGCCTATGCTTTTGGACTGCAAAAATACTTCTCGCTCGAGGCCATTGTGCAAAACCAGGCCGCGTTGAAAGGCTATGTGCGCGACAATCTGGTGCTGGCGGTCCTCATATATATGGCAATTTATGTGGGCGTTGTGGCGCTGTCTCTTCCGGGGGCCAGCATTCTCAGCATCGCTGGTGGATTTATTTTCGGATGGGCTTTAAGTGGCACGGTGACAATTGTGGCGGCAACGATTGGGGCCATTATTGTTTTTCAAATTGTTAAAACATCTCTGGGCACCACGATTGCAGAACGCGCTGGGCCATTTGTGAAAAAATTGTCGGCTGGTTTTGCAAATGATGCATTCAATTATCTTTTGTTCCTGCGCTTAGTACCAGCCTTTCCATTTTTTGCGATTAATGCGGTTGCAGGATTAGTGCGTGTTGATTTTCGCACTTATGCGGTTGCTACTTTGATCGGTATTATACCCGGAAGCTATGCATTTGCTTGGTTGGGCCGCGGGCTGGGCAGCATCATTGAAGCGCAGACTGCAACGCATAATACATGTGTTGATTCAAAAGGAGTGGCCAATTGCCCATTTGAAATTTCCGCTGCATCTTTGATCACGCCGCAATTGCTTATCGCTCTTGGTGTGCTTGGAGTTGTGTCGCTTATCCCTGTTGTTTTGAAAAAGTGGAAATCTGCAAAATGAAATTTGATATTGCCATCATTGGCGGCGGGTCTGCTGGTCTATCAATCGCAGCAGCGGCAGCACAATTTGGTGAAAAAGTTGTTCTGTTTGAAAAAGGCGAAATGGGTGGCGATTGTTTGAACTATGGTTGCGTTCCATCGAAGTCGCTGATTGCTGCTTCGAAGGCTGCATATGCTCAGCGCAGCTCATCTGCCTATGGTGTTGCAGCCGTCGAGCCTAAAGTCGATTTTGCAAAAGTCATGGATTATGTACAAAGCGTGATTGGCACCATTGCTCCGATTGACAGCCAAGAGCGGTTTGAAAAATTAGGCGTATCGGTGATTCGAGCACCTGCCAAATTTATCAATGACCATGAAATTGAAGCTGACGGCAAAACTTACTCTGCTCGTAAATTTGTTATTGCCACAGGATCGCGCGCAGGCGTTCCACCGATTCCAGGCCTGAAAAATGTTCCATTTTTCACCAACGAAAGCGTTTTTAAAAATCGCGTTCTGCCAAAGCATTTGATCGTGATTGGCGGCGGGCCGATTGGCGTTGAGTTGGCACAGGCGCATCGGCGTTTGGGTGCGCAGGTGACGGTGCTCGAAGCGTTTCAACTATTAGCCAAAGATGACCCGGAACTGACATCCATTGTGCTTGATGCTTTAAAATCCGACGGCATTGATATTCGCGCGCAAGTGGCGATTGCCGAAATCAAAAAAACAAAATCCGGCATTGATGTTGTTTTGAAAGATGGCGCAGTTGTTTCAGGTTCGCATCTTCTTGTGGCGGCAGGGCGTATTCCAAATATAGAGACATTGAATTTGGAAGCTGCGGGCGTTGATTACACAAAGCGCGGCGTTACGGTTGATCAAGGGTTGCGCACGACCAACCGAAAAATTTATGCGGCGGGCGATGTTGCTGGTGGTTTGCAGTTTACGCATGTGGCCGGCTATCACGCGGGATTAATTATTCGCAATGTGTTGTTTAAACTGCCGGTCAAAAACCGCAGCGATATTATTCCGTGGGTTACTTATACTGATCCGGAACTGGCCCATGTGGGACTTACAGAAGCTGATGCCCGCAAAACTTTGGGCGATGGCGCGAAAATTTTGCGTTGGCACTTTGCTGAAAATGACCGGGCCCAAACAGAAGGTAAAACCAAGGGCATGATTAAAGTCATTCTAGGCAAAGGGGGCCGTATTATTGGTGCAAGCATTGTTGGCCAGCACGCTGGCGAATTGATTGCACCTTGGGTTTTGGCGATCACCCAAGGCCTCAAAATATCAGCCTTTGCCAATCTTGTTCTGCCCTATCCCACGCTCAGCGAAGTCGGCAAACGCGCGGCAATCACGAATTATGCGGGCCTTGCGCAAAAGCCGTTATTAAGACGGGTGCTAGGATTTTTGAAGCTGTTCGGCTAAACTGGTTGCATGAAACATAAGGCCCCATCGAAATGGTTTAATCTCCTGACGGGGCTTTCTGGAAAAGTACTCGCGCTTACGATTATCTTTGTGATGCTGGGCGAGGTTTTGATATTTTTGCCTTCGATTGCAAATTTTCGGATTCAGTGGTTGAAAACTCGCGTTGCTCAGGCCGAGATTGCAGCGCTGGCTGCTGAGGCTGCACCGGGGCAAATTGTTGATGATGATTTGCGCAGCACAATTTTAAAAGGTGCAGGCGTTGAAGCGGTGTCGCTGAGCCGTGATGCCAAGCGCAAACTGGTTTTGCGCAACAACACCGATACCATGGTGGCAGAAAATTTTGATTTGCGCTCGGGCAATTATTTTCCAACTGTGATGGAAGCCTTCTCGGTGATGTTTCTATCTCAAGATCGCTTGATCGGGGTTATTGATAAGCCGCCTGCCATGTCTGGCGATTACATTGAAATAGCGCTGCATGAGTGGCCAATGCGCGATGCGATGCTGGCTTATGGTCTTCGCATTCTTCTTCTTTCGGTCGTACTTTCATTGATTGTAGCAGGTTTGATCTTTGCGGCTCTCAACAGTGTTCTCGTGAAACCTATGCAGCGGCTCTCAACAAACATGATGCAGTTTGGCGATATGCCTGAGGACCGCAAACGGGTTATTGCACCCAGCAAGCGCAGCGATGAAATTGGTATTGCTGAACGCGAACTCGAATCCATGCAGCGCCAACTGCAGGGTATGCTCCAACAGAAAGGGCATTTGGCGGCTCTGGGTTTGGCGGTGAGCAAAGTGAGCCATGATTTGCGCAACATGCTGACCTCTGCACAGTTGATATCTGATCGATTGGGCGAGGTGAAAGATCCGACTGTGCAACGCTTTGCTCCCAAGCTCATTGCATCTCTTGACCGCGCCATTACGTTTCTCAACCAAACCATCACCTATGGCCGCGCCCAAGAACTGCCACCGCGGCGCGAGTGGGTGTGCCTTTATGATGCTGTTGATGAAGTGTTCGATACCGCCAAGCTTTTAGGTGGCGACGATATTCAACTGATTAATGACGCCCAGCAAGCGCTGCATGTTGATGCCGACCGCGAACAGCTCATTCGCATTCTCACCAATCTTACGCGCAATGCCATTCAAGCTATCGAAACGCGCAAAGGGCCCAATAACACAGTTCGCATTTGGGGAGAGCGTCAGGGTGCCATGGCGCTGATTCATGTGGCCGATACCGGGCCTGGAATTCCACCTGCGGTGCGGCATAAAATGTTTGAGGCCTTTCAAACTGCTGCACGGGCTGGGGGCACTGGGTTGGGGCTGGCTATTTCAGCAGAGTTGATTGCGGCTCATAGCGGAAAAATTTCAGTTTCGTCGTCTGATGAGAATGGCACTGTCATTGAAATATGTATTCCAGATCGCGCCGAGGCAGCCAAAAGCAAAGTTTTGCCATTTTCCAAGGTTGCAAAGACCTAAAACCAGGGCAATGAATCCAAGTTAACGACAGAGTTCTCCGAGGATTGAAGCGAGATAATCAGAGTTCCAACCTGCATGTTTTCTGCGGAGTTTGATTGAGT
>JAYTSN010000251.1:0-1284 GCA_043745625.1 Aestuariivirga sp. | reverse complement strand
GGCAGCGCGTGATAAATTTATGGCCGACCCGCGTTTTAAAGCCGCGATCAAAAAGCGCGGCTTGAAAGATCTGGCCCAGGTTTTTTGCACGCCCAATTCAGCTGGAACATTTAAAGGCGATGGCTATGACGGGCGCCGGATTCTAAAAATCCCATGCTTCTCAGGTGAAAACCGCATTCACCCGCAACTCGCCAGGCCCATTGAAGGCTTGATGGGCGTTGTCGATACAAATTCAGGCGAAGTCATTGATGTGCTTGACCGTGAAATTGTTGAACTGCCTGCAGCGCCTAAAGGCTATGGCGCAGATACCCCAAAGCCCGACAAAGCCACAAATCCAATTGCAATGATAGCACCCGCTGGGCCAAACATTGAGCTGAGCGGTAATCTCGAAATTAAATGGAACCGCTGGCAGATGCATGCACGTGCTGACAAGCGCGCAGGCGTTATTCTGTCGCTCGTCAAATTCGACGATGGCAAAAAGCTGCGCGACATTGCTTATCAAATGAACGTGTCTGAACTCTTCGTGCCCTATATGAGCCCAGACCCCACTTGGAGCTACCGCACATTCATGGACGCTGGCGAATTTGGCATGGGCTATATGATTGCCACCTTGAAGCCTGGCGTAGATTGTCCTCCCAACGCCATCTTCATCGATCTTACTTTTCCAAACGACATTGGCGGCACTTACACAAGGCCGGCCGCGCTATGTGTTTTCGAGCGCGCCAATGGCGATCCGGCATGGCGGCATTATTTGGCCAGCAAAAAATCAGTAGTCGGCGTGCCTCAGGTGGATATGGTGGTTCGACACATCCCAACCGTTGGCAATTATGACTATGTGGTCGATTATGTATTTAGCCCCCAAGGCAACATCACATTGCGCGTTGGCGCCACCGGTTTTGATGCCGTAAAGTCCACCGCCGCCGCCAACATGGAAAGCCCAACAGCCTTGGCCGACACAGCTTATGGCACATTGATTGCACCCTATAACGTGGCAATCAATCACGACCATTATTTTAACTTCAGGCTTGATCTCGATGTCGACGGCACGCAAAATTCTTTGGTGCGCGATGGATTTTTTGCAGAACCAGCCAAAGGTTCGAAAACTCGCAAATCATTATGGATCTTGAAAACAGGTCGCTACACAGCCGAAGGCCCGATCGTTCCTGACCACATGGCAACGGGTGGTGAAACGTGGCGGGTTGTAAACACCAACCAAAAAACCGATTTAAAATTCAACCCAAGTTATTGGATCGACACTCATCATCAGCCAACGTCAATTCTAGA
>JAYTSN010000250.1:0-3973 GCA_043745625.1 Aestuariivirga sp. | reverse complement strand
ACTGAATCAAGTGCGCCCGTCAATTTGCCGGCACTTTGATCAACAAGCGATGTGAGACGGCCACTGGCTTCATCAAAGCTGATGCTCAGGTGATTTGTATGACGATCCAATTGTGACGTTACGCGTGCGCTGGCTTCTTCAAGATTTGTTGAAGCACGATTTACATTCTGGTCAAGTTGAGCCGTCAGGCGGCCGCCAACTTCATCGATGCGGTTGGCATAGCTGGTGCCAGATGTTGCGAGCTGCGACAGCAACTGATTGCCAGATTGATCGAGTCCCGCCAACATCTGAGCACCCGACTGATTGATGCGCTCATTAAAGCGATTGGCTGCAACATCTACGGCTTGTGCCACTTGGTTGCCGGAGTCGCCAACGACATTCAGCAAGTCTGTGCGTGTGGCTTGTACTTTTTGAATGAAATCATTGGCCAGTGTTTGCAGGCCGTGGGTTACCATTCCGCTGCTTTGATCTATGCGGCTTGCAGTATCAACACCAGAACGTTCAATCAAAGACGCGATTTCGCTGGATGTCGATTTCAAATGATAAGTAATATTTTCTTCGATAGTGCCAAATGTTTCGGCAAGTTCTGCTGCTGTTTGCTTGGCGTTTGCCACTGTGCCAGTGCTCAAACGCTCAATGGTTTGGCCAACTTCCATGTTGGCAGCGGTTAATTGGCTGGCGCTTTCCTGGAGGAGGGTGAGCAAGCTTGTTTCCATGCCTTTTACTTCGCCTCCAAATTTACGGGTTTCATTGCCCAAATTGTTGGCTGTGAAGTTTAAGGTTTCAACATATTGTTGGAGCTGGTTTGAGAAGCCGCGGAAGTCATTCACCAGTGTCGTTGACATGCGTTCAAATTGTTGACTATGGCCGCCGATTTCTTGGCCTGTCATGGCGGCGCGCGCTGCTACTTCTTCAATGGTGCGGGCGAGTTCAGATGTTGAACCTTTCAAACCATCTTCTAGGCGGGTGAATGTCGACAATGCAAGATTGATGACTTGGCCTAAGTTTTGTGTGTTGGATTCCAGACGGTTCAACATTGGCCCCGCATCATTGCTGACTAAAGCGCTGGTTTGTTGAAGTGCTATGCGCTGGGTTTCAAGGCCATTTACAAGACCACGGATGCGGTCTTCATTTCCGCCAAAGGCGCGCTCAACAGCTGAAATTTCTTTATGAACAATTTCTTCCAATGCGGTTGCGCGTTGGAAGGCGTGTTCAACTCCGCCAACCAAAAGATCAACTTCCTCGCGCACGGCTTGAGCAATTGAGGTTAGACCTTCGGTTGCCAAATTTTGGGGATGAATGAGGCGCAAGGCCGAATGCATCAGCACTTCGGATACTTGGCGCAATTGCTGGGCACGCCAGTTGAAATAGGCGATGGAAAAAATTGCGATAATCGGCATGAATAAAACTGAGGCGGCTTGCAACAAATCAGTCGGTGGACGATTGACTCCACCGAGCTCCGCGCCAATCAATGAGTTATAAGCCATCAACCAGCCCACAAACCAAAGTGCCGAGATACCAGTGGCAAAATAATATACAGACATGGAGGGTTGTTTGCGCAATCTGGCTAACATTTGTGCCGTTGTGCGGTCATTCTCGTTTGCGGGACTGGCGCGCAAAGTTGGCGCAGATGCCTCTTGTGGCTGTTCTGGGGAATCCAAAACTGGTGTTCTGCTTTTGCGACGATTATCCATTGGTTTAGTTGCCATACTTGTTACCCGCATTTATAGGGTGTTCTTGCACCCGATTATTGGCTCCATCACTTATCCCAAATGCGCTTGCGCACATCTGGAGGCCCATAAGCTTCGGAGCTTCTCAAATTACATATTAACCTAAATTTACCACATCTTGAACCCGTAATCAGGGTTGCCCACCGAGTAATTGAAGAAATGGTTAAAATTGTGGATCGAATTGAATCGATTCGGGAAATTGTTTGTTAGCTGTCCTTCTTCAGAACTTATCATCGAGTGCGCGCTAATGTGCCCAAGTCTGGACTGGGAGAGTTTGGTGAGTAGGCAAGATTTTAAACACGTTCTAGTTGCGCCCGGCGTTGTTCTGTCCGAGACGGTTTTTGACCGTATCCGATTTGCACAAAGCACGATGGATGACATTGATTTACAGCGCGAAGTTATTGGGCTTTTTCGAGCTCAAGTGGCAGAAACGAAAGACCGCATCAAGCTAGGTTCGATTGCGTTCGAAGATCGGAAGTTTTTGAGCCATAACCTGCGTGGTGCGGCTGCTGCCATTGGGGCTCTCCAAATCGAGGAGCTGGCTAAAACTTGGGAAAATGTAAGTTTTGATGCTGCAGTGCTTGAAGCGCTGTTAGACCAGGCGGAAGCTGCCTTTGTTGCTGAAACGAGGGCTTTTCACAGTTAGGCCAACAGCCGTTGCCTTTCCGCGTTGCTTCTCTTATGTAACTTTTGCATTTAAGGGATTAGGGCGCAGATGGCCAAGATTACGTTTATTCAACACAACGGCAATGAAATTACCGCAGACGGCATTGCCGGCATGACAGTGATGGAAACGGCTGTAAAACACCAAGTGCCGGGCATTGATGCCGATTGCGGCGGTGCGTGCGCCTGTGCAACATGCCATGTTTATGTTGAGGCTGATTGGGTGGCCAAGACAGGAAAGCGCAACCCTATGGAAGAAGACATGTTGGATTTTGCGTTCGACGTGCGCGACAATAGCCGCCTTTCCTGCCAGATTAAAGTTTCAGACGCGCTGGACGGCTTGCGGGTTAAAGTTCCGGAAAAGCAATTCTAAGAAAGTTGACCCCACATGTCTGACGTGATCACTACGGATGTTGTTATTATTGGTGCAGGCCCTTGTGGTTTGTTTACGGTTTTTGAATTGGGGCTGTTGGATATAAAATGCCATGTGCTCGATATTCTGGATCGCCCGGGCGGCCAATGCGCGGAGCTTTATCCAGAAAAGCCAATCTACGATATTCCGGCTCTGCCTCTGGTTACGGGTGCCGATCTGACGTCGCGTTTGATGAAGCAGGCAGCGCCCTTCAAGCCACAGTTTCACTTCAACCAAATGGTGACATCGCTTGATAAGCGTGGCGACAATGATTTTGTGTTGAAGACCGACGGTGATTTGGTTTTCAATTGCAAAGTTGTGGTGATTGCTGCTGGTGGTGGATCTTTCATGCCAAAGAAGCCGCCGATTCCGGGCATTGACGCTTATGAAGGAAAGTCTGTTTTCTATTCGGTGAAGAAGATGGAAGCGTTTCGCGGCAAAGATGTTTTGATTGTCGGTGGTGGCGATAGCGCGCTTGATTGGGTGAATAATCTGCAACCCATTGCGAACAGCATGACACTGCTGCACCGCCGCGATGAATTTCGTGCAGCGCCAGACTCTGTAAACAAGATGCGCGAATTAGTGGCGGCGGACAAAATGAAATTGGCGATTGGTCAGGTTACAGGCCTTGGCGGCGCTGATGGTGTGTTGGCCTCAGCTACAATTAAAGCCTCTGATGGCGCTTTGTTCGATGTGGCTTGCAACACTATGCTACCGTTCTTTGGTTTGACCATGAAGCTCGGCCCCGTTGCCGATTGGGGTTTGAACCTGACTGAAAATCTGATTTCAGTTGATACGGAAAAATTTGAAACGAATGTGCCCGGCATTTTTGCGGTGGGTGATATCAACACTTATCCCGGCAAGTTGAAATTGATCCTTTCAGGTTTCCATGAGGCCGCGTTAATGGCGCAACAGGCTTTCCGATATATAAATCCGGGCGAGCGACTGTTGTTCCAATACACAACCAGCAGCACAAATCTGCAGAAGAAGTTAGGCGTGGCTTAATTCTTTAGTCGGTCACGCAGCGATTTTTGCGTTTCTGCCAAGATTTTTTTGCGGTCTGGGCGTCCCAGCAGTTTTCTAAAGCCATCGCGGCGTTCGTGTACTGACGCGATTGCAAGACCCATTGGCACGCCGGCTTCCACAAGCAAAGCTTCGCCCAATTGCA
>JAYTSN010000249.1:0-1312 GCA_043745625.1 Aestuariivirga sp. | reverse complement strand
GCAAGATCGCAAGTGTTGGTCTTGATCTGGCCAAGAATAGTTTTTCGCTGCATGCCTTTGATGAGGCGGGCAACACAGTGCTGACCAAGGATTTAAAGCGCGGTCAGGTGCTTTCATTTTTCGAGAAGCTTGAACCTTGTAAGGTCGGTCTTGAGGCCTGTGCTTCGGCGCATCATTGGGCGAGAGAGTTGATCAAGCTTGGCCATGATGTAAAGCTCATTCCAGCCCAACGTGTGAAAGCCTTTCTGCCGCGCATGAAGAATGATGCACAGGATGCAAAAGCCATTGCAAGGGCGCTGCGCGATCCTGAGATGCGCTTTGTGAGCGTGAAGAGTGTAGAGCAGCAGGCCTCACTCATGCTGTTTAAAGCCCGTGATCTGCTGATGGGCCAACGCACCGCTTTGATCAACGCGATCAGAGGCCATTTTGGTGAGATCGGCATTGTGGTTCTCCAAGGGGCTCATGAAGTGAAGGTGCTGGTTGAAATGGTGCTGCAGGATGATCAGCAGATGCGCTTGCCACACCTCATGCGAGGCGCGCTGAAAGCTCTGGTCTCATCACTCAGGGATTTAGAAGACGAGATCAAGGTGCTAAATACGGCCGTCGCCAAACAACACAAATCAAACGAGAAAAGCCAGAACTTGGCAACTGTGCCAGGCATCGGCGCATTAACCGCAACGCTTCTGGTGGCCACGGTGAGTGATCCCAAACAGTTTTCTGGCGGGCGAGAGTTTGCGGCATGGATTGGTTTGGTGCCGCGCCAACATTCAACCGGCGGCAAAGCCAGCCTTGGCAAGATATCAAAGATGGGCAACCGCGATCTCAGACGCTTGTTGGTGGTGGGCGCACATGCTGCTTTGTACCGCATCAAAAGCGGCAAGACGCAAAGCCCGCTTGCTGATTGGGCACGAAACCTTCTGGCCAAGAAGCCGTTCAAGCTGGTGGCTGTGGCACTGGCCAATAAAATGGCCCGCATCGCCTGGGCCATTATGGTCAAAGAGGATTGCTATAATCCAGCCCATGTGACGACATTGAAATAGAGATATCCAAACCAAACTGAACCATCCGAATTTGGCGTAAGGTGACAAAGCAATGATGTGAGAGACAAAGCGCAATGTGGCGCTATCAACAGAAACTCCGGTGCACTGTCAGGCGATTTATAAGCGCGATACGGTGATAGGAACTGAAGATCAGAGAACCAACATCAGGGCCCGCGGCCAACCATCGAGGTCGCATCATAGGCCGAAGACATGACCGCACCCCGCGCCAAAATCTCAAATCATCAAAGCCAAAAATCCCCCTTGCCAAAAGG
>JAYTSN010000248.1:0-11566 GCA_043745625.1 Aestuariivirga sp. | reverse complement strand
CTCCACAATTATTGTAAATGGCCGCACAGAAAAGTTGCGCCATAAAGAACAGCTCTTTGCCTTCGAAGCTGAACTTGCAAGTAGGTCAATTGGGAATGGATTGAAAGCACCGCCAGCCCCTGCCCTCACTGCGGCTGACAGTATCGGCAATGTTAGAACTCTTGAACGCTGGTTGGCTGAAGTTGGATATGTGCCACATGCAGAAACCGCGCCTTCTATTCGTCGGTTGTCCCGCACAGTACCAAATGGCAGCATCCAAATTCCAAAAGTAATTATCGATGGATTGGGTAAACCAATCAGCAAATTGGTCATTGGCTGTGACAACAAAGATGACGTTGCATCAGGTGCGATCGTTTGGGATGCTTGGATGGAAGCTGGCGGGAACGGCTTTGACACAGGATTTGTTTATGGCGGCGGCAACCATGAAAAGGTTTTGGGACAATGGATCAAGAATCGCAAAGCCGAAAAAGATATCGTGGTGATCGTTAAGGGTGCTCACAATCCCTATTGCATGCCAAGTGCCATAAGGGCGCAACTTGAGATTTCGCTGGAACGACTACAGATCAGCAAAGCGCCGATTTACATCATGCACCGCGATAACCCATCAGTTCCAGTTGAAGAATTCGTCGATGCATTGAACGTTCTTCAAAAGGATGGAAGGATTGGAATTTACGGTGGGTCAAATTGGTCCGTTACGCGGTTTGAAGCGGCGCGAGCTTATGCGAAAGCAAAGGGCCTAATCGGGCCATCGTTACTCAATAACAATCTTTCACTCGCGGTGATGATGCGGCCAGTGTGGCCCGGCTGTGTTGCTTCGAATGATGTTGCAACGCTGAAATATCTGCGCGACAATAAAATCACTCACATGAGTTGGTCTTCCCAAGCACGTGGATATTTTTTACCGGAAGAACTTCGCAATAGGCTGCCAAATGATACTGCGCCCGAGACGTGTTTCGGAGGTCCAGATAATGCAGAGCGCCGTCGGCGCGCTGAAGATTTAGCAATTAAATATCAAGTGTCTGCTCATAACATCGCCACGGCTTGGGTTTTGGCCCAGGAGTTTCCTTCAATCGCAATGGTGGGGCCAAGAAGCCCTGGTGAGATTGTATCCACCTTGCCAAGTTTAAGCATTTTTCTTTCTCCAGAGGAGATGAGCTGGCTCAATCTGATGCAATAAATTGAGAATTTAGTTTGGAATATTTTGCGCTTTTAATCGTACGAAAGCGACTTAACAGCGGTTTCTGAATTTTAACTGACGAAAATAGAAAAACGTTTGTCAGCATTCCTAATCTAATTGTACGTCATCGATCAATTGTGATCGTTATGGAAATTGGAGAAATAAAATGAAGAAAATTATTTCATTCTTTGTGCTGACATTGGCCGTTGTTTCACTTGGCGCAGCTACAGCCGAAGCGCGCCGCGGTGCTGATGATCCAGCTGGTCACGTTCGTCAACAAGGCGAAGGCGCTGGCCATCCTTAAATTTTTCTGAAACTGCCTCAACTTGCTATAACAGGTTGGGGCATTTCCTGTTCCAGTGGTATACTTGTGTATTTCCTGTTAAAGTTCAACGATCACTTTAAACTGCTTGAAGACAGGATCAGCCCCAATGACCAAAAAAACCGCACTGATCGTTTGGGGTGGCTGGGACGGACATACGCCCACTAAATCGGCTGCTGTTGTGCGCGATATTTTGGAAGCACATGATTTTGAAGTGCTTGTTGAAAATGCCACCACTGCCTATCTTGATCCGGCAATTCATAATCTAAATTTAATTGTTCCGATGGTCACAATGTCGACGATTGCCAAGGAAGAAGTCGAAAACTTGTGCGCTGCTGTAAAAGGCGGCGTGGGGCTTGGCGGGTTTCATGGCTTGATGTGCGATTCATTTCGTAACGAAGTTGAATATCAGTTTATGACCGGTGGACAATGGGTTTCACATCCAGGTAACATCATTGATTATCGTGTGAATATTTTAAAACCCAATGATCCGCTGGTTCAAGGTATCGGCGACTTCGATTACAAGTCCGAACAATATTATATGCATATTGATCCCGCCAATGAGGTTTTGGCCACGACGACTTTTGATGGCACCCATTGCGACTTCATTAAAGGTGTTGTGATGCCGGTGGTGTGGAAAAAGATTTATGGCAAGGCACGAGTGTTCTATTCCGCACTTGGTCATTCGGCGGATGAGTTTGCTATGCCGCAAATGAAAGAAATTGTGCGTCGTGGATTGTTATGGGCAGCGCGTTAACTCAAGCCGTTTGAGGCCCGATCTCGCGGAGCAATTTTTGCTCCATCGCTTCACCAAACGCTGATGAATTTGCTGCAGGAATTAAAAATGAGCCGGGGCCACCGATGACACGGTAACGATAATACGCTTCGATGGTTCTAGAGCCATCTAAAATAGGAAGGCCGTTAATTGATATTCCATTGGCAATTGCGGCATTACGAGAAGACGCTACATCGCCCTCATCATTTTCTTCGCCATCACCTGATATGTCGATCACCTTGCGTACGGCATCGACGGTAAGTTTTGCAATAAGTGCCATGCTAAAATCAATTGCCGCAGCTAAGCCCGTTCCACCAATTTGCCATTGTCTTTCGGCCAACTCAATTTCTCTGGCTGTTTGAAAGAGATCATCTTGAGTGGCTAGCTGACGCCATTTTATGATGATGCGTTGGCTCTTGCGCGTTGACCATTGCACCAATGCAAATGCAATGCGTTGGTTCTCACCTGACTCTATCGCATCGAGCACTTTCGGGCTTCGCAGTGCTTGGGCGATGCCAAACATTTGCAAATGATAGTCGCCTGCGTCAACACTAGACGAGCAATCGACAGCTAAGACCAATGCAAGATCGACGCCCATTGCAGAATTGCCTTATGTTCTCTTCAATCGGCTCCATGTTGACACAGTAATACCGAGAGCCACAACCCCTGCTCCAATCCAGACCAACGTGGGATAGATTTCACCGAGAAACGTTGCGCCAATGAATAATCCTACAGCGGCTGCGACATAACCAATTTGACTGAGGTAGGTCGGGCCGCCAATTTGTTGAAGTTGAAAGAACATTACAAACATGATTGTTGAAACCAATATCTGCAACACGATAAGCCCGCCCAATGAAGCAAGCGGTGCTAAATTAAATCCTGTAAAAATAAAAATCGCAATCAAGAAGGGAACCGCAGCCAAATTTGTGTATGCGGCCAATACATCGGGAGCGGCGCCCTCTGGCCAAGCCAGGGTGCGATAGACATTTCCGATGCCCAAAAAGATAGGGATGAGCAATGCAATAACAATCCAGCCAGGTCCGTGGGTCTCTAAGCTTGTGTTTCGGCCCAATGTGATCGTTAATGCTCCGATCAACCCTAAAATAATTCCTGCCATTGCCCCAAAGTTTGGCGGACGTACCCTTAGAAAAATTGAAATTAATGCAGTTGCAACTGGCGAAAGAGCAAACATCACCGCGGCCAAACCACTGCCGATTTTTGGAATGACCATGAAGGTTAAAAGGTTTGGCACGACATATGACAAGCAACCCGAGATGAGTGCGAACTTGAATAGACCGTCCGAGTTTGATTTTGTGTCTTTTTGCATACTCGCAATGACCAACATCGAAAGGCCTGCGCCCAATGAAATGATTGCTGCCCAAAGTGCTGGGTTAATACCGTGTGCCAGAACTAACTTTCCGATTGGAAAGTTCAGTCCAAGCATTGTTCCTGTTCCAAGCAAAAGCAGCAATGGTCGGTTCATTTTAATTGTCCAATTTTGGTCACCAACTCTTCAGCTGTGAAGGTTGAACCTTCAAATTTGTTTGCTGCATCGCCATGCAGCCATACGGCGGCACAGGCAGCTTCAAACTCCTCCATTCCTTGGGCCAATAAGCCCGTGGCTATCCCTGATAAAACGTCGCCACTTCCAGCTGTTGCCAAACCGGGAGGCGCATTGGTGTTTATCTTTGCTCGCCCATCTGGGTGAACGATCACGGTGTCAGCTCCTTTTAGGATGATAACAGCACCAGAAAGTTTTGCTGCTGCGCGCGCCCGCTCTAGTTTCGAAAGTGGAGAGCTGTCAAAAACTCTAGCGAACTCTCCTTCATGTGGTGTCATAATGACTGGTCTATTTCGGACACCTTGAATCCAGCTAAAAAATAGGTTTGGATTGCTTGAACAAGATGTGATTGCATCAGCGTCCAACACAGCTGCTGCACCGCTCTCCAACACAGCTTTCACTTTTTGCGCCGTCTTTGCTCCAACGCCAGCGGCGGGGCCAATGCATACTGCGTTAATACGCTTGTCTTTTAATAGTTTACTTAGATCATTTGTAGTTTTAGTTTCAGCGAGCATGACAGCAGTTGAATGCGAGGCGTGAACTAACAGCGCGCCTGCCGTTCCGCTGATTGTCACAAGCCCTGCCCCGATTTTTAGAGCAGCATTTGCAGCAAGCCGTGATGCCCCGGTCTGAAACGTATTCCCCGAAATGATGAGCGCATGACCCCTTCGATATTTATGTCCGTCTGTGGCCGGAGTAAGAAGTTTTGGTTTTGCATTTTCCGAGACTGTGATGTCAATTAGATCAAGAACACTACTTGGAATTCCGATATCACACACAACCACTTCACCACACAGAGTTCTACCCGGCAGCAACACATGGCCCGGTTTCTTGCGGAAGAAAGTGATTGTGAGATCGGACTTGAAGCTTGCTCCTCTGGGGTGGCCAGTTAACCCATCCAGTCCGGAGGGCACATCAATGGAAATTACTGGAACGCCAGCGTTAACAATTTTATCAGCCAAGTTTTGTGGAAAATCACGATTTAAACCCGATCCGTAAAGCGCATCGATTATCAGCTCTGCATCAACGATGTCGTCGCTTATGGAAATCGGCCACCCCCACGATTGGAGATACCGAGCAGCCACCGCCCCGTCGCGCCCCTTGTTACCTGGGCCACAAAGCACCACGGTTTTGCGAGCAGCGTAACGTCGGACGATTTCTTCGGCCACCGCTCGACCGGCACGTTCGATAAGTGTGTTTATGGAGATACCGCAGGTGTCATCGACCTGCTGCATTTGTTGTGGTGTTAAAAGTTCAGTGCCCGCCGTCATGAACTACAGCCTTGCCTTTTGGCTGGCCAATATCTTTCAGAAGTTTTTCAAACCATTTGGTTTTAATATCGAATTCTTTGCCACCTTTAATACGAGGAAATTCAATGGTGCGGAGAGTGTTTTTCTTGTCATCATCATGGCCTACAACACCGCTCTCGCCTTTGAGGCCAGATTTTACCGCATGCTTCACCATCAGCTTGATCAAGGCTAAATCTTCCTTATTGGCTTTTGCCGACCTTGCGAAATAACCTGATTTTTGAACCAAGGTTTTTTCAGCGTCCACCATATCGGCAAAACGTTTGGCGAACCAAGCGCCGGGATTGATTTTGTCGATCTTCACGTGGCCGAAAGCATCGCGCTCAGCTTCTTCGCCACGTGCTGCCATTTCCGCTACGATGTCGTTGACGCCAGCACCTTCTGACAAAAAGATCGTGACGCAATCTTTTTTGTCCATGATTTTTTTCAGGCGCTTGGCTTCAGATTCGAGATCGATTGCAATTTCCGGCACATACACTGCATCAATATCTTTATGCGCCATTGAGAGATTGAGATCGGGAACGAATTTTTGTTTTTTCAAACGTTTGCGGTAGGTCTCCGCCGTTGCGGCAGTCAACCAACCACAATTGCGCCCCATCACTTCATGGATCAGCAGCATGCGTGGATTAGTCGATTGCTCATTAATTACATTCTCGAAGAAGATGGCGCCCTGCTCTGCTGCGGTTATGGCACCCAAGGTTTGCTTAATTGGGATCACGTCATTGTCAATCGTCTTCGGCAGGCCGACGACTGTCAGGTTGTAGTTGTTGGTCTTGAGATACGCTGCAAGATCTGCCGCAGTAGTGTTAGTGTCGTCACCACCAATGGTGTGCAGAATTGTAATGCCGTCTTTCACCAATTGCTCGGCAGCAACATGCAATGGATTTTGGCCTTCTTGGGTGAGTCCACGCTTTACACAGTCTTTCACATTAGTCAGTTTAACGCGGCTGTTGCCAATCGGCGAACCACCATGTTCCTGCAAAGTGAGTGCTTTGCGACGCGCCCCAGGCGTTACTTTGATGGACCAGCCTTTTAGCAATCCCATATAGCCGTTCCGGTATCCAATAATTTCTGCCTTTGGCAGTTTTTTGGAGTATTCATTGATCAAGCCACCAACAGCAGCTGAAAGGCAAGGTGCAAGGCCACCTGCTGTCAGCAATGCGATTTTGTGTTTTTTTGTAGCGGCTTTGGCCATGATGGGCGTTCCTCAGAAATTGATCTGAAGGCTTAGTAGACGACATTGCACTTTATGGAAAGATCACGGGAGCCGAATAATCGTTTCACGAACTTCAAGAATTGTTTTCACACTGTCGCCTATCTTGATCTCTCCACCGCCGATCACGCGGCAACTAACCCCGCCACGCCAATCACCCGAAAGAGCTTTACGCAAACCAGCATGAGCATTCTCCATTTGTTGACAGGGCGAAGTTCGATCTCTCACCTCGACGATAACATCGCCAATTGTGATCTGCGAACCCCTGCCTCTTGGCAACTTGATATCGCGCACCAGTAAATTGGCACGACGCACAGTCCAATCCAAATCAATGACACCCAATAATGCAAGTGCGGCTTTCCAATCTTCAATGGCAAGTATCGTTATTTGCCGTTCAGGAAATTTGGCTCCTTTGCAATCGCCCACCAGCCCCAATTCGGTCGAAATTGTCGCCTCTTCCAATTTCTCCATCGGGTCACGCGACTTTTTCCTTCTTGCGATGCCTATCACTCTGCCCATTTTTCACTCACATTGCTTAAATAACAAACATAATCACTAAAAACATCGCTCGGCACTAGTATAAGTTATTGATATTGTTGAAGGCGCAATTGGCACACACTGTGCAAAGACGCATAAACAGCAGCAAAGGCCAAACACTCCATGAAAAAAATAGAAGCCATTATCAAGCCATTTAAGCTTGATGAAGTCAAAGAAGCACTCCAAGAGGTGGGCATTCAAGGTATAACTGTCACTGAAGCCAAAGGTTTTGGCCGTCAAAAGGGCCACACTGAGCTTTATCGCGGCGCTGAATATGTGGTAGATTTTCTGCCTAAAGTGAAGCTTGAAATCGTTGTCTCCGACGAATTGGTTGAAAAAGCCATCGAAGCCATCAAAAAAGCAGCTTACACAGGCCGGATTGGCGACGGGAAAATCTTTATTTCCAGCGTTGAACAGGCTATCCGCATTCGCACCAGTGAGTCAGGCAACGACGCGCTTTAAGAATTCTAACAATAAACGAAGCCCATAAGAGGATACTTCCATGGCAAAAGAAACCAGCCCAATTAAAGCCGCTTTGCAAATGATCAAGGATAAGGATGTCAAGTATGTTGACCTCCGCTTCACTGATCCGCGCGGCAAAATGCAACATCTCACCATGGATGTTAGCCAAATGCATGAAGATGCTTGGACAGAAGGCCTGATGTTTGACGGTTCGTCCATCGCTGGCTGGAAGGCCATCAACGAATCCGACATGATTTTGATGCCTGATGCATCATCCATTCACATGGATCCTTTTTATGCACAAACCACTATGGCCGTGTTCTGCGACATTATCGATCCAGGTACAGGCCAAGGTTATGACCGCGATCCGCGCGGCATTGCCAAGCGTTTGGAATCTTATTTGAAGTCAACGAATTTGGGTGACACAATCTTTGTTGGCCCAGAAGCTGAATTCTTCATTTTTGACGATGTAAAGTTTGCGACATCACCATACAACACTGGCTTCAAACTTGACGGCATCGAACTGCCAACCAACTCCGACCGTGATTATGAAGGCGGCAATATGGGCCACCGCATGCGCACCAAGGGCGGCTATTTCCCGATGAACCCAATGGACTCCGCGCAAGATATGCGCGGCGAAATGCTCTCAGTGATGGGCGAAATGGGCCTTGCCGTTGAAAAGCATCACCATGAAGTTGCCTCGTCGCAGCACGAGCTTGGAACCAAGTTCCAACCGCTGACCATGGCTGCTGACCACATGCAGATTTATAAATATGTGATCCACAATGTGGCCCATGCTTATGGTAAGACTGCAACCTTTATGCCCAAGCCCATCATGGGCGATAACGGCTCAGGTATGCATTGCCATTTCTCGATCTGGAAAGATGGCAAGCCACAAATGGCGGGCAATCAATATGCTGATCTCTCGGAACTCTGCCTTTATTTCATCGGCGGCGTCATCAAGCATGCCAAGGCCTTGAATGCCTTCACCAACCCATCGACAAACTCTTACAAGCGTTTGGTGCCGGGTTATGAAGCGCCTGTGTTGCTGGCCTATTCGTCGCGCAACCGCTCAGCTTCTTGTCGCATTCCGTTTACATCCAACCCGAAGGCCAAGCGCGTTGAAGTGCGCTTCCCTGATCCAACAGCCAATCCATATCTCTGCTTCTCATCAGTTGTGATGGCTGGTCTTGACGGCATCCTGAACAAGATTCACCCTGGCCCAGCCATGGATAAGAACTTGTACGATCTGCCGCCCGCAGAACTGGCCAAGGTTCCAACTGTGTGCGGTTCATTGCAGGAAGCAATTGACTCGCTGAAAGCCGACCATGACTTCCTGCTCAAAGGCGGCGTGTTCACCAAGGATCAAATCGAAAGTTATCTCGATCTGAAACAAGAAGAACAAGACCGCTACCGCATGACACCGCATCCGGTTGAGTTTGATATGTATTATAGCTGCTGAGTTTGGCGCTGACGACGATAAACAACTCCGGTGGGAACACCGGGGTTTTTTGTTGCCGATTCTGCTAATGCAAAATCTGTTCGAGAAACAATTTTGTCCTTGGGCTTTTTGGTTTGAGGAAGAATGCTTCGGGTTCGTTCTCTTCCACGATCTGACCTTGATCCATGAAAATCACTCGGTCTGCGACTTGTCTTGCAAAGGCCATTTCATGGGTGACGCAAAGCATGGTCATTCCGCCTTCGGCCAGATCGACCATAACATCGAGAACCTCCTTGATCATTTCTGGATCAAGTGCGGAGGTTGGTTCATCGAACAGCATTATCTTGGGATTCATGCACAGTGCACGCGCAATGGCAACGCGTTGTTGCTGGCCTCCTGAAAGTTGGCCCGGATATTTTAATGCCTGCTCCGGAATTTTGACGCGCTTCAAGAATGACATCGCGTTTTCTTCAGCCTGAGCTTTGGGTTGTTTCCTGACCCAGATCGGAGCCAAGGTACAATTTTCCAAAACTGTTAAGTGCGGAAAAAGATTGAAGTGTTGAAACACCATGCCAACTTCGCGGCGCACATCGTCAATGTTTTTGAGATTGGCAGTGAGCGGAATACCATCAACCACGATGTCGCCCTGCTGATGCTCCTCGAGACGATTGATGCAGCGGATCAACGTCGATTTGCCAGACCCAGAAGGCCCGCAGATAACGATGCGTTCGCCTGTTTTCACATCCAAATTAATATCCCGTAGCACATGAAACGGGCCATACCATTTGTTGACAGATTTCATGAT
Organism: Aestuariivirga sp.; assembly: GCA_043745625.1. GTDB lineage: Bacteria > Pseudomonadota > Alphaproteobacteria > Rhizobiales > Aestuariivirgaceae > Aestuariivirga. The sequence continues at coordinate 1,966 of JAYTSN010000248.1, read as the reverse complement.
GATTGCGGAATGATCTGGCATCTCTACCTCTTGTAACCCGTGTTGAGTTTTCGCTCAATGAATTGCGAATAGCGCGACATGGCAAAACAGAAGGCCCAGTAAATCACGGCGAGAGCGAAATAGCCGGTATTGCTAGTTTGCGCTGATGCCCATTTTGGATCGTTGAAGCCTGTTTGAACAATGCCGAGCAAATCAAACAAACCGACGACGGTGACAAGGCTTGTGTCTTTGAACAGGCTGATGAAGTTATTGACGATAGAGGGGATCACCACTTTCAACGCTTGCGGCATAATGATGAGGCCCATCGATTTCCAATAGGACAGGCCCACGGCATGCGCGCCTTCATATTGGCCTTTGGGAATGGCCTGCAAACCACCGCGGATGATTTCAGCCATGTATGCTGATGCAAAGAGCGAAGTTCCGATGACGGCTTTCAGCAGCTTGTCGGGGTTCACGCCCGGCGGCATGAACAGCGGAAACATATTGGCGGCCATAAACAGAACCAACACGAGCGGCACACCGCGCACTGTTTCAATGAAAATTGTGGACAGCAAACTGACAATCGGCATGGCAGAGCGCCGCCCCAACGCCAAGAGAATGCCGAATGGTGCTGACACAACAATGGCAGTGACAGATAGAACAAGTGTCACCAGCAGGCCGCCCCATTGATCCGTTTCAACCAGTGTTAGGCCAAATCTTCCGCCCAACAATAAGAAGAATGAAATCACCGGATAAAGCAAAAAGAAGAACAGTGAATTCCATGTTTTAAAGGGAATGGCAGGGATCATAAGACCTGCAAGTGAAACAGCGCCGATTAGATAAACCAGATTGACACGCCAGCGCTCAGCAGTTGGATAAAAACCATAGACCCATTGAAGCGAGCGCGCTTTAATAAAAGGCCAACATGCTCCTGCCCCTTCAACGTTGCACAATTCACGGTTCGGTGCCGTCCAAACGCCACGGAAAAAAGCCCAGTCTATAATAATCCAAACTGTCCATAACAAAATGGCCGCAATGGCGATTGCAAATAGGCCACCCAATGTCGAATTGAAAACACGGTGGCGAAGCGTGTGGATCAATCCCACTTCACCCGCAGGTGGCAACAACAGTGGCGCATCAGCGATCCGAACAAACCCTACCATATCAGCGCTCTACCAATTTCATGCGGGCGTTGAACCAGTTCATCAGCAGCGACGTTACAAGGCTTGTCGTAAGATAAACGATGAGCACTATGGAATAGACTTCAATTGCCTTACCCGATTGGTTGTTGACCGTGCCTGCGGCATACATGAGATCAGGGTATCCAACGGCAACAGCGAGGGATGAGTTTTTGGTCAGGTTAAGATATTGGCTGGTGAGCGGCGGAATGATAATGCGCATGGCTTGCGGGATCACCACCAAGCGTAATGTCTTGCCATTGTCGAGACCCAGAGCATGAGAGGCTTCGGATTGGCCGTGGCTGACAGCAATGATTCCAGAGCGCACGATTTCTGCAATGAAGGTTGCTGTATAAATCACGAGCGCCAAAAATAGAGCGATGAACTCGGGCACCAGAGTCATGCCACCTTTGAAATTGAACCCGGCCAGTACTGGATAATCCCACATCAGCGGCCAACCTGCGATCAGCAATCCCAAAATTGGGGCTGCAACTATAATCGGTATGGATACCCACCAGACAGGAAGTATCTGACCCGTAGCCTCCTGCCGCTTCCAAGACCAGCCTCTAAACAGCCAGGTGCCAATTAATGCTGCAACGAGCAGCGCTACAGAAATCCAACCACCTTCGCCAAATGTGACGTGTGGTGCGATGATGCCGCGATTGCTGATAAAAACCGTATCAGAGATATTGATGGCCTGCTTTGGCCCAGGCAGTGGTTTCAAGACCAGCGCGTACCAAATGAAAATTTGCAGCAGCAAGGGAATGTTTCGGATGATTTCGATGTAAATCGTTGCGGCTGACGAGATC
>JAYTSN010000247.1:0-1323 GCA_043745625.1 Aestuariivirga sp. | reverse complement strand
ACTCGCTTGGTGGTGGATTGGGGAGCGCGCGGGCAAGGCTGTGCTCTTGGCCAGCGTAGTTTCGATGCTGGGCGTGTTTATTATTGTTGGAGGTTCAGGTAGCGGATTGCATCTCGCGGGCGATCTTCTGGCCTGTTACATGGTTCTGGCTATGGGTGTCGGATTTGTGATTTACCGCAGCTATCCCAACACGCCTGCAGCCGCCCCTTCGGCGCTATCGTCCATTCTCCTCATGCCATTTGCCTTGGCCCTTGGTTCACCGTTCACAAGTTCATTTTCCGACGTTCTTGTAATGATTGCATTCGGTCTAACCTTTGCGATTGCTTCCATTACGCTCTCTGAAGGCACAAAACGCTTACCGGCAGCAGAGGCTTCGCTCTTGAGTGTTCTCGAAGTCGTATTCGCGCCGATTTTGGCTTGGGCCTTCTTTGCCGAAATTCCAGCATTGGCTACGTTTGTGGGCGGGGCATTGATTTTGGCCAGCGTGCTGGCCACACAAATCTGGACGCGTAATGCCACAGCAGCATAGACACAGACATAAAGGGCAACCAACACTAACATTCCACGCGATCTCCAATTCTATCAATATATAGAACATAGCAGGAACAAAGTCAAGCCCTATTTTCCATCTTGTGCAAGTATTTTTTCCAGCCTATACAATCCTCACGAAATTCACTCATCAAGTCCGCGCAAGCGGTTTTGGAGTGGGTCCCGCGAGGGGCCCGCTTTTTTTGTTTCTGGATAGAACTATGACCGATCAACGCTTAGAACGAGAGACTGGCCCTGCCGCGCGGGTGGCGGCACTTGCTGTGCCGGTGCTGGAATCGATGGGCTTTCGTTTGGTGCGCGTTAAAATGTTTGGCACCACCGTGCAGATTATGGCCGAGCGGCCAGACGGCACATTCACCATAGATGATTGCGCCAATTTCAGCCGCGATTTTTCGCCGGTGATGGATGTGGCCGATATTATCTCAACCAAGTTTCATCTCGAAGTTTCTTCGCCGGGGATTGATCGGCCACTCGTGCGCGCCCCAGATTTTGAAGCTTGGGCAGGGCATGCGGTTAAAATCGAAATGGTCACACCTGTGGCTGGCCGCAAAAAATTCCGTGGGGAGCTGGAAGGCTTCCATGATGGCGAAGTGCGTTTGTTTATTGATAATCCAGAAGGCGGCAAAGAGCCTCTGCTGGTTGGCTTGCCCTTTAGCGATATTCACGAGGCCAGCCTGGTGCTGACTGATGAACTGATTGAAGCCGCCCGTGCACGCTTGCCTGCAACAGGCTACGGCGACGGCGCTGAGATTGATGAAGACCAAATTTCTGAAA
>JAYTSN010000246.1:0-4111 GCA_043745625.1 Aestuariivirga sp. | reverse complement strand
AGCCGATTATTGCTGTCGTCAACAGCTTCACGCAATTTGTGCCGGGCCATGTGCATTTGAAAGATCTGGGCCAGCTGGTAGCGCGCGAGATTGAGGCGTCTGGTGGCGTTGCAAAAGAATTCAATACCATTGCGGTCGATGACGGCATCGCGATGGGCCATGACGGAATGCTCTATTCCCTGCCCTCGCGCGAGATCATCGCGGACTCGGTTGAGTATATGGTCAATGCCCATTGTGCAGATGCGATGGTCTGCATTTCCAATTGCGATAAAATTACACCCGGCATGTTGATGGCTTCGATGCGCCTCAACATTCCGTCGGTGTTCGTTTCTGGCGGGCCCATGGAGGCTGGCAAATATTTGGCACCTTCGGGTAAAGTCATAGCCTTGGACTTGGTCGATGCCATGGTGGCTGCTGCCGATGATAAATATTCTGACGCGGAAGTGGATACAATCGAACGCTCCGCCTGCCCCACCTGTGGTTCATGCTCTGGCATGTTTACCGCCAATTCAATGAACTGTTTGACAGAAGCACTTGGTCTTTCATTGCCGGGCAATGGTTCAACCTTGGCAACACATTCTGATCGCAAGCGCTTGTTCCTTGAGGCTGGCCATTTGATTGTTGATATTACCAAACGCTATTATGAGCAGAATGATGAAAGCGTTTTGCCGCGCAATGTGGCATCCTTCAAGGCCTTTGAAAATGCGATGACGCTCGATATTGCAATGGGTGGTTCGACGAACACTGTTCTGCATATTCTGGCGGCGGCGCATGAAGGCGGCATTCCGTTTATGATGGATGATATTGACCGTCTTTCGCGCGGTGTTCCCTGCATCTGCAAAGTAGCACCTGCCAAGTCGGACGTGCATATGGAAGACGTGCACCGGGCGGGTGGCATTATGTCGATTTTAGGTGAGCTTGAAAAAGGCGGGTTGATTCATACAGATTTGCCAACCGTGCATTCGGCCACATTGGGTGCTGCGATCAATCATTGGGACGTGACGCGTACCAATTCCAAAACAGTGCGCGACTTTTTCTTGGCAGCCCCCGGTGGTGTGCCATCGCAAACTGCGTTCAGCCAATCACGCCGTTGGGATGATCTCGACATTGACCGCGAAAAAGGTGCGATCAGGTCGGTTGAACACGCATTCTCGAAAGATGGTGGCTTGGCCGTTCTCAAAGGCAATATCGCTTTGGAAGGCTGCATTGTGAAAACCGCTGGTGTTGATGAATCAATTTTGAAATTCACTGGCCCCGCTGTTGTGTTCGAAAGCCAAGACACGGCGGTGGCTGGCATTCTGAATGGCGAAGTGAAAGCGGGCGATGTGGTGGTCATTCGTTATGAAGGCCCACGCGGTGGGCCGGGCATGCAGGAGATGTTATATCCCACCAGCTATATCAAATCTAAAGGCCTCGGCAAGACTTGCGCGCTGATCACCGATGGCAGATTTTCTGGCGGCACATCGGGCTTGTCCATCGGCCATGTTTCACCTGAAGCCGAAGAAGGTGGGCTGATTGCGCTCGTCCACACAGGCGACACTATCGAGATCGACATCCCAAACCGCACGATCAATTTGGCTGTGAGCGAAGCCGAACTCGAAAAGCGCCGCGTCATGCAATTGGCCAGAGGCAAACACGCATGGACGCCCATGAAATCGCGCCCGCGTAAGGTCACGCAAGCGTTGCGCGCTTATGCAGCGTTTGCGACTTCGGCGGCAAAAGGTGCTGTGCGTTTCGTTCCTTAAACTGAATCCCTGCGCAACGGCGTTGTGGAGCAATGAATTCCACCGCCGTTTTTATGCATCGCTGCATAGGGCACAGTGATCCATGAAACATGGCGCTTGGCCAGACGGTCGAGCGTTTCGTTCGTGGCACCTTCGGGCATCAACAATTTTCCGGGTGCGATGGCCAGCGAATTGTTGATCCATGAATCATCGGCGGGGCTGATCTCGATCAAGCGCACGCCGCGCGATTTCAAATCTTCCATGAAAGAATATGGCAGGCCGAAGGGATTGACCAAGGCCAGATCCTTAGCAATCATCAGGAACGAAACATCGAGGTGAATGTCGTAACCGGGAAGCTCCACGATCAGCAGTTCAACACCTTGGCGCTTTAGAACTTCGCCCACCTGCTCTGCCCCTTCGCGGTTGACGCGCACGCCCACACCAATGGCGCAAGTTTTATTGTTGATCCATGCAAAGCTGCCGCCTTCCATCACGCCCGTGCCCGAAATGGTGCGCAGGATGGGCACGCCAATTTTGGCCAGCGTGCGGGTGATGGCCAGTTCCTCACCGCGGCGAATTCTGGCACCCATGCGGCAGACAACAGCGCCGCCTTTCACCATGATCAACGGATCGCGCGTGTAGCAACTTTTCAACCGCGTGTTATCAACGCCCTCGACATGATGCACCTCGATACCCTCGCTCTCCAAAGCGCGCACCATCGCGTCATGCTGGCTTTGCATCTTTGGAATATCAGGCGGGGTGTCAGATTGGAAATACCAGCCCTTTTCCAAATCACCAAAAGAGCCGATTTCGGCAATGCGTTTTTTCGCATCGACGATTTTCATCTCAGGCCCAGGCCTGTGCACTAATATTGAGCGGATGGTGCCTACGTCATTATCAATCCCGTAAACCTTGCCCCAATGGCGCTCCAGCTCGCTATCATCCTCGAAAGGAGGCGATGCGTCGGCGGCAAACATTTTGATGGTTTGGTTATAGATCCAGTGGGGATTGTTGGTGGTCATGTAAGCTCTTTCTAATTGTTATTTTTGTTGCGTACGGATTGAAGCAGTGCCGCCATAGCGTGGCGAACCCCGTGAAGTTGATCAACGAGATGCAGCACCACGCCCACACCTTCGTCATTCACGCCCAGCTGGTGTTTGAGGTCTTGAATGAGTTGCGCGCGGGCGAGGTCGGCTTCGGTGAAGGCGTCCTCCTGCGGGATGAGCCATTGTTCAGACACCCAGATTTCCAGCGTTTGTGGGTCGAGCTTAGCACGCATCAGAAATTCGGTTTTGGCGATGATCATGATTGCATCTCCTTGCGCGGATCATAAGAAGGATCAGGGTTCCAGTCGGACAAAAATTCTTCAAGCGCAGGATCTGGTTTTGTAGGCAACATGATTTTAAGCTTGATGAATTGATCACCTTTGCCTGCAACGCCTTTGCCCTTCAACCTCATGGTCGATCCGGCATTTGAGTTTTTGGGAATATTCAACATCACTTCGCCTGAAGCCGTTGGAACCTTGACCGCGCCACCCAGGACGGCCTCTTTTATGCTAACAGACAGTTCCAAGAATATATCATCACCCACCCGCGTGAAGAATTTGTGGCGTGCAACCATGACTGTCACCAAAGCATCGCCTGCCCCGCCAGTTCCGGGTGAAGGTTGGCCTTTGCCTTTCAGGCGCAAAGTTTGGCCGTCTTGAATTCCTACTGGAATATTCACATCAAGGGTCTGGCCATTAGGCATGGTGATGCGCTTGGATGCACCCGTGACGGCTTCGAGGAATTCCACCGTCATACGGTATTGAACATCCGCACCCTTGGCGTTGCGGGCTTGTTGGGCCTGCCTGCGAAAGATTTGCGCAAAGAGATCATCCTCGCTGGCAAAATCCTCATAGGCCGATTGATTGGCATAAGGGTTGCCCTGTGGCTGCTGCTGGGTTTGAGGATTGTCACGGTAATATTGGCGCTCACGCGCTGCTTGGGTTTCAGCGCCAGAGCCATCAATTTCGCCCGCATCAAATTTGGCGCGCTTAGTGTTATCTGACAATAAATCATTAGCGCTGGCAATTTCTTTAAAACGCTCCTCGGCCTTTTTATCGCCGGGGTTCAAATCAGGATGAAGCTTTTTGGCCAAGGCCCGGTAAGCCCTGCGAATGTCATCAGCACTGGCGGTTTTGGCTAAGCCTAAAATTTCATAAGGTGATTTCAAAAGCCTCTCCTCAAATCCCTACCCAATGTAGGACGGCATTTGAGAAATTCAAAGCTTAAGCTTTGCAGGGAATGGTGGGCGATGCAGGATTCGAACCTGCGACCCGATGATTAAGAGTCATCTGCTCTACCAACTGAGCTAATCGCCCGCTCCATTCAGAGCGAAGGCCCCGC
>JAYTSN010000245.1:0-1354 GCA_043745625.1 Aestuariivirga sp. | reverse complement strand
AGGAAGTTTACAACGCCGATGCTGTGGCACTTGTGCCCGGTGGCGGGACCTACGCAATGGAGGCGGTGGCCCGACAATTTGCAAATGGCAAACATGCTTTAATCATTCGCAATGGCTGGTTCTCATTTCGCTGGACACAGATTTTTGATGCGGGTGGTTTTGCGGCCAAGACCACGGTGATCATGGCAAGGCAAAATGCCAATCATATCCACTCGCCTTACGGCCCCCCTCCGATTGAGGAAGTCGTCAAGAAAATCCACGAAACAAAACCAGATGTTGTGTTTGCGCCGCATGTGGAAACGTCTTCCGGCATTATTTTGCCTGACAGCTATCTCAAGGCCATGGCCGCGGCCGCGCATGATGTGGGTGCTCTGATGGTTTTGGATTGTATCGCATCGGGTGCCATCTGGGTTGACATGAAAGCAACGGGTGTAGACGTCTTGATTTCTGCTCCACAAAAGGGCTGGTCGGCCTCACCTTCCACTGGCTTGGTGATGATGTCGAAACTTGCCGAAGCAAAATTGGCAGAGACTGCATCCAACAGCTTTGCCATCGATCTGAAAAAATGGCGGGCCATCATGGCTGCCTATGAAGGCGGTGGATTTGCCTATCACGCCACGATGCCGACTGATGCCCTGGTTGGCTTTCGTGATGCAATGGCGGAAACGCAAAGCTTGGGTTTTGAGAAATTGAAAGAAGCGCAATGGCAATTGGGCAAAGCCGTCCGCGCTTTGCTTAGCGCCAAGGGCGTTCAATCACTTGCCGCAGAAGGCTTCGCAGCACCTGGCGTTGTGGTTTCTTACACAGATGATCCAGATATTCAGAACGGCAAAAAGTTTTTAGCCGAGGGGATGCAGATCGCAGCGGGCGTGCCATTGCAAGTTGGCGAAGGGCCAGAGTTTAAAACATTCCGGCTGGGCCTATTTGGCCTGGACAAGTTGATGGATGTTGATGGCACGGTTGAGAGATTGCGGGCGGTGATTGATAAAGTGCTGTGAAAGTATCAAAACCAACTGACCAACCAGAAATCCAATTTCGATCCGCGCGGGTAGAATTTGTTGACGAGATATGCTGTCACAAGCGCGACCCCTGCTCCGCCAAGAATATCGCTCGCATAATGCATTCCGACAAAGATGCGCGAGAAGCATACGAGCAGTGCTGCGCAGAAGAATGCCAGCGCATGCCTGCGGAAGCCATTCAACAAAAATGCAAAGGCAATCGAGAGCGAGGCAATGGCGTGGTCGGATGGGAATGACCAGTCGATCGTTTTATCAATAATTAGATGGCTAACCCCGGCGTCGTATGGTCGGATGCGGTGGATGAACAGTAATATGATTTGTGCAATTAGAAGGCC
>JAYTSN010000244.1:0-1354 GCA_043745625.1 Aestuariivirga sp. | reverse complement strand
GGATTTTTCGGAATTTTTCGTTCGCCGGAATTAATTTTCTGCTTGGGCCACTGATTGTTGTTCCAGTTACAGCGATGGCAGCGGGCCACGCTTTTCATTGGCAGCCCCAATGGTGGAGCGGTTGGACAGGGCTTGCGCTTGACCTTTTAATTTTAGATTGCTGGATTTATTTTTGGCATCGCGCCAATCATTTGGTTCCGCTTCTTTGGCGGTTTCATGAGGTGCATCATCTCGATGAAACTTTGGACGCCAGCTCAGCCTTGCGTTTTCATTTTGGTGAAGTTGTGTTGTCGTCAGTCGTTCGAGCACTCGTCATAATATTATTGGGAGTATCAGTTTTTTCGGTTGTGGTGTTTGAAACATTGGTCACCATGGCCGCAATATTTCATCATTCAAACATAAAGTTACCTCCTCACATTGAGAAGTTGCTTTCGTTGGCTATTGTAACACCGTCGATTCACTGGGTGCATCATCATGCTGTGCGCTCTGATACAGACTCAAATTACTCCACCATCCTATCAATATGGGACAGGCTGTTTGGAAGTGTTGCTGCCGGCAAGCGAATTCCAGATATGTTGATCGGCGTTGAAGGGCTTAAAGAACAGAAATTGCTGCGCCTTATTTTGCGCCCTTTTTACCGGGCATGAGGCCCGCTAGACTGTCTGCCACACGGAGATTCTCTTTATAAAATGGAAGTATCAAAACCACTTCGCGACACGTTGCTGCAACTTTTGGCAACGGTCATGATCCCGCTTTCGGTTGCGGGCACTGGGCTTTATTACACACGCTGGCAGCAGAACTTGAACGATCTGAAAACCATGATTGAGTTGGTGAGCGACCAAAATCCTGAAAAGCGCAAATATGGCGTGGCGATGTTTGAGTATCTTTTGAAAAATGATAAAGTGCCGGTAGAATTTGTGGCCGCGCAATTGGGTTATGCCAACTCATCATCCGATAAGGAGTTGCTGCCGCTGATGGAGCAGGCGTTGGTGAAAGCTTCTGCAGAAAATCCGCAGGTCGCAATTACCTTCAGGCAAGCGCTTGAGCGGTTGCCGAGCCGGGTTTTTGTTCATACGCAAGATGATCAACAGCGCAATTGCGTGCGCGCACTGATTAGCAAGATGAAGGATACTGATAGCAATAGTTTGGTTGTTCCCGGTTTTGCGCGTGCGACTTGGGCGGGCGAAGCCCATGAGCTTCGGGTTTTTCTGGCTTCGGATGTGCCGCGCGGCAATGATCTGCTGAAAATGTTTAATGATGTTGGACTTAAGGTTACGCTGCAGGATTTATCCTCTGCCGAGGGTTCTGCGGGCAAGGCACGGCCTAATACATTCGAACTTTGGTTTGGCACTGA
>JAYTSN010000243.1:0-4165 GCA_043745625.1 Aestuariivirga sp. | reverse complement strand
TCAATCGCGGCCACAATCTCAACGGGTTCGGCCATCCGCCCCGGCCCAAATTCGCCGCACGCCATGTCGCCCTCATTGGGACCAACGAAATGAATGCCTTCACTTTTCAAGATGGCAATATTGCGTTGTGTCGCCGAATGAAGCCACATCCGCACATTCATCGCAGGCGCCACCAAAACTTTTTTGTCGGTCGCAAGTAATGTGGTTGAGGCTAAATCATTGGCCAAACCGCCCGCCATCCTTGCCATCAAATCAGCAGTGGCCGGAACCACGACAACCAGATCAGCCGAGCGTGAGAGTTCGATGTGCCCCATCTCCACTTCGTCGGTGAGATTAAACAGAGCGGTATGAACTTTCTCACCAGAAAGACTAGCAACTGATAACGGCGTTACAAATTCTTCTGCGGCCTTGGTCATGATGGCGCGAACGCCAATGGCGCGGGTCTTCAAAAGCCGGATCAACTCCAAGCTTTTGTAAGCGGCAATGCCACCACCAATGATGAGTAATACAGATTTGCTCATGATCCTATTTAAGCACAAGCTTGAGGGCAATCACAACCAAAGCCAAAGCCCCAACCCAAAGCGCAGGCACATGCCAACGTTGCGGCGGAGGCTGATCAGCCAATGCCTCCAATTTGCGCGTGAAGCCATGTGCCTCTTGCAATATTTCCGGTACCCGCAAAACGAGCCTCGCCAATGATGCAGCAGAACCACCTAACTGTTCCAGCTTGCCCAGCGGCCCCAGCTTTCTTTCAATCCAATAACGCACCACAGGTTCACCCGCTTTCCAGATGTTGAGATTTGGGTTGAGCGTGCGCGCCACACCTTCAGTTACCACCATGGTTTTCTGCAGTAATAATAACTGCGGCTGGGTTTGCATTTGGAATTTCTCGGTTACTTCGAAGAGTTGTGTAAACAGCCGCGACATTGAAATTTGATCGGCAGGAAGCCCCATAATCGGCTCACCAATAGCGCGGAGCGCCTGCGCAAATGTATTCACATCTTGGCTGGGTGGAATATAGCCCGCATCAAAATGCACCTGCGCAATGCGCATATAATCACGTGTGATAAAGCCGTAGAGAATTTCAGCGAGGAACAATCGGTCGCCTTCAGACAACCTTCCCGTAATGCCAAAATCAAGCGCCACCAATGTGCCTATTTCATCAACAATCAAATTGCCTTGGTGCATATCGGCATGAAAAAATCCATCGCGAATGGCATGACGCAAAAAGCTTTGAATCACGGTATCGCCCAAAGCTGGCAGGTCAAATCCCTTAGCGCGCAAAGCTTCAACATCAGTCATGGGCGTGCCGTCGATCCACTCCGTCGTCAGCACCCGCCTGGTGCTCAAGGCCCAATCAACAGTGGGCACGCGAAATCCCGGATCATCTTTCGAGTTCTGCGCAATTTCAGAAAGCGCCGCTGCCTCCATGCGCAAATCAAGCTCAAGCTTCATGGAGTCTTCAAGCATGGCAACAGCAGCTAAGGGGCGAAGTCGCTTGCCTTCAGCGCTGGCTCGCTCAGCAACGCCAGCAGCAAAGCCGAAACTCGCTATGTCATTAGCAAAGCGTTTTTCAACACCGGGGCGCAGAATTTTAACGGCTACGTTGCGACCATCAAAAGTCACACATTTATGAACCTGCGCAATTGATGCCGCAGCTATGGCTGGGCCAAAGGTCATAAATAACTGTGAAATGGGTTTGCCCAATTCCGTTTCAACAATTTTGCGCGCTTCAGTATCGTCAAAAGGCGGTAAGCGGTCTTGTAGAGCTTTAAGTTCAAACGCCCGTTTAGCCCCAATAATATCAGGCCGCGTTGCCAGGAATTGACCAAGTTTAATATAGCTCGGCCCTAATGTTGAAAGTGCGGCAGTCAGTTTATTTTGCTGGCTACCAGTCACTTCACCCGATCGCCCAAGCTTTGCTATTTTCAAAACCAAACGCGCGGGCCAAGGCGCTTGCGCCAATTGCTCAAGCGGCAATAAAGCATCATAGCGTGCAAGCACAAATCCAGCGTGAAGCAGCCGCGCCGCATTCGAAATCGGATTGCTCATTAAATCTTCCAGCCCGAATGAATGGCCACCACTCCACCAGTCAAATTACGGTAAGTCACATGGCCAAATCCAGCTGCGCTGATCATATCTGCAAATGCGTCTTGTTTTGGAAACATGCGAATGCTTTCGACCAAGTAGCGATATGGTTGGCCGTCTCCTGTCACCACCTTGCCCACAGCGGGAATGACGGTGAAGGAATAAGAATCATAAATCTTCTGCGCCAGTTCCAATTCCATATGCGAGAATTCCAAGCACATGAAACGCCCGCCCGGTTTTAAAACGCGGTAAGCCTCGGCAAGCGCTTTATCGATATGAGTGACGTTCCGAATGCCAAAGGCAATCGTATAGCCATCAAAATGTGAGTCCGGAAACGCAAGAGACTCAGCATTACCTACGGTCAACGAACACCGATCAAGCTTACCTTCGGCCTCAGCCCGTTTTTGCCCTTCGCCCACCATTTCTGGCGAAATATCAGCAATGGTCACGCGCGTGTTTGGGCCACCTGCATCGAGAATGCGAAACGCAATATCACCTGTGCCACCTGCCACATCCAGCACAGTAAAAGCTCTGTTACCTTTGGGTGGATTGAGCATGGTGATCATGTCATCCTTCCAAAGGCGGTGCAGGCCCGATGACATCAGATCATTCATCTGGTCATAACGGGCGGCAGCTTTGGAAAAAACCTCATTCACCATGCCTTGCTTTTCAGCTTCGGGCACAGTTTTAAAGCCAAAGGCGGCTTCGGGCTTGGTGTTGTTCTCAGTCATACCAGCTAAGATAGTGCATAATTCCCGAGACTTCTATTGCCAGCTTTGGCGCAGCTCACTACAGGGTTAACCATGCCAGAATTGCCCGAGGTTGAGACTGTAAAGCGCGGCTTGGAACCCATTTTGCTGGGCCAAGTGATCATCGCTGTTGAGCTGCGCCGTGCCGATTTGCGCTTTCCGTTCCCAGAGGGTTTTGCTGCAAAACTGACTGGTGCCAAAGTCTTAAGCCTCACCCGCCGCGCAAAATATATTCTGATTGATCTCGACAACAACCATACCCTGATTAGCCATCTTGGAATGACCGGCCGTTTTACGACTTTGAAGCCTGAAGGTGGTGGCACCAATCTTGGAGAGTTTTACTTCCAAACCGCAGCAAATCCCAATGCCGATGGCCCGCATGATCATGTCGTATTCGTTTTAGGAAATGGGATCCGCATGATTTATTCTGACCCCAGACGGTTTGGCATGATGGACCTGTCGCACACCCACGAACTCACCAACCACAGGCTGTTGAAAGATATTGGTGTTGAGCCGCTTGGAAATGAGCTCAACGTAGAATATGTCGCAAAGAAATTCCGTGGCAAATCCGCCCCGCTGAAGGCCGCATTGCTTGATCAACGCATTATAGCGGGGCTTGGCAATATTTATGTGTGCGAAGCTTTACACCGCGCCAAACTTTCACCCAAACGCCAAGCCGGAACTCTGGTTAGAGCCAAATCCCATGATCGACGTCTGGATGATCTGCTGCGCCACATCAAAGATATTTTAAATGAAGCCATAATCGCCGGTGGCTCGACATTGCAAGATTTTGTCGGTGCAGATGGTAAGAAGGGGGCTTACCAGCAGCGCTTTTCGGCATATGATCGGGAAGGTGAAAACTGCAGTAACGTGGGTTGCGGTGGCCAGATTAAACGTATCACGCAAGCAGGTCGTTCAACATTCTATTGCCCAACCTGCCAGAAATAGGATGAAGCCATGAATTATGAAAATATCTTGATTGAAACCAAAGGCAAAGTTGGCGTCATCACCTTCAATCGGCCAAAAGCCCTCAATGCTTTGAACTCAGCGCTGATCACAGAGCTTAATAACGCTCTGAGCGCTTACCAAGCCAATCCAGAGATCGGCGCAATCATCTTAACTGGCAACGAAAAGGCCTTTGCCGCCGGTGCCGATATTCCTGAGATGAGGGACAAAACTTACGCTGAAGTCACATCGCAGAACTTCCTTCATGATTGGGATTACATCAATAAAATAACCAAACCGCTCATTGCGGCGGTCTCGGGCTTTGCACTTGGCGGTGGTTTTGAATATGCATTAATTTGCGACATCATTATCGCCAGCGAAAC
>JAYTSN010000242.1:0-11846 GCA_043745625.1 Aestuariivirga sp. | reverse complement strand
CGATTGCAGCAAGAAGTGAGGCAAGGCTTTTCCAATCTGTCGGCAGTTTCATGTGTGTATCTCGATCTTGGGGCAATGCTTCAGGATTCTAAGTTTTTCGATCCATTTTTGTCAACCCCGCAGCATGTGGGGCCCAGAAAAGATGATCGCGTCTAAAGAGTTTGGCCGGGGTCGATGACCCCGGCCGCGCAAATCATCAATTACTTCGGCATAACTTCTGCGCCGCCGCCAACGAGTGGCATTGGCTCAGCGGCCCATGGGCCAACTTTTTCAAGTTGCTCAACGAACGCATCGGCAGCACCTGCTGCGTCGTATTTGAGGTATTCCTTGTAGTTGGCTGGCGTCACGCAGCTGAGCTTGAACAGGCTTTCGCGATGTTCCAGTGGCTCCTTGCTCGGATCGATCTTGCCAGTAGCCGCGAGATAGGCGGTGTAGAGACCGACAGCCGAGGCCATATAACCGCGGTGGAAGGTTTCACCAACGATGGCGTTTTTGCCACGGCCGGATGTGATGTCTTCTAGGGTCTTTGGATAGAGTCCATCAGAAGCGAACTTCGTCTGGTCCAGCAGGCCAGCATTTTCGAAAGCCTGCATAGCACCGATCTGCATGCCATCGTCAGCGGCCCACACGCCCTTGATGTCAGAGCCGAACTTCACGATTAGATCGCGAGCGTTCTTGGCACCCAGCTGCGGATCCCAATTTGAAGGGCGCATGTCCAGAACCTTGATGTCCGGATACTTCTTCATTTCTTGCAGGAAGCCAGCAACGCGGGTCTGGCTGGTTGTGGAATCCTGCACGCCTGGAAAGCCAATCACTCCACCCTTCTTGCCGATGGCTTCAGCGATGGCTTGCGCGCCGCATGCGCCTGAGGAAATGCCCGGATGCTTCTGGAAGGCGACGAAGTGATTGCCAACATCAGCAGGATGATAATCGGCAGGCTTGTTCCACCAGATGGTGACGAAGCCACCGGCCTTGCCCACAGCGTCAACAATGGTTGGCGCATCAGAACTTGCAACAGTGTTCACGAACATGATTGGCTTTTTGCCGGAGGCAAGAACTGCCAAGATGCTTGAGATTTCGGTTTGTGAAGAGCCGTTTGAGTTAACTATTTCCAGCGGAATACCGAGCTTTTTGGACATCGCCTTAGCACCCTCGATGTTCGAGGCCATGTAGGGGTTTGTGGTGTTGATCACCGATGCAACGAGCACCCATTCTTCTTTTTTGAATTCGGCTGCGATGGCAGTGCCAGCCATACAGGCCAGAGCAACAGCAGCTACTAAAGTTTTTCCAAGGCGTCCGCGGGCATTTGTTGTAACTTGTTTCATTTTCATGGTTTTCTCCAAAGTTTAACGTTAAGTTTCCAAGTGTCTTTCGCGCAAACTGCGTTTCGAAGCCTGCACGCCGTAACGAAGATACTTTTTCAGCAGCCTCGCTAATTCGAGATATTCCTACAGTTACCGATCAAGACTTTTCATCACGTCCTTGATCAGCGGCCACACACGTGCTGCCGAGGTGTGGTCCATGTGCTCGCGCGGCGAATGCAGGTCAAAAAGGTTGGTGCCGATACCGATTGTATCGAGGCCAGCGATACGTTGTGTGAACATGCCAAGCTCAAGGCTGCAGACTGATACCAATACGTCAGGTGCTTTGCCCATCACGCGCTGATAACTCTTCTTGGCCACTTCGAGCATGTGGGAATTCGGATTCCACGGAAATTCAGGAGCGTCCAGACCAATCTGTTTGGCCGTGACACCTTCCCCCGCCATGTCGGCCAGCATCATCAACTGATCCAACACTGCGTGTTTGCGTGAGGTGACTGCACTGGTGATTGTGCTGGTGATTTCAACACCTTTGGAAGTCGTGATCATGAGACCGATATTGTTTGAGGTTTCCCAGTTGCCAACGACTTCCAAGTTCTGCGTCTGAATACCGTTTGGCAGCAACAATATAGTTTGCACCAACTGTGCGGCGGCACGGGGTGAGAGAACGCGATCCACATTTGTGGCGGGTCGTTTCGTTTCAATGCGCATATCGGGATCTGCGATCCGGAACTCGTTTTTGATATCCGCAGCGAGTGCATTGACAGCAGTTTCAATAGCAAAGACTTGATCAGCTTTCACCCAAATCAATGCACTGCCTTCTGCGGGGATCACGTTGTTCTGCACGCCACCGGAAATAGATGCAACCTGCACATCCCCAGTTTGCATCGCTTTGCGCAGCAGACGCCCCACCAGAACGATTGAATTGCCACGCTCGAAATGAATGTCGAATTCGCAGTGTCCGCCGCGAAGCCCTCGCACATCCAGAAGCAAGGCAACGCGGTCCTTCGCACCTGGCTGCCAGTCGGCTGCCACATCAATGCGGCACGACACATCACCCGAACAACCTGCGAGCAATTGCTTTTCTTCAATCCAGTTAAAATCGATCATGCGTTTGCCGGTGAGCAGGCTGATATCAACGCCGTCGCCGCCGACCTTGCCCATTTCTTCCATAGCCGTCATCACACACTCAAGCGGTGGATGCGGAATGTCATTCGAATCGAGCAGCGTCAGCATGTAGGAAATGCCAAGGCCATTGTCTGCACCTAGCGTTGTGCCTTCTGCCCGGATAAAATTGCCGTCTAATTTCAATTTTACGCCTTGAGTGGCAAAGTCGTGTTTCACACCATCATCGAGCTTGCAGACCATATCGATATGGCCGTGCAGAATAACTGTCGGTGCCTTTTCATAGCCTGCCGTTCCGGGCTTTTTCACAATGATGTTCTGCAACGCATCGCGGTGATACTTCAAACCACGCGCCTCTGCGAACTCGGCGATCCAGTCCGTGGCCTGCTTTTCGTGTTGCGAGCAGCGATGGCGCGCGCTCAGCTCCTCAAAAAAATACATGACCTTCTTAGGTTCAATGTTTTCCAACAATCTCACGTCGTCCTCCCATAACCTATTCAGTACTGAGCGGCAGTAACTCGCATGCGGCATCGATAATCGGCAATCCGGGCACGCTTTAAACGGCAATGCTGGGCTGATTTTCCATGGCGATTGAAATTCTAAGCGATTACTCCACCGAACATCCTTTTCCGTCAGGAACTGCCCAAGCACACCGTGCATCAGATAATCCGTTCGCAATGGACATTTTTTTGTTAATTTAAATGTGAACGCAACTCGATCAATTGTCAAATAAAAAATACGAATGTTCATTATGAAATATTTTCGTGAAAATTCTATTTTATACAGATATGCTAATTTATACTGCTATTACAGATATATAGAACATCACACGCGATGGCAGGAATTACATTCCATGCCGATCACGACGTGGCGGTCTCAATATTCGCCAATAAATTTCGAACTATTATTATCTTAAACACAAATATATTCGCGTTCGGATCGTAATAGAGCTCTTCAAATCGCTACATGTGAATGACGCGGCCATAGGCATCGAGCACGCTTTCATGCATCATTTCGGACAAGGTGGGGTGCGGGAAGACAGTGTGCATGAGTTCTTCCTCGGTCGTCTCCAGACCCATCGCCAATACGAAGCCTTGGATGAGTTCAGTGACTTCCGCACCCACCATATGGGCACCTATAAGGCGACCTGTTTTGGCGTCGAAAATAGTTTTGATGAGCCCCTGATCTTCACCCAGTGCAATCGCCTTGCCATTGGCGAGGAAGGGGAAGCGGCCAATCTTGAGATCAAAGCCCGCTGCTTTGGCCTTTGCTTGCGTCAAACCAACCGAGGCCACTTGCGGATGGCAATAGGTGCAGCCGGGGATTTGATCTTTCTTCATCGGATGAGCGTTGAGACCTTTGATTTTCTCAATGCAGATGACACCTTCATGCTCGGCCTTATGGGCCAGCATCGGCGGGCCTGCAACGTCGCCGATGGCGTAGATTCCAGTGATGTTGGTGCGGCCATAGCCATCATTGACGATACAGCCCTTCTCAATCTTCACACCCAAGGCTTCGAGACCGAGGTTTTCAATGTTGGCTACAACGCCAGCAGCGGTGATGACTCGGTCGACTGTGATGGTTTCGGTTTTGCCAGCAGCTTCCAAGGTTGCTGTGACGGAGTCGGCCTTGCGATCCAGTTTAGCAACCTTAGTTGAGAGGCGGAATTTGATGCCGTATTTTTCAAGCTGCTTCTGGGCGATCTTGCTGATTTCGGTGTCTTCGACCGGCATCACCTGATCCATGATTTCCACCACCGTCACGTCAACGCCCATGGCGTTGTAGAAGGATGCAAACTCAATGCCGATGGCACCGGAGCCTACCACCAGAAGTGACTTTGGCATTTGCGGTGGAACCATGGCTTCGAAATAGGTCCACACCAGTTTGCCGTCAGGCTCAAGGCCCGGCAACACGCGGGGCCGCGCACCCGTGGCGATGATGATGTGTTTGGCAGTATATGTCCCTGCCCCCATCGTGCCTTTTGGAATTGGCGCTTGTGGCTGCACGATAGCCTTCTTGGTATCAGCGACGACGACTTCGCCGGGCTTGGTGACCTTGGCTTCGCCCCAGATGATTTGCACTTTGTTCTTTTTCAGCAGACTATTGACGCCCATGTTCAGGCGGCCTGACACACCCCGTGACCGCGCCACAACTTTCGACGCATCGAACGTAATGTCCTTTGCCGAGAGGCCATAGTTTTCGGCGTGCTTCATGTAGTGATAAATTTCTGCAGAACGCAGCAGCGCCTTGGTGGGGATGCAACCCCAGTTCAAGCAAATACCGCCCAAATGTTCGCGCTCAATGATGGCGACTTTAAAACCAAGTTGTGCTGCGCGAATGGCAGTGACGTATCCGCCGGGGCCTGCGCCAATGATGAGGACGTCGAAATTGTTGTCAGCCATGTTCACACCAGCATTGAGATTGGATGTTCGATGTAGCGCTTGAAAGTGGCCAGCACCTCCGCGCCAAGGGCACCATCAACGGCGCGATGGTCGGTAGAAAGAGTCACTGTCATGACTGTGGCCGGAACAATTACGCCATTGTCCACAACCGGGCGCTGGTCACCGCTGCCCACGGCCAGAATTGTAGCATGCGGCGGGTTGATGATGGCAGCAAAGTCGCGCACGCCGAACATTCCGAGATTGGAGATGGCAGAGCTGCCGCCATTGTATTCCTCAGACTTCAACTTGCGGGTTTTTGCGCGGGTCGCCAGATCCTTCATTTCGTTTGAAATCACTGAGAGTGATTTTGTCTCTGCTTTGCGGATGATGGGCGTAATCAAACCGCCTTCAATCGAGACAGCAACGCCGATATCGGCGTGGGCGTGATGCAGCATGGCGGCGTCTGTCCACGAGACATTGGCGTTGGGTACATCGCGCAGCGCCAAGGCCCAAGCCTTGATCACCATGTCATTGATCGAGAGTTTATAGGACGGCGCACCGTCTTTCACAGGCGCTGCTTTGTTTAGTTCACTGCGCAGTTTCAACAAGGAATCGAGGCGGCAATCGGCGGAGACGTAAAAATGCGGAACTGTTGATTTCGACTCGGTGAGACGGCGAGCGATGACCTTTCGCATATTGTCGTGAGGCACAAGCACTGCTGCATTTTCTGCCGGAGTAGCGAGTGCAATTGGCGCCGCCAATTTACTGACCAATGGCGCAGGCTTGACCGCAAGCGCTTCAATGTCTGCACTCAGAACCCGTCCATGCGGACCGCTGCCTTTGACTGACGAAAGCTCAACTCCGTTTTCCTTTGCGATACGGCGGGCCAATGGCGTGGCTCGGATTTCAGAGGATGGGCTGCTTGTGCTGTTTTCAACCACTGCTACGGGAGCAGCTTTGGCGGGCGCATCCGGAATTGGTGTAGCGTGTTTTGCTTGCGCAACCTCGCCTGCTGTTTCACCTGCGGCAAAAATATAAGCAATTACTTGGCCAATTGGCACTTCGTCACCTTCCTTGGCGCTAATCTGGCCGAGTTTGCCGGTGCCGGGAGATTCAACTTCCATGGCGGCCTTGTCGGTTTCAATCTCGAACAACGGATCGCCCTTTTTGACTTCGGCGCCATCGGCAACCAACCACTTGGAAATGCGGCCAGTGGACATGTCCATATCAACTTTTGGCAGTATGACTTCAATGGCCATGGCTTAGCGCTTTCCCTGCACCAGTGCGCGGGCACTGGTGATGATGTCGTTGACTTGCGGAACAGCAGCCTTTTCCAAATCCGGATTGTAGGGGATCGGACTATCAATACCGCCCAAGCGCACTATCGGCGCATCGAGATAATCAAAGGCATCGCTTTCGGCGATCATGGCGCTGATCTCTGCGCCAATACCAAGTGTTTTCACAGCTTCATACACACAGATCATGCGATGAGTTTTCTTGACGCTTGCGATTACTGTTGCTTGGTCGATGGGGCGGATGGTGCGAAGGTCGATTACTTCGACATCAATACCTTCGGCTTGCAATGCAACCGCTGCTTCAAGGGCCTTATGCACCATGATGGATGTGGCAACTATAGTAACATCACGGCCTTCCCTTGCAATGTGTGCTTTGCCAATAGGCACGGTGTAATAACCCTCGGGGACATCACCCTTCATTTTATAGAGAAGTTTGTGTTCGAAGATCATCACGGGATCAGGATCAGCAACGGCAGCGAGCAACAGGCCTTTGGCATCATATGGCGTTGCTGGTTGCAAAACTTTAAGGCCGGGCACATGTGCGAGCCATGCTTCCAGACTTTGGCTGTGTTGAGCCGCAGCACCCGTGCCCGAACCAGCAGGAAAGCGCATAACAAGCGGCACAGATACTTCGCCACCCAGCATATAGCGCATCTTTGCGGCCTGATTGACGATCTGCTCCATGGCAAGGGTTGCAAAATCTGAGAATTGAAATTCGAAAATGGGTTTCATGCCCGTCATGGCCGCACCAACGGCCACGCCTGCGCCACCGAGTTCTGAAATCGGCATGTCGATCACACGCTCGGTGCCGAAGCGTTCTACAAGATCACCCGTCACCTGAAATGCGCCGCCATATACGCCGATGTCTTCGCCCATAAGGAAAACATTTGGATCACTTTCCAAGGCAATGGCCATGGCTTCCTGAATCGCTTGCGAATAGCTCAATTGTCTGACTGCTGCGTCCATTAGTATTACTCCGAATAAACGTAATTGAGGACTTCTGAAATAGGCGAGGCTTCACCGGCTTGGGCAAAAGCAATGCCCGCAGCAATTTCAGCATCCACCGCGGTGATGACGGCTGCTATGCCGTCCTTGTCGATCACGCCGAACTGCATAAGCTCATTTTCAAACTGCGTGATGGGATCGCGCTGGTTTTTCCACTCTTCGATTTCTTCTTTGGTGCGATAACGGTTGCGGTCGCTTTTGGAGTGCCCGCGATGGCGATAGGTTTTGCATTCGATAAGTGTCGGCCCATCGCCTTTGCGAGCGCGATCAACGGCGTTTGACGACGCTTCGGCAACGGCGGAGAAATCATTTCCGTCCACCACTACACCCGGCATGGAATAGCCTGCTGCGCGATCTGCGATATTTGCGACTGCTGTAGAACGCGCTGCTGATGTGGACATGCCATAACCGTTGTTTTCACATACGAACACAACAGGCAGTTTCCAGATGGAGGCCATGTTGAGGGACTCGTGGAAAGCGCCTTCATTATTGGCCCCGTCGCCAAAGAAGCAAACCACGACCTTACCGTTCTTTTGCATCTTGGCAGAGAGTGCAGCTCCAGTTGCGATGGGAATACCACCAGCCACAATGCCGTTGGCACCAAGATTTCCCTTGGTGACATCGGCGATGTGCATGGAGCCACCACGGCCTTTGCAATAGCCAGATGTTTTCCCGAAGAATTCAGCAAACATT
Source organism: Aestuariivirga sp. (assembly GCA_043745625.1). Classification (GTDB taxonomy): domain Bacteria; phylum Pseudomonadota; class Alphaproteobacteria; order Rhizobiales; family Aestuariivirgaceae; genus Aestuariivirga. Next base: position 4,028 of record JAYTSN010000242.1, on the reverse strand, counting down.
CGATCAACTTGCGCACCTTTGGCGATGCAATGACCGTGGCCGCGATGGGTCGAGGTGATCTGATCAGCGTCGGTCAGTGGCATGCAAATGCCAAGGGCACTGGCTTCCTGACCGATGGACAGATGCATGGTGCCGTGGATAAAGCCGCGCAGATAAGCGTCCTCTGCACCCTCTTCAAATTTGCGGATCAGATGCATTTTGTGCAACACTTTTCGCAGCTGCTCAGGTGAATAGGTGCGAATCGCATAAGGCGCATTGGTGTTTGCTGTTTTGGCAGTCTTAAGTGTGGCTGACATGGTGTTTCCTTATTTTCCGTATACGAGCTTGTCTTGGCGGGCGCGCAGTTCAGCGATCTTTGAATCGGCCGGCACCTGGACATTGGCTGTGGTGATGAGTTGACCCTTGGCGATGGGCTTGATGACCTTGGCCTTGTGCAATAGGCCGCAAGGGATCGCCGATGCTTCGCGTGCATCTGCTGCCGTCATGATCCAGGCGCGGTAACAGTATTCGCCAATGGCATCGAGTGTATCACCGGGTTTCAAATCTTTCTTGGCGACGGCGGCAACCTCGGCACTTGGTATGGCAAGTGGCACCATGTCGGGTTTGCCGTAAAGCACAACGCGCGCGCAGGTGAGCGGCACTTCGAGTGATGTAAGATGATAAGGGCGATGGAATGTGAAGTAAGGACCGTGGCCCATCTTTAAATCTTCCATCCGTTCGCTAATGCGCGGGTGGGACATTTCGGCCACGACAAACACGCCGGGAGCAACACCTTTGCCAATCGAGTAATCGACAACACCCATGCGTGAAAGAACACCGCCGTCTTTCTTGGGCACAAGAATTTTTGAAAGCTGATCCAGTGTGGCTGAAGGGCCATGCATGCCGGCGCAATCAGGAACGAGGCCTGTAGCATTGGCGATGGCAGCCATCTCCACCATAGTCTTAGAACCATCGACGAATTCGACGAGCATGCGCACGTTCATGTTCCTGCGCTTGGCTTCCTCAGCATAGGCATCGGGCGTGGCGTCGATGTTCAGTGGGTTGTTTTTTCCTTTGCCTGCAGCAACAATGGGGTGGCCCATGGCCGATACAAATTCGATCAATTCCATGCAAGAGGATGGCTCATCGCCAGCACCGAGTGAATATGTAACACCAAGCCGTTTGGCTTCGCTGTTGAGATAAGCACCGATTGTAACGTCAGCTTCGACATTCATCATCACGAGGTGCTTGCCGTTTTCCATGGCCCGAAGGCCGATTTCGGCACCGACGGCTGGAACACCCGTGGCATCGATCACGACGTCAATCAGACCGCTATTAAGAAGGAGGTTCACGTCATCCGTAAGGGCGATTTTTCCTTGCTCCATGGCATGGTTCAGGGCGTCAACCGTTTTGGCTTCTGCCCAATGGCCAGTTTCGCGGTAAGCAATATCCACGGCCTTGGCTGCAGACGGCAAGCGGAGTTCGGAGATAGCACCAATTTCGATGCCGGGCATATGTGCCACCTGCGTGACGATATCTGTGCCCATTTCACCAGAACCAACCAAGCCGATACGAATGGGCTTACCACTATCGGCGCGAACTTGAAGGTCACGTGCAAGGCCAGTAGGTGATATATTGATGGGCATAATGTTTTCTCCAGATGCTTTTTAATTTTTGAGTGTGTTGATCATCAATCGTTCAACACCGCGACTTTAATGGCAGAGCCCTGCTCTGCCGTATCCAACGCAATCTTGATATCAGACAAGTCGAAGCGGTGTGTCAGCAGTGACTTCATTTCAAGTTGACCACTCGCTATCATGCTCAGTGCTCTTTCGAACGACTGGCGCGTCAAGCCGAAGGAACCTGTGACGATCAGTTCATTGTAGTGGATAGCATTGACGTCCAACTCAGCCTGCACACCTTTGGTGAAGCCCGCAAACAGACTGACGCGGCCACGGTGGCAAACGAGGCGGATAGCGTCATTGGCCAATGAAGGAACACCTATGGCGACAATTGCTACATCTACTCCAAGGTCGCCAGTTGCAGATTTTACGCGAGCGAAAAGATCTTCTGCACTCGGATCAATTGCAAGGTCTGCGCCCGCCTTGAGAGCAGCTTCGCGGCGAAGTGGGTTCAGCTCACTGACAATGATCATGCGGGCACCCGACAGGCGGGCCAACTTGACGTGGAGTATGCCAATTGGCCCGGCGCCGAGAATGGCGACAGTATCACCCATCCTGACGCCGACACGCTCCTGCCCATTCATGACGCAGGCCAGTGGTTCGGCAAGGGCCGCTTCTTCGAAGCTCAGTCCTTTTGGCACTGCAAAAACATTGCCTGACTTCACGCCGAATGCCGGGATGCGAACATATTCAGCAAAAGCACCATCAATCTCATAACCCATGGCCACCATGTTGCGGCAGAGGTTCTCTGCTCCACGAATGCAGTATTCACAGTGGCCGCATGAGAACTGCGGGCAGACACAGACAGCTTGTCCAACTGTAAATTGGGTGTTGCCACCAGAGTTGACAACGACACCTGCAAATTCATGTCCCAAGACTGAAGGGTATCGGATGCCGCTGGTTTTCTTGCCACGCAGAATGCGGATGTCCGTGCCGCAGACCGTTGCCGCTTTCACCTTCAGTAGCATGTCACCCGCTTCAAGTTTCGGATCAGCGATTGTTGTATAGTGGACGTCGTTGACGCTCAGCAAAACTCCGGCCTTCATTGGGCAACTCCCGCTTTGATGGAATGACTGTTCCCTGTTTTGTTTTGAACATTTTATTATATGAAAGTCAATATGTTCAATTTAAATTTCTGCTTTATGTTGTCGAAAACTCATTTTTATCCAAATTTTCACATTATAACAGGCTATTAACCACTGCAAGCTATCCGTCAAAAAACAACTTGGTTTTATAATTTGAACAATTATATATCTTGAAAAAATTTTGTCTGGACTAATTATGCGAGCTTAGTTATGTTCTCGCAAAAGCTTCGATCTGGGAGGTCGACAAAATGCAAGCACCGCAGTTCGACTATGTTTCAATGGGGTTTTACACCTTCGACTGCTTGGGTTGGCCGTTTACAGCTGTTCCACCCGGTGGTGGCTGTTACAGTATCGATGAAATCACACTTGCCGTTTCGGGTGCCGCTGGTGTTGCAGCAATCGCTGCTGCCAAGATGGGTTTAACAACCCGTGCAGTCGGTGGCCTTGGTAATGATTTAATGGGCGACTGGGTGATGCAACGCCTGACGGATTTCAAAGTTGACACGGAGATGATGCAACGCCAGCCCGACTGGAAAACGTCGTCGTCAATTGTGACAACCCGCGCGGACGGCTCTCGCCCTGCCCTGCACATGACGGGTGCTACCAGCACATTCACTATTGCACCAGAGGATTTCGACAAAGCCACAAACGCGAAAGTATTTCACCTCGGCGGCGTCGGCTTGATGCATGCCATGGATGGTCACGCCAACGCCAGTCTGATGAAACACGCCAAGGCACGAGGTTGCATTACGACTGTCGATATCTTCGCCGCATCAGCCGAAGACTTGCCAGATGTCGCTGCAGTTCTTCCCTATACTGACTACTTCATGCCATCCATTGAGGAAGCGCGCGCCCTTTCGGGCATCGAAGACTTGGTTGGCTGTACACAATTTTTTCACGACCAAGGGGTTGCGGCCTGCGTTTTCACTTTGGGAGGTGATGGTGCCTATTACAGCCACAAAGACGGTTTACGATTCCACATTCCAGCCTATGACATAATAGTGAAATGCACGTGCGGATGTGGTGATGCTTTCGACGCTGGCTTTGCCGTAGCGCTGTGCAAGGGTTTTGACCCTGAAACTTCTGTTCGCTTTGCCCAAGCCACATCAGCTTTGAATGCGACCGGGCTTGGATCACAGGCAGGGGTGGAGTCTTTCGAACACACTTGGAACTTCATGAAGAACACGCCAACGCGGCTCTGAAGGTTTCAGACTAGCAGCACTGCTGGACAATGAAAAAAATCGGCGATGGTTCGCCGGGTGAAAGATGTCAAGACTGTCGC
>JAYTSN010000241.1:0-11903 GCA_043745625.1 Aestuariivirga sp. | reverse complement strand
AGTCTCTCCACATATTTGGCCATCACATCAACTTCGACATTGATGGCGTCACCGATTTTCGCGGCATAAAGATTGGTGTGTTCCCAGGTGTGCGGGATGATGGTGATGGCAACTTGAGTTGCGCCATCTTTCGTTTCGCTCAAGCCGTTGATCGTAAGGCTTATGCCATTGAGACATATCGAACCTTTTTCCACGCAGTATCGCGATAGGCTTTGCGGAAGATCGAAGGTCAAACGATAGGCACCATCTTCTGGGATGATTGACGTGAGTGTGGCTTTGCCATCGACATGGCCTTGTACCATGTGGCCGGAAAGGCGTGTGTTCAAACTTACAGCGCGTTCGAGATTGACGTGGCCGCCGATGATGATTTTATCCAGATTAGTCCGCGCCAATGTTTCGGCGCTGGCGAAGAAATCGGCAGAACCATCGCTGGTGAAGGAAGCAACTGTCAGGCACACACCATTTACAGCAATGCTTTCGCCGAGGCTGAGGCCTTCCATGCCTGTGGCCACTGTGCATTGCAGCGCGCCATTTTCGTGGGCAGCCTTGGTGACTTTTGCCACGCGTTCAATGATTCCGGAAAACATGGGGTTCCTTGTTTTGAATGATTTGAATTTGATCGGGCACACCTTGGGTGATCAGCACGTGCTCATCCCAGAGATTGCTGTCCAAGAATGATTGCGTGAGTGACGGGCCGGCTTCGACGAGCACTTCGAGTGCGCCCTGCTCGCTCAAATTTTTCAGCGTTGCGAGCAAGTGGTCAGCGAATGAGATTTTGAAACCGCGTGCTGTGGCATCGTCGAGATAGGATTGTGGAATGCGTCGCCTGCGATCAAACAAAACCAAATGGCGTTGCTTGTTTGGAAAGTCCTCAACCAAGCGCACGGTGAAATGTGGATCGTCAGCCAACACTGTGCCCGAGCCTGTGATGATTGCATCAACACGGCGGCGGAGTTGGTGGGCCAAGAGGAGCGAAGATTGTGAGGTGAAGGTTTTTTGACCCGCGGACGGGATCATGCTGCCTTGCGCATTGAGGGCTTGTTTGATGGTGACCCATGGCAGGCCTTGAAGGGCGCGTTTGGCGAAAGGCCCGATTAAGCGTTGCAAATCTGATTTCAGTTTTGGTGCATCGGTTTGGTTTAAAAACTGTACATTCAAACCAGCTTCACGCAAGCGATCAGCGCCACCACCTTCAACATGCGGATTTGGATCTGCCATGCCGATCCACACTTTCTTTGCAGAGGTTGAGAGAATGGCTTCTGTGCAAGGCCCGGTGCGTCCGGTGTGGTTGCAGGGTTCAAGCGTTACGACGACGGTGTGGATTTTGTCGACCAGTCCGGCATCACGGCATTGCTTGATCGCTAACGCTTCCGCATGAAGCGTGCCTGCTATTTGATGTGCGGCTGCGGCGAGCGTATTTCCATGGCGATCAAGCAATACGCAGCCTACAGGCGGATTTGGCGCGGTGGCCCCTTCGAACTTCTGAGCTTCGACAAAGGCAAGCGTCATCGCTGGCAAAATATCTGCCGCAGATTCCATCCTTGCTCTTTCGTTTGTAAGCACCATGCCCTCGTCTCGTCAAAACTCTGACGTCAACAGGGCAAATGACACCACGCGTCCCCCGCTTTCCAAAAAGAAAGCAGATGGCGCGATTCATCATTGTTCTCTTCCATCCGGACTATACCGTCGGCCTCGGAATTTAACCGAGTCTGCTGACCTCAGGCGAAACAAGAGTTTCACTTAAGCGCTCGCGGGCTGATGAAGTTTCCTTCAAACACCGCCGGTGGGGAGTTACACCCCGCCCTGAGAACGTATATGCAATCCACTTAGTCACATTAGCCTCATGTTTCAAGCGCCTAAATAAACTCGACCGCAGGAAATTGGGTGAATGTCTTTAGTTTTGCAATTTACTTTTTCGGCGAAAGCCAACAAGTATCGGCATTGCTGCAAATATAACTTGTCCTGCCAGGCCCACCAACCCAAGAGGTGTCGCCACTGACGCTGCCCATTCGGCCACATTTTCACCCTGAAGAAGTTCGGCTAGTGATGCCTCGCTCGCCATAGTCAAAATGAAAGCTGTGATTCCCATCATTGCCAACTGCAAAAATGTTAGCGTCGAATTGCGAAGCAGATAGCGGGTAGCAACCCAACTTACCGCTATGACGATTGGCACCTCGAGCAATACCGCCGCCGCCGGCCCAAGCAGAGGTGCAACCACAAGCACGCGAGCCACACCCATTAAAAATGCAAATGTGAAAACAACTAAAAAATACTTCAATCCCAGCAACCATGCAGTGGCTAAACTATGTTTTGAGACTTTCAAAATATTTGAGCCCTACTCCGCTGCTTCTGCCGCTTCTTCATCCACCCACGTTTTCGGGCGCGAGGCCATTTCTTTTTTCAGCTCATCGGCCACAAGGAACGAAAGTTCCAAGGCTTGGGCTGCATTGAGGCGTGGGTCGCAGAAGGTGTGGTAACGGTCATTCAGATCTTCGTCACGAAGGGCGCGGAGGCCGCCTGTGCATTCGGTTACGTCCTTGCCCGTCATTTCAACATGCACGCCGCCAGCATGGGTGCCTTCAGCTTGGTGCACGCCCATGAAGCGGCGCACTTCGGTCATGATGGCTTCAAAGGGGCGTGTTTTGTAACCAGACGTTGCCTTTATGGTGTTGCCATGCATCGGGTCACATGACCAGACAACCACCCGGCCCTCGCGCTTCACGGCTTTGATCAAATCTGGCAGATGCTTTTCAACTTTGTCGGCACCGAAACGGGCAATCAAAGTCAAGCGGCCAGGTTCATTTTCTGGATTGAGAATATCAATCAGTTTGATCAATTCATCTGGCTTCAATGTTGGGCCGCACTTAAGGCCAATCGGGTTTTTCACGCCGCGTGCGAATTCAACATGGGCATGATCCACTTGCCGTGTACGATCACCAATCCACAGCATGTGGCCCGATGTTGCGTAATAATCGCCGCTGGTTGAATCAACGCGGGTTAAAGCTTGCTCATAGCCAAGCAGCAATGCTTCATGGCTGGTGAAGAAATCTGTCGTGCGCATCTGCGGCGCTGTTTCAGCAGTGATGCCGCAGGCGCGCATGAAGCCAAGCGTTTCCGTAATGCGGTCGGCTACTTCCTGATATTGTTCCGAGGCAGGCGTGTCTTTCAGATTGCCCAAAGTCCATTTATGCACATGCTCTAAATTGGCATAGCCACCTTGCGCAAACGCACGTAGCAAATTCAACGTGGCCGCTGATTGCCGGTAAGCCATGATCTGGCGTTCAGGATCAGGAACCCGCCCCGCAATTGTGGCTTCCGAGTCATTTACGATATCGCCACGATAAATCGGGTATTCCACACCATCAACTGTTTCAGTTGGCGAGGAACGTGGTTTGGCGAACTGGCCCGCAATGCGGCCCACTTTCACAATCGGTTGGCCACCTGCGAATGTCAGAACGACCGACATTTGCAAAAAGACGCGGAAAAAATCGCGGATGTTATCAGCCGAATGTTCGGCGAAACTTTCTGCGCAATCACCACCTTGAAGAAGAAAGCCCTTGCCAGCTGCAACATTTGCCAGCTTGCGTTTCAGTTTACGGGCTTCACCTGCAAAAACCAGTGGCGGAAATCCGGCCAAGCGGCCTTCCACGGTTTTCAGCTTTTCAAGGTCAGAATAATCCGGCATCTGCATCACCGGAAATTTTCGCCAGCTATCAGGTGCCCAGGTTGCGCTCATCACATTAACTCCAAAACTCGATAGCCCTTCATATAGGCTGAAAAAACCTCATTATCCAGCACGTGACACTGGCGCAATGAAAATTTCGACGAAGTCTTAACCTTTAAACAATAGAACTGCCAGATACGGGGGCGGCGAAACGTGTAGAGGATAGCATGTACGACTGGTTGTGGCAGATACATTGGATTGAAGTTTCGTCGTTTTTAACGTCGGGGCAGCCTTCATTGCTGGTTCAACTCGCTATTATTAATGCGCTTTTTCTAGTCGCCATTATCATCGTACGATTGCGGCGCGACACGAAAACCAACAAACGCTCGAATTACTTTATCCAGGAAGCTTTATTGCTGCTTAATATCTTCATTTTGAGTGAGGATTATTTCAGGCCGTTTTATTATCAACGTATTGAACCGTTGATCTATAATTTCAAGCATCAAGTTCTCTAAGTCACTTCTTGTGGTCTGCCAGAGATTCTTCAGCCGACTTATAAGCTAACTGCTTATCCACATTCCAATAGCGCAAATTGTCGATCCTGATTGGCGCTCCTGAAACAGCACAGCGCACAAATTCACCCTCTCGGACAATTTCAAAATCACCATCGAGATATTTCAGCTTGGCTTCGCGCTGTGAGTGCAGGATTGGATCAATGAAATTCATGCGCTCCAATTAGCAAGTGTATGTGGCAATTAAAAGAGCGAACCTTGAGATTTTTTGGGGGTAGCCACAACGTTTATGCGACCGTCTCGCATTTCAATTTCTAAACTGGCTGGCGGCACCACTATGGATATGCCTTGCAGTGGTTGCCCGTGTTGATCGCGGATCACAGCATAACCGCGTTTCAATACTGATTGATATCCGAGTGAGGTCAGCAGTTTTAGTTCTGATTTCAATTGATCAGATTTACGGCTGGTTGCCTGGCCAATGCTGCGACCGAGGCGCATTTGTTGATCTTTCAGGCGACGACGCTGTTCGGACACGCGTTGCGCCAATGGTTTTACACTGAGTTTGCCAGAGCTTCTGGCGAGCAGCACGGCATGAACTTGGACATTGGCTTTCAGCGCTTTGGGCAGTTTTGCTCCAGCCACATCGAGGCGCTGGCTGGCTAGGCTTAGGATTTCTTCGGGCTTGGGGAGTGCCCGGGCAGCGGAACGGAGGCGTGTTTTCGCATCGCCGACAACGCGGCCCATGGTTCGTTTTTGGCGGGCATTGAGGGACGCGAGTTCGGCCAACAAGTCGGCGCGCACGGGAACAGCGCGTTCGGCAGCTGCTGTTGGCGTGGGTGCTCGAAAATCTGAGGCGAAGTCAATCAGGGTGGTATCGGTTTCATGCCCAATAGCGCTGATCAATGGGATGGCGCTGGCCGCAGTGGCTCGCACTACAATTTCTTCGTTAAAGGGCCAGAGGTCTTCGAGCGATCCCCCGCCCCGCGCCACGATCAAAAGATCAGGCTTATTTTCCATCGCGTTGAAGCCTTGGATCGCAGCCGCCACTTCGGCCGCCGCCGTTTCGCCTTGGACACGAACCGGCCAGACGATGACGTGGCGGGGGAAGCGATCATTCAAGCGGTGAAGAATATCGCGGATCACTGCACCTGTAGGCGATGTGATGATGCCGATGGTGCGCGGCAAATAGGGTAAAGCTTTCTTGCGGGCTTGATCGAACAGGCCTTCGGCACTCAGGGTTTTCTTGCGCTCTTCTAAAAGCGCCATCAATGCGCCAACACCTGCGGGCTCAACATTTTCAATGACGATTTGATAATTGGATTTGCCGGGATAAGAGGTGATCTTGCCCGTGGCGATTACTTCCAAACCTTCCTGCAATTTAGAGCGTAACTTACCAAACACGCCGCGCCAAATCACTGCATCCAATTTCGCGCCATCATCTTTCAGTGCGAAATAAGCGTGGCCAGAACTGTGGGGGCCCCTGAATCCCGAAATTTCGCCCCGCACCCGCACATGGCCAAAGCGATCTTCCAGCGTGCGCTTTAGGGCATGGGAAATTTCGGTGACCGATTGCTCACCCAAGTTTGGCTTGGTGGCTTCGATGATTTCGCCAGTCTCGGGGTCGTAGTCGGGCATTGTGGGCATTTGGGAGAGTTTCTCTTGATTCTAGCGGCAGTCGTGTCAGAACGCAGTTTAGCACAGGATATGAATCAATGAACGTACTTCTCATAGGCTCTGGGGGCCGCGAACATGCGTTGGCTTTTGCTTTGGCGCGGAGCCCGCTGCTGACTAAGCTTTATGCGGCTCCGGGCAATCCGGGGGTGGGCAAGTTTGCTGAGTTGGTTTTGGTTAAGGTGACCGACCATGAAGCTGTGATCGCATTTTGTAAGTCGCACGATATCACGTTTGTTGTTGTTGGCCCTGAAGCGCCTTTGGTGGCGGGGTTGGTGGATGACTTGACGGCGGCTGGTATCAAGGCTTTTGGGCCATCCAAATTCGCGGCCCAGTTGGAAGGCAGCAAGGGCTTTACCAAAGACATCTGTGCCAAGTTTGGCATTCCTACTGCTGCTTATGGTCGCTTTACGGATGAGGCGAAGGCGCTGGCCTATTTGAAAAAGCATGGCGCTCCGATTGTGATCAAGGCTGATGGCTTGGCGGCAGGCAAGGGTGTGACGGTGGCTATGAACATGGCCGAAGCCGAGAATGCTGTTCGGGAGATTTTCGCTGGGCGCTTTGGCGATGGCGAATGTGTGATAGAAGAATTTATGGAGGGCGAAGAAGCGAGTTTCTTTGCGCTTTCTGATGGCGTGAATGTGTTGGCCTTGGCGACGGCGCAGGACCATAAGCGCGTGGGCGATGGGGACACTGGGCCAAACACCGGTGGCATGGGCGCATATTCACCTGCGCCTTGCATGACGCCGGCTTTATGCGCCGAGACGCTCGAAAAAATCGTAAAGCCCACCGTGGCCGCTCTGGCTTCGATGGGCCACCCATATAAGGGTGTGCTTTATGCGGGGCTTATTCTCACGCGCGACGGGCCGAAGTTGATTGAATACAATGCGCGGTTTGGAGATCCGGAAACGCAAGTTTTAATGATGCGGTTAAAGGATGATTTGCTGACGCTGCTGATGGCGAGCGTGGATGGTACGTTGGATAAAATGTCAGTGCGTTGGCGTGATGAGACGGCACTAACGGTTGTGATGTGTGCAAAAGGCTATCCCGGCGATGTGATTAAGGGAAGTCATATCAATGGCTTGTTGCAGGACTTTGGCAAAGAGGTGCAAGTGTTTCACGCGGGCACAGCGCTGGATGGAGAGTTCATCGTGGCCAATGGTGGTCGCGTTTTGAATGTGACGGCGCTTGGTAAAACGCCGCGCGAGGCACAGAAGAAGGCTTATGACGCCGTTGATAAAATCGACTGGCCAGAAGGTTTCTGCCGCCGCGATATTGGGTGGAGAGCAATCTAGATGAAAATTGGACTTGCACTTGGTGGCGGTGGGGCGCGGGGCTTGGCGCATATTCCGATGCTGGAAGCGTTTGATGAGTTGGGTTTAAAGCCTTCTATGATCGCGGGTTGCAGCATGGGCGCCATCGTTGGTGCCGCTTATGCGGGCGGCATGACAGCACTCGAAATTCGCGAACACGCTATTCGTTTGCTCAGCAATAAAATCGAAATGGCGCGGCATGTGTTTGGCGCAAAGCAGGCCAGGCTCAGGGATATATTTTCACTGAAAGGTTTGACTTCGCTGCATCTTGATGGAAAAAAGCTCGCGAATATTGCACTTCCTGATCATTTGCCGCAATTGGTTGAAGAGCAAAAAATTCCATTGAAATTGGTAACTGTGGATTTTGAGCGGATGGAAGAAGTGGTGTTGACGTCGGGTTCTATTCTCGAAGCCGTTGGCGCATCGATTGCCATCCCTGGTTTAATTTCGGCACCGCGCATCAATGGTCGTATTCATGTCGACGGCGGGGTGAAAAACCCAGTGCCATTTAATCATGTGACGGACGGCATGGATTTAGTGGTGGCTATTGATGTGACTGGAAAGCCGAAAACCATAAGCCGAGTGCATCCATCCAATATCGAACTTGCTGTTGGCTCTCTTTTGATCATGTTCAATGAATTGGCTCAATTGCGCCGCGTGCATTCGCCGCCGGATATTTATATCTCGCCTGAGATTGACGGGTTCGGTGCGGGTGATTTCTTTAAGGTAAAAGAGATTTTTGCAGCTTCTGAAAAGAGCAAGGATCAGTTGAAACGCGAATTGGAATTGCGCGTCAAAGCATTGGTTTAACGGCGGGTCTTGAAAAATTCTCTCAGCATGTTCTGAGCCTGGCTTTCGCCGATGCCGCTGTAAACTTCAGGCGCATGATGACAGGTGGGTTGGGTGAAAAACCGGGGGCCGTTTTCGATGGCTCCCATTTTCTCATCAGTTGCCGCGAAATAGACTCGCCTGATGCGGGCGAAGGAAATGGCGGCGGCGCACATGGCGCAGGGTTCGAGTGTCACGTAGAGATCGCAATCAACGAGGCGTTCTGAGTTCAATTTCTGGGCTGCCATGCGGATGGCCAGCATTTCGGCGTGCGCTGTCGGGTCTTTCAGCAGTAAGGTCAAATTTCCAGTTGCTGCGATTTGCTTGCCGCGCGAATCGACGATCACAGCGCCCACAGGCACTTCGCCGAGAATGGCCGCCGCTTCGGCCTGTTCCAAGGCTTGCACCATTGGCACTGGCAGTTTTTGTTTCATGGCGGTACATGAGCGAGGGCTGATGGTTTGGTCAAGGAGAATTGAAGTTGCGCATTGTGGGTGGGAAGTTTCGGGGACGCGATATTTTGGGGCCGACCACGGGCGATACGAGGCCTACTTCTGACCGGGTGCGCGAGTCCATTTTTAACATTTTGGCGCATGGCATTGCAGATTTTACTTTAGAAGACGCCCGCGTGATGGATGTTTTTGCGGGTACTGGCGCGTTGGGGTTAGAGGCAATTTCGCGCGGTGCAAAGTTTTGTTTGTTCGTTGAGGAAGCCTCAGAGGCGCGGGGGATTATTCGCAAGAACACCGATGCTTGCGGCGTGATTGGCCAGTGCAAGATTTGGCGGCGTGATGCGACTGATCTTGGGCCATCGGCACCGCAATCGCCGTTCACGCTGGTGTTTGCTGATCCGCCTTATAACGAAGGCTTGGGTGAAAAGGCGCTGGTTTCGCTGGTTCAAGGCGGGTGGTTGGCTACGGGGGCTATTGTTGTTTTGGAAGAGAATGTGAAGGCGGTGGTGGCCGATGTTGCGGGCGTAACGCTGATTGATGAGCGGGCTTACGGGGATACCCAGGTGCGGATTTATAGAGCCTCCTAGCTCCTCCCGAAAAGTCTTTCGATGTCGACTAATTTCAGTTCGATAAATGTTGGCCGGCCGTGGTTGCATTGGCCGGAGTTTGGGGTGATTTCCATTTCTCGCAAGAGCGCATTCATTTCTTCGACGCGAAGCACGCGCCCGGCTCGCACTGAATGGTGGCAGGCCATGGTGGCGAGGATGTGGTTGACGCGTTCGTCAATGGTTGTGATGCTTTCGAGTTCGCGCATATCATCGGCTAAATTGTTCAATATGGAGGCTATATTGGCGTTGCTCAAGGCGGCGGGAACTTCGCGCACAAGGACAGCGCTTTGCCCAAATGGTTCGGTAACGAGGCCTGCTTTGGCCAGCAGTTCTTCGACGGATGCGATGGTGGCCACCGCGCCGGAATCGAGATCGACCACTTGCGGAACTAGCAACGGCTGAGTGATAATGCCCTGCCCCGCGCGCTCGCGTTTCAAACGCTCATAGACGATGCGTTCATGGGCGGCATGTTGATCCACCAATATAAAGCCATCTGCTGTTTGCGAGACGATATAAGTGTTGTGGACTTGGGCGCGGGCGACGCCGAGTGGATAATATTTTTGGGTCTCAGATAAATCCTCGCTTGCAATGGCTTGCGGCGGCATTTGCATTTCGAAGTTAGCTTGGGTTTGCTCGGCAAAACCATCTGTGTACTGATTATATGTGTTGCTGAAGCCGGGCCGGAAAGCTTGGGCTGTGGTGAATGATTTTGAAGTGTCGGCTTTTGCAATTGTTCCGGCAATTGCGCGGCGAATGGCAGAGACGATTAGGCCGCGCACGAAACCTGAATCACGAAAGCGCAGCTCAGTTTTTGCGGGGTGCACGTTCACGTCCACACGGTCCGCCGCACAGGTGATGAAGAGTGCCACGGCGGGATAACGGCCGGGTGGCAACACGTCGGCATAAGCACCTCGGATTGCGCCCAAGATCAATTTATCGCGTACAGGCCTGCCATTCACAAAGGCGAACTGCATCGTGCTTTGGCCGCGTGCAAACGTGGGCAGACTGGCATAGCCTTCGATGCGGATGTCTTCATTGGCGTGATCTATGGCCACAGCATTTGCGAAAAACTCAGCGCCCAGAATGCGCTTAATGCGGTCTTCACGGCTTTCATTTGTGGGCGCGTCGAGCCAGCGCTTTTCTTCAGTCACAAAGACAAAGCCAATTGCTGGATGGGCGAGGCTGAGGCGGCGGAGCACGTCTAGTGCTTCGGTGGTTTCGCTGCGGTCAGTTTTTAAGAATTTCAGTCGTGCGGGTGTGGCATAAAATAAATCGCGGATTTCGATTTCGGTGCCTTCGCTCAAACGCGCTGGTGTGATTTCTGATTTGTGGCCTGCTTCAACTTGCAAGGAGTAGGCATCGACTTGGCCCCTTGTGCGTGAGGTGAGCGACATGCGAGACACGCTGGCAATTGAGGGCAAAGCTTCACCGCGAAAGCCCAAAGTGTTGATGCGGATTAATTCATCGTCAGCGAGTTTCGAGGTGGCGTGGCGTTCGAGGGCGAGTTCGATTTCATCTGGCGCCATGCCGTAACCGTTATCAGTAACCCTTATGAGAGATTTGCCGCCGCCGCGAAACACGACTTCGACTTGATTTGCGTCCGCATCAATGGCATTTTCGACAAGCTCTTTGACCACGCTGGCTGGTCGCTCAATCACTTCGCCAGCCGCGATCCGGTTGATGGTACCTTCGGGGAGTTTGCGGATTCTCATGGTGGCAGATTAGACTGTTGCCGCCATGGGCCACAATGAAAATGAATAGTTAGGGCGATTTTAACTTTTCTATTAAAAGTCAAAACGCATTATTGGTCGTTAAAAATCGAACCGATATTGGCTATGGTTCCATAATTCGGATTGCTTTCACGCTTCTTTTTGATGATGGCGGCTTTAAGTTCAGCCTTCAATGCTTCTGGTTTTTTCGGATTACCATCAGCGTTGGTTTTGGAAACGCCATATTGATCGTAGATATCCTGCTTAACAGGCACAGCGGCAACCGGAACATCGGGGGATGCTTTTGCGATTTTCTTGTTGGACAATGGTGTCTGTTCGATTGGTGCAACAGCACCATTTGGTTCATAAGCATCGGAAGTTTGGGTCGGCGTGGCCAATTGCAAATCGGGCGGCAATGCTAGGTTGTTGCCCACCGGAATGTTGCTGGCTTGAGGCACATTGGATTTATTGTTGAGCAAAGACGAGCCGTTTGAGCAGCCTGCAATCGCAAATGCCGCTACAATCAAAACCGTTTTCATCTGAACAGTATGCATCGAACTTGATATCCTTTGCGCCAGCCTATCGAACCCGAATCTGGCAAATCCAAGGCCTAAATTGGACGCTTATCCATTAAAGATTCATAAAGCAGGATGGCCACGCCCGCAACAATGGCCATATCAGCGGGGTTGAAGATGTACCAGTTCCAATCGCCCCAATGGAGCAGAAAAAAATCTGCAACTGCGCCGTGTACCGCGCGGTCAAGTGCGTTGGCCAATGCGCCACCGATGATGAGGCCGACGGCAGCGACGGTTATGGGGCGGTGGGCGCGGCATGCCCATATCCACAGCACGATAGAGATCAGTATACTGATGATTATCAGCAGCGCTTGAGTGTCGGTTGTAAATAACCCGTAGGAAACGCCGCGGTTCCACGCCATCACCAGTTTAAAAAATGGCGTGATGGTGATTTGCTGGCGCTCTTCCATATGCACGATGTTCAGTAACCACCATTTTATGGTTTGGTCGAAGCCGAAGGTTAGCGCCGCAAGTGCCAAGGCAAGCGGCGACAGACTGCTCCATAGTTTTGGAAACGTCATATAGTTTTCCCGAAGCGGTGCATCCATTCACGAACCGCTGCGGCATCACG
>JAYTSN010000240.1:0-1365 GCA_043745625.1 Aestuariivirga sp. | reverse complement strand
GGACTTTATCTCCGACGCCGTTCTTCACGGGCTTTGCGCCGCGCTTCAATATCTTCATTCGATGATTGCAATCCCGCCGCCTGCGCCGCGGCCGATGGTCCCGAGGTCATTTCGCGGAAACGGTTTGTCCAATATTTGCAATGTGCATCTGTGCCGTTCAGAACATTGGCACCATAAATGGCGTGCATGTCTTCATCATGCAGCGGGTTCATGATTGCTGATGTCATGCCGTGCGATGCGGCCATGGCGAGGAAATAACCTGTGAGCGCGCGGCGGTTTGGCATGCCGAAGGAAATGTTGGACGCGCCACAGGTGGTGTTGACCTTCAACTCTTCACGCAAGCGGCGAACGAGGCGGAACACCTGTTGGCCAGCCGTACCCATGGCACCAATCGGCATCACCAATGGATCAACCACAATGTCCCATGGCTTGATGCCAAAATCAGCAGCGCGGTTTACAATTTTGCGCGCCACTTCAAAACGCACGTCTGGATCTTCCGAAATACCGGTCTCGTCATTCGAGATCGCAACAACTGGAACATTGTATTTCGCCACGAGAGGCAAAATCGCTTCGAGCTTTTCTTCTTCACCAGTCACGGAATTAACCAGCGGACGACCGACGGCGGTTTCGAGGCCAGCCTTCAAAGCGGACGTCACCGAGCTATCGATGCACAGCGGAATGTCCGTCATCGACTGAACGATTTCTAAAACCTGGCGCATCAAGGGCGGCTCTGTTTCATTGGGGTTCACGGCGGTCACACCAGCGTTCACATCCAAAATATGTGCACCCGCTGCAACCTGCGCCAACACATCTGCAATCACGGTTTCGAAATTGCCAGCTTGCATTTCTGCTGCCAGTTTTTTGCGGCCCGTGGGGTTAATGCGCTCGCCGATCACCGTGAACGGCTTATCAAAGCCGATGATGTGTTGGCGCGTGGCTGAGGCTACGAGGGTATGCGTCATGAAATATTGCGGCCTCCATTGCCGATCATTTGTTTAATCAAGTCTTGAGTGTAATGCGATTCGAGTTCGGCTTTGGCTTTTTCCACTTCTGCCGCCATATCATCGCCCACTGCAACAGGTTCGCTGCGCCGCCAGTCGGCCAGATACGAATCCGTGTCGGTGGCACCATCGCGCATGGCGGCCATATCAATGGCTTCCATAAAGCGATTGTCCAACATGCGTTTTTCCTCTTTGCGCCCGATTTTAACCGAAACGGCGGAAGGAATATCGCGCCAATAAGTGATGATAAGATTAGCCATGTATACGATATGCCTTGTTTCAAAAGCGGCAGATAGCGCAAAAACGACGCGTTGCAAAGATGCACGGCTTAGCTGGATCTCTCGCATGTCCTCGCGAACCTAGG
>JAYTSN010000239.1:0-4200 GCA_043745625.1 Aestuariivirga sp. | reverse complement strand
TTATGGATTTGACGGCTGAGTTCTATTTGCAAACAGTTGACCGGGTTTTCGTTCACCATGATTTGCCGCATGGCACTTATCGCCACCGTGGTGACTTGGTTGATCCATCCAAAATCACCAAGACGGCTCTTATGACTGTTGAAGGTGAGCGCGATGATATTTCAGGTGTTGGCCAAACTGAGGCGGCGCATGATATCTGCTCAGGCTTATCTCAATCAAAAAAATTGCATTATATGCAAATGGGGGTTGGCCATTATGGTGTGTTTTCGGGATCTAAATTCCGAGCCCAAGTTGCACCAAAAATAAAGAGCTTTTTTGAAGCTCAATCCAAAGGCGCATGATTAGTCTGCTTGGGCGCATTGCGGTTTTACGCAGCACCCAAGCCGCACCTGAACCTTGCTTGATTGATGTTGATGGCCGCAGTGTGCGCATTGCGTTTAAGCGCAACGCACGTTGCAAGCGTATGATTATTCGTGTGGCCAAGGATGGTTCAGGCTTGGCAATGACGTTGCCAAAACGTGTTTCCCAAGCGGAAGCACTTCGGTTTGCCCATGCTTCAAAAAGCTGGATAGCGAGAAATATTTCCAACCGCATGCCAGCTTTGGCTTTCACTGACGGCGTTATTATTCCACTGCGGGGTGAGCCACATATAATTAAATGCTCGGGTGGCAGACGTGGCTTGGTGCAACTTGACCAGATAATAGCGTCCATCACAGTGCCGGGCGATGAGGCTCATGTTAATCGCCGCCTGACAGATTGGCTTAAACAACAAGCCATGAAAGATTTAACACTTGCCTCGGAATATTATGCCCATGCAATGGGGGTTGGGTATTCCGCCTTGTCAATCCGCGACCAATCAAGCAGGTGGGGATCGTGCTCTGCTGCGCGCGCCTTGTCTTATTCTTGGCGTTTAATTTTGACCCCGCGGTTTGTGCTTGATTATGTGGCCGCCCATGAAGTTGCTCACATTAAAGAAATGAATCATGGGCCAAGATTTTGGCGATTGGTTCTTACACATTGCAAACAGGCCAAAGAAGCACGTGATTGGCTGAGGCATCGGGCCCGCGATTTGCACCGTTATGGCCAAGTTATAAAAGATTAGCGATAATCGGCCGCCTGCAATTCGAACAGTTCGGCATAGCGCTCACTTTCAGCAAGCAATTCTTCGTGGGTTCCTTCGGCTTCCAGCCTGCCCCCAGCGAATACTAGAATACGAACTGCCATGGGTACGCTGGAAAAGCGGTGAGAAATAAACAGTGCAGTCTTACTGTTGCTCAAGTCCTTGAACTTTTGAAAAACTTCATACTCGGAACGGGCGTCCAGTGCTGCCGTTGGCTCGTCGAGGATCAGCAACTCGGCATTTTGCATATAAGCGCGAGCAATGGCAATTTTTTACCACTCGCCGCCAGACAGATCAACACCATTGCAAAACCGCTTACCGATCAATTGCTGGTAACCATTGGCCAGCTTGGCAATCACGCCATCAGCCTGCGCGCGCATGGCAACCCGGCGGATGGGCAATTCATCATGACGTGCCGTGATATCGCCAACTGCCACATTATCTGAGACTGTAAAATTATAGCGCACAAAATCTTGGAAGATGACGCCAAACCGACGGCGCAGTTCGGTAAGATCATACTCACGCAGATCATGACCATCGAGCAGAACGCGGCCTTCACTTGGGTCATAAAGACTAGCCAGTAATTTTACCAAGGTGGTTTTGCCTGCACCATTTTCGCCGACCAACGCAACGGTTTCACCTGCTGCAAGCTTCAGATTAAGGTGGCGTATGATCCAGCGCTCTGCACCTGGATACCTGGAGCGTTATGACTTTTCATGGAAAAGTCATAATCGCCCTAAGTTCCAATTTTCGATCAACTTTTCTGAACTTTGACGATTCCGTCAAAGTTCAGGTCGATCTATACACGCAAAATTTACCCAATGTTAACCATGACCGCAAAGGAATTAGGCGTAACGCACGCTTAGCGTGCCGCGTTAATGAAGTTTGAAGCTCCCCAATGCTTTGGTGAGGCAGTGATACTTGGGGAGTTTACATAAGACTATGACGGATTATTCAGCATCGCAGGTCGAAACACCTGTGAACGCGTCTGCCTCTGATTTCGGGGCCGGCAATGCTGACGCGTCAATTGCTGAGCGCAAAAAGATTTCAGCTGAATCATTTCGCCGTCTTACGTCGCTGCTTAAAAAGCCAACCGTTTTAAGTTTGGATGTTGTTGCAACGCCACAGATAAATATTCCGGAGCTTAAGCTTGAAACCGCTGCGCCAATCGTTTTGGTTCCATTGGTTAACGAGGTTGAACCAACCGCGCCCTCGGAAACTAAGATGGAAGTGCTTCAGGCCGATCAACCTCTGGCAGTCAAAGAGCCTATTGAAGAACAAGCCGCAGCTGAAGAAGCCGAAATTTCAGAGCTTCCCGAAGTGCAAGCGGAAGCGGAAGCGGAAGCGGAAGCCGCAGCACCAGCGAAAAATCCAAATCCAAATCCAAAGCCAAATCCAAAGCAAAAGCCAAGAGACGCTTTTGCAATCTCACCTGGCGCCTTGCCGCACAGGCCATCTCCGCCAGTCATTCAACAAACGCCAGAACAAGAACAAGAAGCAGCAGAACTTGCCCGTTCGCTTTTGGACATGATGGCCGCAGGAAACAGCGCAGGCTTGCCGCAAGAACGTGCTTTGGCCGCTGACACCTTATTGCGCATGTTGCCGCGCTTGCCATTAAAATCGACGATCATGTTGGCTGAACGCGTGCGTTTAATGGATGCTCCGCCCCCTTTGTTGATGGCTAAACTTATCGCTGATCCGAATATCGCTGTCTCAGGTCCTCTGCTTGAAGATAGCAATTACATCGGTGATGAAGATTTGAACATGGTGATCCAGGATAATGATTATGCAAAGATACGCATCATCGCCAGGCGTCGTAAACTGAGCCGTGCAATCACCAGTGAGTTGATCAAGACTGGTGATGATTCAGTTTTGCTAACTCTGGTTAGAAACTTGGGCGCAGAAATTACGCAAGAGTCATTCCTGGCATTATCTGAACACGCAAAAAATTATCCAGAACTTCTGGCTCCGCTGTGTACGCGACCAGATCTGCCAGTGCCGTTTGCATTCGAACTCTTTTGGTTGGCTCCCGTGCAGCTGCGTCGCTATTTGTTAAATCGTTTTCTAACTGATTCAGAAAACCTGACGAAGATTTTAAAGATCGCTCGCGTAACCGATGGTGAAGAGCCAACAGCACCACTGGCTCTCGACATTGAAAAAATTTCCGGAGCGTTTGATTTGCTAGGTGCCGGTGAAACAGAAGCCGCTGCATTTGCATTGAGCGCCATGGCCAACATCAATACTGAAACAACAGAACGCATTTTAGCCGACACCCAGGGCGAACCGATGGCGGCGTTACTGAAAGTCATTGGCGTTAGCCGCAGTGACATCACCGAAGCGTTTGAAATATTGCAAACCACTTCACCAGCGCTGATTGACCCCACCCGCAATGTGGAAGAACTACAATCGACATTCGATTCATTGTCATTCAATAAAGCGCGGATATTGCTAACCTATTGGGATTGGGCGACATTGAAATCCGGCCCCTACGCGCCGCTCAATTAGTTGTTCCAAAAATAAAGTAATATTTTTTTAACCTTTGACTCTTGCGGATCAGCAGTTGCCGATTCATAACAGCATGACTCGGTGAGGATAGCCGATTCGATGGGGACAAAGGCAATAGTGTTAAACAGATCGGAAAATTCAGCGTTCCGGGCACAGTTAGTTGTGCCAGAACAGCGACAGCTTTATGACTACTGGCTTGAAAAAGCAGCTGGTCGTAAAATGCCATCGCGCTCCGATATTAAGCCCACACAAATTCCGCGCATATTACCGAGCATCAGCTTAGTGGATATCGAATCAGATTTCGGCAAAAGCCGCATCCGCTTGGCTGGCACAAAATTGCGCGAGATATACGACCGCGAAATCACCGGCTTATGCATCGAAGATTTAGATTGGGGCGATAAGCGCGATTATTGGCTCGCATCATACAGGCGCACCGTCGACGAAGGCGTGCCCACACAAGGCATTATTCGTGGGCCCCGCAATCATAAAGAACACTTGGTGCAATATTGGCTGAAACTACCACTGTGTGGTGACGGGTCAGACCAAATAAAAATTCTCCTTTGCTATGATTATTT
>JAYTSN010000238.1:0-4246 GCA_043745625.1 Aestuariivirga sp. | reverse complement strand
ATCAACGTTTGGAAATGGAAATCAATGATCCGACACGCAAGGATTTTTCGGCGCGGGTGATTGATATTGTGGCTCCCATTGGGAAAGGTCAGCGCGGTTTGATTGTTGCCCCGCCGCGCACCGGTAAAACGGTGTTGCTGCAAAACATCGCACATTCAATTACGAGTAATCATCCGGAATGCTATCTCATCGTTTTGTTGATTGACGAGCGTCCAGAAGAAGTAACCGACATGCAGCGTTCAGTTAAGGGCGAAGTTATCAGTTCGACGTTCGACGAGCCGGCAACACGCCACGTTCAGGTTGCTGAAATGGTAATTGAGAAAGCCAAGCGCTTGGTCGAGCATGGCCGCGATGTGGTTATTCTGCTTGATTCGATTACGCGCTTGGGCCGCGCTTACAACACTGTTGTTCCGTCTTCGGGTAAGGTTTTGACGGGTGGCGTGGACGCTAATGCCCTGCAACGCCCGAAGCGTTTCTTTGGTGCGGCACGCAACATTGAACAAGGTGGTTCACTCACGATTATTGCTACGGCTTTGATTGATACCGGCAGCCGCATGGACGAAGTTATTTTCGAAGAGTTCAAAGGTACGGGCAACTCGGAAATTATCCTCGACCGGAAGGTCGCTGACAAGCGCGTGTTCCCATCGATTGATATTCTGCGTTCTGGCACGCGTAAAGAAGAGTTGTTGGTCAAAGCTGAGGTTCTTAAGAAGACTTATGTGTTGCGCCGGATTTTGAATCCGATGGGCACTGTCGACTCGATTGAGTTCCTTCTCGATAAGCTGCGTCAGACCAAAGGCAACAGTGACTTCTTCGATTCTATGAACGCGTAGTACCGTCAGTTCTGAGTCGAGATTGGTATCGATTCGAATCCGAAATGAACGTTGGTAACACCATTTATGCGCTGTCTTCTGGGCTTGGTAGGGCCGGTATTGCTGTGGTTCGCGTTTCGGGGCCGAAAGCATCTGAAACGCTAATTCGGCTGTCAGGGGGGTTGCCCACTCCACGCCACGCCTCGCTCCGAAAATTGGTTTCGTACAATGATCGATCTGTGATTGACCAAGCGTTGGTGCTTTGGTTTCCTGGGCCTGCTACAGCCACCGGCGAAGATGTTGTTGAGTTTCATCTCCATGGCAGTCCGGCAATCATCTCAAAAGTGTTTTCTGAACTTGCTGAAATTGATAGTGTCGGGCCTGCAGAGCCTGGTGCTTTTACGCGCCGCGCTTTTGATAACGGCGTTTTAGATTTGGTTGAAGTTGAGGGTTTGGCCGATTTACTTTCAGCCGGCACAGATTCGCAACGGCGTCTGGCCATGCGGCAATTTCTTGGAGAGGCGAGTTCTATTTATGAGGCTTGGCGTGCTGATTTGATTAGCGCGTTGGCGTTGATTGATGCGGCCATAGATTTCGTCGAAGAGCCCGATGTGGTTGCTTCGGCTGTTGCTCAAATGATTCCGGCGGTGCAAAAATTGCTTGTTGAGCTTGAGGCTGCTCTTTCTCAATCATCGCGTGCCAGTGCTGTACGTGATGGTTTGAGATTGGTGATTGCTGGCCCCCCCAATGTTGGCAAGTCTTCGCTGCTCAACTGGCTTTCTGGGCGCGACGCGGCGATTGTTTCTGATCAGGCTGGAACGACACGAGATGTAGTCGAGGCCATCGTTGAGTTCGAAGGAGTGCGGTTAGTTCTGGCCGATACTGCCGGTCTTAGAACGGATTCGAAAGATGAAATTGAGAAGATTGGAATGGCGCGCGCTGAAGCGGAAATCCGTGATGCGGATATTGTGTTGTGGTTAAGTGCGCCAGACGTGAGTAGTGAAGTAGGGCCGGCGCGGATTCCTGATTTAGTTGTTGTGAACAAGTCCGATTTATTGGCCAATAGTTCGATTCATGACCGAAACGAATCGGAGCTTACAATTTCGTTGAAGTCACGCTCGGGACTTACGTTGTTGCGCGAAAGGTTAGCACAATTGATTTTAGCGCGGTCTGCGTTAACTCTTAATGCTGTTGTTGTTCGGGATCGTCATGTTGTGGCCGTTAAAAAAACGATTCGGAAACTTAACGATATTCTTAATCATCCGAATCTTCCGCTTGAAGTTCTGGCAGAAGAGTTGCGTGATGCTTGTCGTATCATGAGTTCTATTACTGGGCGTATTGATGTTGAAGATTTGCTCGGCCGCATTTTTTCCGAGTTCTGCATTGGCAAATGATGTTTCACGTGAAACTCATTCTTCTTTGACCTTGCTCCGTGGACGGACTATTAGGCATTCAATGTTGGTCCGAGTTTGAAAAATGAATATTGCGTATGATGTAATCGTTGTTGGTGGTGGGCATGCGGGTTGCGAAGCAGCGGCTGCTTCCGCACGTGTAGGTGCTCGCACAGTATTGCTTACACACAAAGCCCATACGATCGGTGAGATGTCTTGCAATCCAGCCATTGGTGGATTGGGAAAGGGTCATCTCGTTCGCGAAATTGATGCGCTTGATGGCGTGATGGGCAAAGTCGCTGATGCGGCAGGAATTCAGTTTCGGTTGCTGAACAGATCCAAGGGCCCAGCGGTTCGCGGGCCACGTGCTCAAGCTGACCGCAAGCTCTACCGTCAGGCGATGCAATATGCGTTGGCCCAACAACAAGACTTGGACATCATCGAAGGCGCGGTTTTTGGACTGGTTATTAATAACGGTCGTGTGGTGGGTGTTTCCACAGAGGGTGGCCAGGAGTTTCGGGGCGGGGCTGTTGTTTTAACGACTGGTACATTCTTGAATGGTCTGATCCACATTGGCGAACAAAAAATTCCCGCAGGCCGAGTTGGTGAAGCACCTGCGCGTGGACTTTCGGAACAGATGGGTAAGGCCGGATTGGCGCTCGGTCGTTTGAAGACGGGAACGCCTGCGAGGCTGGATGGTAAAACCATTAATTGGAAAATTCTTGAAGAGCAGAAGGGTGACGAGCCCCCGGCGCCCTTTTCCTTTCTGACTGATAAAATTACGACGCCGCAAATTTCGTGTTTCATGACCACGACCACGCAAGTCACACACCAAATTATCGCCGATAATATTTCGCGGTCGCCACTTTACTCTGGGCAGATCACTGGGACTGGGCCGCGTTATTGCCCTTCTATTGAAGATAAAATTCATCGGTTCAAAGAAAAGCGGGCGCATCAAGTGTTCCTTGAACCAGAAGGTCTCGATGATGACACGGTTTATCCAAACGGGATTTCGACGTCTCTGCCAGAAGATGTGCAGGCTGAGTTTATCCATTCGATGCCGGGTTTAGAACAAGTCCGGATCATTCGGCCTGGATACGCCATTGAGTATGACTACGTTGATCCACGTGAGCTGAAACATACTTTAGAGCTTAAGAAGCTGCCTGGGCTCTATCTGGCTGGGCAAATTAACGGCACCACGGGTTATGAGGAAGCGGCGGCCCAAGGACTGATTGCGGGCCTCAATGCGGCTCGCGCCGTTGGTCAGCAGGGTCCGGCTATATTCGGGCGTGCCGATGGTTATCTGGGTGTTATGGTAGATGATCTGGTGATGAAGGGCGTTTCTGAGCCCTATAGAATGTTTACGTCGAGAGCTGAGTATCGCCTCACGCTTCGCGCTGATAACGCTGATCAACGGCTGACCCAGCGCGGAGTTGAGTTCGGACTGGTAGGAACTGAACGCCAAAATGCATATTTCACCAAATTGAAGGCATTGGAACATGCGCGCGCATTGTCCATACGCCTTTCGCTCACATCCTCTGCGGCGGCCAAGCTTGGTCTGCGTGTCAATCAGGATGGCAAAACCCGGACGGCGATTGACCTTGTTTCAATGCCCGATGTTGGCTTGGAAGCAGTTGAGCGCATTTGGCCCGAGTTTGCAAACCTCCCACAGTTTGCAAAAGAGGCTCTGGAAGCAGATGCGCTTTATTCAGGATATATGGATCGTCAGAACAACGAGATCGAAAACTTACGCCGCGAAGAAGAATACCAGATTCCGCCTAACTTAGATTATTCTGCCCTGCCCAGCCTCTCGATAGAACTACGCCAAAAGCTGGCGCGCATACGGCCGGAAACATTGGGGCAGGCCGAACGGATCGACGGTATGACCCCTGCAGGCCTTGCTTGCCTATTGGGCTACATTAAACGCCCAACAAAATCCCGCAACGCGGCTTGACCAATGACAGCTCCCCCATTTGAAGCGATTGCCAAGTTTGGTGTTTCACGTGAATCATACGATAAGTTATTGATATTCGAGAAGCTGCT
>JAYTSN010000237.1:0-12080 GCA_043745625.1 Aestuariivirga sp. | reverse complement strand
GCTTGGCGGTCGGCGCCGATTTCGTTTGTGTGAGTTCTTCGACAAAGCCCGCCACATGGAGTGGTTGAATCTGTGAAAGCTCTGAGACACCCCGCGCGGCACACCACGCCAGAAAATTGCACACGTCCTTGGCATAGGCTTTGCGCGTGTGCGGATTGCGAATGTTCGACGTGAAGAAGTCAATAAAGCGCGCGGCGGCTTTCTCACCCGACGAACTGATGAGGGTCGGTAGTGAGGAACTAGAAAATTGAACAATGTCTGTGGTCATGATCTGCCCTCCGTGCCAAGTGGGCAATTTGATCGGTGCCGCCTCATGGCTGCAGTGGCAAAGCCTTGGCGGCGGCCAGCAGTTTTGCATTGGGTTGCGGCGGATGTTCCAAGAGTTCAAGGACCCGCAATGAATCCCGTTCCGAGAGAACAAGACGCTTCAACGCAACAGCACGAGTCAGCCTACGTTTATCTTCGGGCCGAAGTCTGATTTCTATTTTTCCACTTTCGGTTAAAGCCCGCGCCATGTTGGTTCTCCTTTGGCAAAATCATTATCCGGAATGGACCCGTACAAATCAATTGCTCTCAAGATACAAATCCGCCTCGCGAAGATATAGCAACTGCATCGCGTGCGACATGTAAGACGCGCACGATGACTAGTTCAGTCTCTGTGGGTTGATAATAAATGGCATAGCTCCCCGAAAACCCAACGCGCAGGCCTTTGGCAAAGTGATCCCGGGCTGGGCCTAAAAGTGGAAACTCACAAAACGGGTCAAAATCACTTTTGATCTTTTGAACAAGTCGCGTGGCAATAGCTTGCGATGCCTCAACTGCAATATAAGACCAGATTTCAGCAAGATCGGTTTCTGCGGTTGCGGTTATACGGAGGACGAGCGGCTGGCCAATAGCGTCCTCCCGCGTTCGATAATACGCTCAACGTCAAAATCCTGAACGCGCCCCGCTGCAACATCGGCTAAACCGACATTGATATCGGCTTTCAACGCCGCCAACTCCTCAAGCTGGAGCGCACGCTTCAGCTTCCAGTCGCGCAATGCCGTGCGCACAACCTCACTCGAAGAGGCATAGTCGCCAATTTCGACAGCACTCCGGACAATCGCAGCCATTTCGGGGGGAAGCGTAATGGTAAGACGTTCAACTTCGGCCATGGTAATCTCCAAAACAACAAATCATATTCTATCATACTTAGTATGAATGAGGAAAGGCAAGAGGCAAAATGATTCCAACCTCCCTTTATACATATGATAAAGGATATTATCATATGATTGTGGGTTTGCAAAGTGGGTGCTTGGATTCTGACAAAAACACCATTTTCCAAATTAGTCATTTTCATAAAGTGAACCATAATTTGTATAGACATTTTGTAACGAAGCAATTAATCTGACGCAGTCATTTTAGGGAAGATGCTTATGAAACAAGACATCACAAATATAAAAGTGGGTGCAAACGGAAGAATGATACTTCCGCTCAAAGTCCGCAAAGCGCTCGGTGTCACCGGCGAAGGGGTGGTGGTGGTGTCGATGGATGGCAATGACGTGAAACTGTCATCGATCCGCGAAAGCATGGCTCATGCTCAAAAACTCTATCGCGATAATGTCAAAGTGGATGAGACGACGGAAGATTTTTTAAAAGAGCGCCGCGCCGAAACTGCGCGTGAGGAAGCCGAAGACGGAGTCGTTCCACAATGGCAAAAATAGTATTCGACGCGTCCGCCGTGTTGGCATTTTTGCGCAGTGAGCCGGGAGCCGAGGTCGTGGCGAGCTATGGCGGTGACGCCCTCATATCCGCCGTGAATTATCAGGAGGTCGTCCACCAAATGTTGAAGCGTGGATTTTTACCTGAAATAATTGAGCAAATGCTGGCAGCTCTTCATTTGGATGTTCGCCCACACGACCAAGTCGATGCGACAGTGGCAGCCACACTTTACAGCTTCACTGAAAAATTCGGCGGTGGTTTGGGAGATCGGAGTTGTCTTGCTCTTGCATCAAGAAAAAGTCTTCCTGTTCTGACGACCGATCAAATTTGGAGCAAGCTGAATATACCCGACTTGGAAGTCAGACTGGCGCGCTGACGCTTGCTGAAAGAAAATCTCATTGGACTTGCGCTGCGCCAAGAGCTGCATCAATAAATTTGAATTCTGATTTCACGCATGCGATATCTGTTCTTCTTTGCCTCTCCGCCAAAATTTCGTAAGCGTCCGGTCTGACCCGCCCTGTGCATCGTGGGCGGCCTGATAAGCACTCCTCCCCGACCGCAGGCGCGGATCAGCTGAGACTAAAATTTTCGACCTTTTGCGCTCGCGATGGGCGAGACGCAGTTTCATCTGGTTGGTCTATCGCGAACTGGGCGAGTGCTGGAACCTCGTTTCCACGCGTCGGCAATTTGGTGGTTTTGGAATTGGCCACTGTGTCAAACAGCTGCGCAATAAGTGATTGGACGTTGCCTGTGTCTTCCCGAAGGATGCCGTGCCGTTGCGCGGGAATCATGTGAAGTGATTTTAATATTGAACCGACCTTCGCATAAATCTGCGGACCGCTGATTGGATCGACAAATGGATCATCCGTCCCCTGGATGACCGTTACAGGACACGTAATTTCCGGCAAGCGACGCGCAAGTTCATCCGCCACTTTACGCACCTCCATAAGTCCACGGACCGGCATGTTGCAGTAGTCAATACCGGGTTGTTCAGATTCGCCAATCTGAAATGGTTTGATCCCTTCTTGAACAAAGACCCACTCGCTGAGCTTGTTGATTCCATGCATTAGCGGTGCAAACGCCACGCTGCGGTAGGCGAACTTAAGTGGTGCAGAAACCGAAACAACATGTGAAAGTCTGGGGGGATTTGTTGCCGCAAAACGTAACGCCAATGCTGCGCCCGTAGCAAATCCAATCATGCAGACTTCATTTGTGATGAGCGACATGATTTCATAGCCGCGCTGAACCGAAGCCAGCCACTCCTCCCATTTGCGTTCATGCAAATCCCACGGCGAAGTTCCGTGCCCCTGTAGTCTGACGCCCAGCACAGGATGGCCGATGCCCGCAAGTCTTTCGCCCAATTGCTTTAGTTCCGCTGGAGACGCCAAGAACCCATGAACCAGAACCACGCCGGGTTTTGTCGCGTGTTTCGGAATGATCAAATAAGGTTCGCCAGATTGTGTTGCAGTTTCCTGAGTGTTGATTGCGAGGTGGCGAGGTTCTGCGAAGTCTTTCTTGGCCTTGGCATAACTTTGCATTTCATCATCGAAAAGAAAATTGGCAAGCTCAGCACCTTTCGCGGGAACAGCGCGATCAATGATTTTGATAACACTGTCCAGCAGAGCGATTTCATTGGCATAAACGCGAATGACGTTTTCAATGCGTGGGTCGCGGCGACTGTCACCGCCGCGCAAGGCTGGCAACAGACGATAGTGGCTCTGCGTTGTTTCAATTAAATTTGAAGCGTAGGCGGTCTCCATGAATTGGGAGAGTAATTTGTTTCTCCCGACGTGAATTCCGTCATAGGCTTCGGGGTCAGTGAGCGTCCAATGCAGATGCAGGCCTTGCTGTTTTTGGACGTCCTTGACGATCCGATATAGCAATCCGTGAAAATTGGATTTTTCAATTTCTGTTTCGCCAGCATCCATGATGCGCACAAACAGTCGGGCGGCAAGATGGCTGAGATTGACTGTAACCCTTGCATACATTTCCGTCATGCACAGGTCGCGCAGGCGCCGTGTGGTGCGGCTCAAAGTAACGCCAGCCATGCGTTCAATCCAGCGGCTTGCAGTCTTCTTAAGGCTGAATAGCTCATCCAAGCTATCGATCCGTTCAAAGATCAGCTTAAGCATCAATCGGTCGGCAATATTCCAGGCCACGTCAGGATGATATGGACGCCCAAAGCGAATATCCATGTCAGTGTCACGCAGCAATAGATTGCCCTCAACCAGCAACTCCTCTTTGGCTTTCTCGCCCAAATCGAGATGGAAGAATTCGGCGGCCTTTCTCAGAATATTGTCGCCCGTGTGAATCGGATGAAATGTGATGTTGGAAGGGACGATAAACGTGGGCTTAAGGGCAGCAGCGATCAGCGCTTCGCGATCGGCAAGACCAAGTGCACCGACCCAGCGGTCGAGACGTTGATGGTCGCCTGCCTCGTGCACTGAAATGATGCGCTTCTTGAATATCTCAAGAACAACGGCCAATGCTGCGGCACCCTGTCGATGCGCCGGTGACTCTGCTTGCGAGGGCAGAAAACTCTTGGAGGGGGCAACAGCGATCTGCCGATCCTTAACCATTCCACCTTCGGGGAAAATAATAACTTTGTGGCCACGCAAAATTTCAGCAGCAAGGAACGCCAGAAGGCCCGGGTGATTGTTGGGAACCGCGCCAACGCTCCACAGCAGTTTGGCAAAGCGGTCATTGCCCTCGAAGAGACGATGATCGGCCACACACCGGCAATAAGCTCCAGTTGCCTGATGAATGAAATATTGTGGGATTATGGTTTCAAAGCGGGCGAAATGGTTGAATGCGAATATTTGCCCTGACTCGATGAGACCCTCATCCGCATGGGCCTTAATGTTCATGCCCAAGCGGCGGCGCAAGACCGAAAAGCCGCGGACGCACCACTCATACAACGGTTCGTTAATCACAAACTCAGGGTTGCCGCTCATCGCGTCCGCCTCCCAGCCCACAACCGCCTGGGGCCAAGGCTTACTCATGACCAGCAATCTATGCCAATTAAACTAAAAGATCATTTATTTTTTTGGTTTGGCACACGCAATTTTGTGGTCAGAACGCGTCTTCCGCCAATGCCATGACTGGTGCCGAACCCGCCATGATGCTCGACAACAAGCTTCCGGTCTCGGGTAATATTTTTGCCATATAGAATTTTGCACTCGCGAGCTTATTCATGCAAAAATTGTCGGTCTTGTTGCCAAGCGCGGTTTCGGTCATGCGGCACCACATATAGCCAATTGCCACAATACCAAACATGCGAAGATATTCGGTGGCTGCGGCACCAGCTTCATCAGGATTTGCGATCCCGGTTTTAGCCAACCACAAGGTGACCTGCTGTAGCCGGCCGAAAGCCTTGGCGAGAGGTGCCACGAATTCCAGCATCTCGGCATTGGCCGACATTCTTTCAAGTTCCGCGGCAACGAGATGGAAAAATCGTCGCGCCAAACGGCCCGAGCCCGTGGGTAGCTTGCGACCAACGAGGTCCAGCGCCTGAATCCCATTGGTGCCTTCATAGATTTGCGTAATACGGGCATCACGGATGAGTTGCTCCATGCCCCATTCGCGAATGTAGCCATGCCCGCCATGAATTTGAACGCCGTCATTGGCCGCGTTAAATCCCTGGTCGGTCAGCATGGATTTAACAATCGGTGTCATCAGCGCCACCAGGTCTTCGGCCGCCGCACGCTTTTCGGCGTCGGGATGGCTGATGGAAATGTCTAGCTCATAGCCAATCCACAGAGCCAGCGCCCGACAACCCTCATTCATAACCTTCATCTTCATCAGCATGCGGCGAATGTCGGGGTGCACAATGATGGGATCAGCGGGCTGATCTGGAAATTTAGCGCCTGTGGCAGCGCGCATCTGCAATCTGTTGCGCGCATAACTCACGCTACCTTGATAGGCTGCTTCCGCAACACCAAGGCCTTGAATGCCGACGGCCAATCTCGCCGCATTCATCATTGTGAACATCGCAGGCAGGCCTTTATGAGGCGCGCCGACAAGCCAAGCTTTGGCACCATCAAAATTCATGACACAGGTAGGTGAGGCTTTAATACCCATCTTCTTTTCAAGTGCACCACAAGCGAGTGCATTTCTTGGGCCTATCTTGCCATCGGGCGTTGGCAGGAACTTTGGACAAACGAAAAGTGAAATGCCGCGAACGCCCGCTGGCGCGTCAGGCAGCCGTGCCAGGACCAAATGAACAATATTTTCTGTGAGATCGTGTTCTCCGGCAGATATGAAGATCTTTGTGCCATGAATGGCATAGGAGCCATCTGCTGCCGGCTCTGCTCTGGTTCTGATGAGGCCGAGGTCGGTGCCGCATTGCGGTTCTGTCAAACACATGGTGCCTGTCCATGAACCGGCAACCAAATTTGGCAAATAGGTGCGCTTAAGTTCATCAGAGGCATGAGCCCGCAGGGCGTGATAAGCACCCCTCGTCAACAACGGAAACAGGCCAAAAGAAAGATTGGCTGAGCTCAACATTTCGTCAAACGCGAAACTGACCGGCGTCGTTAATCCTTGTCCGCCATATTCGGGGTCACAGGCCAAGCTCGACCATCCGCCTTCAGTGAATTTTGCATAGGCCTCTTTGATACCCTGCGGTGTTCGGACAGTTCCGGCATCGAAAGTACAGCCTTCTTCATCGCCAATTCGATTGATGGGTTGCAGCACGTTTTCACAGAACCGGCCCGCTTCCTCCAAGACGGCACTGACAACGTCGGGCGTGCATTCAGCATAAGCCGCGAGGCTATTGCCGGCGTCTTGAATTTTCAAAACATCGAAGAGAACAAACTGCATGTCGCGCAGTGGCGCTTTATAGCTGGGCATCATTCACCTCAATTTCGCAATGGTTTGCCGGTGGCCAAAACAGTCTCCATGCGCGCCAATGTTGGTTCGGTTTTGACCAACGCCATGAAGGCTTTTTTCTCCAACGCTGTGATTTGATCTTCTTCGATGATGTCTTGCATGTCAGTGGCACCGCCGGAAAGAACATGGGCGAGTTGATTTGCCACCACAACATCATGCGGTAGTGCTATGCCTTGCAACGCAAAGCCGTCAATCGCCAGACGCAACGCCGCGCGCGCGGTAGGACCCGGCAATCGGAGCTGCGTAGGTTGGGGTGGCTTGTAGCCATCAGCGACTAATTTTAGGGCGCGGGCCTTTGCGTCGGCCAACAACCTGTCGCGGTTCATGGTGATACCATCGGAGGGGCGCAGAAAATTCATGTCTTTGGCGTCAGCCGCCGATTTCGAAACCTTGGCCATTGATATTTGTTCGAAGACGGCCATGACAGGTGGCATCGGCCCCTTGGGGTCGCGCGAGCCTGGCATATGGCGGATCAACATTTCCTTGCAGCCGCCCCAAGCCGGAACAATACCAACGCCGGTTTCCACAAGACCCATGTAGGTTTCCGCATGAGCCTGAATTGCAGCACAGTGAAGCAACACCTCACAACCACCGCCCAATGCCAAGCCGCTGGGTGCTCCCACCACCGGAAACGGCGCATATTTCACGGCCTTCATCACCGCTTGGCCTTGCGCAACCAATTCATCCAATGCGGACCACATGGCGATGTTGGCGGCAAACAAAGCCAGACCAATATTTGCGCCCACCGAAAAGTTTTCCGCTTCATTGTGGATGACAAGGGCACGCATGCCCTTTGCGACAATCGTGAGGGCTTGCATGAGCATCGCCAAACTGTCGGGATCAAGTGCATTCATCTTGCTGTGAAATTCAAGACAAGCAACACCGTCGCCCACATCCCACACGCTGGCGGAAGCATTTTTTGCCAATGGCTTACTGCTTCGTTTGATGTCTGACAGCATGACGGTGCCGGACTGCCGGATCACCTGCTTGTATGAGCCATCAATGTCCAACCGCGACAAACTGGTATTGGCGATTTTGTAAAACCCGCCTTGGGTAGCAGCAGAGGCAAGCAACGGCGGAATTGTGATGCCCTTAGCCGTGAGTTGCTCTGCAAACCAAGCAACGCCCAACTGATCCATCATTTCGAAGGGACCGCGCTTCCAATTGAATCCGGCTTGCATGGCAAGGTCTACATCCGTGATGCTGTCAGCAATCTCGGGAACCAATGCCGCGGCATAGACAAGCATCTTTGAGAGTACCGCCCAGGCAAACTGGCCGCCGCGGTCCTTATGAGTGACCAGCGCACGTAGCCCGCCCTTTGCCGCATCCATCGAATCCAATCTGACTTTGGTTGATGCAGAGTATTCCCCAGTTTTGAGATTGATCGCTTCCTTGGTTTTCTTTCCAGAAGCTGTGTTCAAACGGTAAAAACCACCCTTGCCTTTGCGGCCCGTGTAACCATCCGCGATCATTTTGGTGAGTAACGGAAAATCAGATGAGAGTGCGCGGTAAGCATCATTCTTCGGCAACTCAATACGCAGCGATGCATCGATGTGTGGCTGCAAATCCAATCCAACGATATCGAGCAATCCAAAGACACCGCTCTTTGGCGCGCCGATTGGTTTGCCCATCACGGCATCGGCTTCTTCTACTGTTAATCCCAATTCGCGGGCTGCATTAACCGCCGCTTGAATCCAGTAAACACCAATCCTGTTGGCAATGAAGCCAGGCGTATCCTTGGCCTTCACTACAGCCTTGCCGAGTTTCTCGTCAGCAAATTCGGTGATCGTGGTCATCGCGTCTGGTCGCGTATCTGCACCACCCACAATTTCCAACAACCGCATATAACGCGGCGGATTAAAAAAATGTGTGATGCAGAAATCCTTGCGAATGCTTGCAGGCATTCCCGCCATTAGCATTTTAAGCGGCAGTGTCGACGTGTTGGACGACAAGATCGAACCCGGTTTGCGTGCTGACTCTATCGTTTGGTAGAGGCCCTGCTTGATTTCCAGCCGTTCCGCCACAGCCTCAATAATCCAATCCACGTTGGCAAGCTGGTTTAGATCATCTTCGATATTCCCTGGTGCGATGAGCTTTGCCGCAGAGCGCGACATCAAGGGTGCAGGCTCGGTCTTGCCGAGACGCTCTAACGCAGATTTTGCAATGCTGCTTCGATCCTTCGCATCCGGTGCCACGATATCAAGCAATAAAACCGGCACACCCGCATTGGCAATTTGCGCAGCAATGCCGCTGCCCATAACGCCAGCCCCAATCACACAGGCTTTGGCAATTTTCACGATACGGCCTCGAGAATTGTTGCAATACCTTGCCCGCCACCAATACATTGTGTGGCCAAAGCAAATTGTTTGCCTTCGCGCTTCAGCAATGATGCGGCTTTGCCAGTGATACGCGCACCCGTGGCACCTAGCGGATGGCCGATGGCCAATGCACCACCGTCCAGGTTGACCTTGGTAATGTCAATTTTAAGATCGCGAATGCAAGCGATCGCTTGTGATGCAAATGCCTCATTGAGTTCGATCACATCAATATCGGTGATCGAAAGTCCGGCTCGCTGCAAAGCTTTGCGCGTCGCTACCACAGGCCCCACGCCCATCAATTCTGGCACACAGCCGGCAATGGCAACGCTTCTGATCTTTGCCAAGATGGGCAAACCATGTTCTTTTGCGTAATCGGCGGATGTCACAAGGCAGGCTGCAGCACCATCGGTGAGAGGTGATGAAGTGCCAGCGGTCACCACACCACCGAGATCGAAGGCTGGCTTCAATCCTGCCAAAGCGATGAGTGAGGCATCGGTGCGAATGCAGCCGTCTTCGCCAGCGCCCACAATTTCATCTCGGAGTTTTCCGGCCTCGCGGGCTGCAGTGGCTTTCTTGTGGCTGGCCACTGCGAACTCCTCCTGTTCCAATCTGGAAATTGCATATTTCTTAGCCACATTCTCTGCGGTAATTCCCATTGAGACATAAGCTGCCGGCATGGTTTCTGCCAAAGCTGGGTTCGGCATTGGGTTGAACCCCATCATCGGCACGCGGCTCATGCTTTCAATGCCTGCACAGATGAATACATCTCCCGCCCCCAGCGCAATTGCCCCGGCGGCGGAGTGGATAGATTGCATGGAAGAGCCGCAAAAGCGATTGATGGTAGCGGCACCCACTGATTTAGGGAGATTGGCAATGAAAGAAATCAAGCGCGCCACATTGAGGCCCTGTTCGCCTTCTGGAAATGCGCAACCCAGCAATAAATCCTCTATGTCTTTCATATCGACATGCGTTTTTTCGATAAGCCCCTTGATCACCGCCGCAGCCAGATCATCTGGTCGGGTTTTGGCCAGGGCACCCTTGTTGGCAAATTGAAAGGGCGATCGGACATACCCAGCGATTACGGCTTGTTTCATATTGTTGTCTCCTGCGCGGTGGCGGCTTTCGATTTGTATTCTTCTACCAGAATTTTTTTGTAAATTTTACCAATCGCGGTTTTTGGCAACTCGGCTCTGAACTCATAGGCTTTGGGCGTTTCGAGATGCGACAACCGCGTTTCCAGAAAAGCGTCTAATTCACTGGCGGAAAGCGTTTCGCCCTCTTTGAGGCACAAGGCAGCACGGATCGACTCGCCGCTGTAATCATCAGGAACGCCGAAGACAGCGCATTCCTTGACTGCGCGGTGCTGATAGATCGCTTCCTCCACTTGGCGCGGATAAATCTTGTAGCCCGAAACGGTGATCATTTCCTTCAAGCGATCAGTGATGAACACATAGCCATCGGAGTCCATATATCCAATGTCACCAGTATGAAGACGCCCATCGAATATGACTTCTGAAGTCGCGGCCGGATTGTTCCAATAGCCCAACATAACTTGTGGACCGCGGAAGCACACTTCACCTCTTTCCCCGAGTTTCAAGAGCTGATGTCGATTTTCGATCGAGACGATTTCGCAAACAGTTTGTGGAAGTGGCAAGCCAACGGAACCCGATCGGTTCGGCACATGCACGGGGTTTAGACAACAAGCGGGCGAGGCCTCGCTTAAGCCATAGCCCTCCCAGATCGAGACGCCCGTTTTTGATTCAAAGTCTTGTTGAACCTTAAGCGGCAGTGAAGCGCCGCCTGATATACAAAATTTCAACGACGAAAGATCATAACGATCAAATCCAGGCACATTCATCAAGGCCGTGAAGAGCGTTGGCACACCGACCAACACTGTTGGTTTCTTGCGATGAATAAGGGCGAGAAGTTTGGCCGCTTCAAAGCGCGGTTCAAGCAGCATGGAACCGCCAACTGCCAAAGTCCAGTTCATGATACTGGTCATGGCCAAAGCATGATACAAAGGCAAAACACCCACAGATTTGTTTTCTGGGCTGTCGCCCACGTAGAACCAGCGTCGGCACTGCACGGTGTTGGCGTAGACATTCGCATGGGTGAGCATTGCGGCTTTGGGAATACCCGTCGTGCCGCCGGTATATTGTAAAACGGCAACATCAGTCTCTGGATTGACGGCGACTGGCACGACAACACCGTCATTGTCCATTATATCCCGTCCAGAAATATAATGATCGTTGTGCGGAACGGTTGCGATGTCGCGCCATTTTGCTGTTCTGAACAATAGGCTCGCAAACAAGGGTAATTGTTCAGCCAATGAACACACAATGATGCGCTTCAATTGGGTGCGTTCAAACATCGACGAAAATTTATTCAGCAAAATCCCAAGATCGAGAGTCACCATATAATCGGTGCCCGAGTTTTCGATCTGCCGCACGATTTCCTCTTCGGCATAGAGCGGATTGAAATTCACAATAATGCCGCCGGCTTTCAGGCCAGCATAATAATAGATAACGAAATAGGGACAGTTGGGCAAAAACAGCCCAAGCTTCATGCCAGGCTTGAAACCAGATTCCGCCAGTCCTTTGGCAACCTTGTCGCTCATCAATTTGATTTCAGCATAGGTAAATTGGCGGCCACGGAATTCAACACATGGTCTTGCGGCATGAACTTCTGCCGCGTCATCCAAAAGGGAGTAGAGTGGCTTAACTGAAATTTCGCCAGCCCAATCCACTTCTGGTGGATAGCTTTTGAGCCAGGGATAGGGGTATTTTGCCGCCGCAGCGGACGACGCTGTCTGCGCGTTGGCAATCGACTTCGACTTTGTGAGCATCTTGGCAAAGGTTTGGCTGACTTTGCCAAT
Organism: Aestuariivirga sp.; assembly: GCA_043745625.1. GTDB lineage: Bacteria > Pseudomonadota > Alphaproteobacteria > Rhizobiales > Aestuariivirgaceae > Aestuariivirga. The sequence continues at coordinate 296 of JAYTSN010000237.1, read as the reverse complement.
ATTGGCAAATAAACTGCTGAGCGATGCACTCATCTGCTGTGGAAGTATGTTCATACCGCACGCACCTCTATTAATTTAGCTACCATAACCGAATTTGTCATGTGGCCCTATCATTCATTGCATCTCTGAATAAACAATTGGTAACAGGGTCGGGCCTCTCCACTCCCAAAAGCGCTTCTACCCGTCTTTTTGGGTTATATACTCTGACTCGGAAGTGAACCAAAAATCATTTGACGTTCTGTTATATTCGGATTCTACCGTTCTTGATGGATGGAGCGTCATTTCTTACCGACTCG
>JAYTSN010000236.1:0-4262 GCA_043745625.1 Aestuariivirga sp. | reverse complement strand
GGCGCGCGATGGTTTGGCGCAAACGTGACATCTTAATGCGTTCCTCGCCGCCTGATGAAACAGGTGCGGAAGGCATTGCAGTGGGAGCGGATGCAGGTGCTGCTGGTTTTTCTAAAGTGGCGATCACATCACCCTTGGTGATGCGGCCGTCTTTGCCGGTGCCTGCGATGTCGGCAGGGTCTAGATTATTCTCGACCACGCCTTTGCGCACGGCGGGTGATAAAGTTGTTTCAGCGGCCTTTGCTGCAACAGGCGCTGGTGCAGCGGGTGTTGCTGGCGGAGGCGGTGCAGCAGGTGCTGGTTTTGCGGCAGGGGCAGTTGCTCCGGCAGCACCTTCAAGAATCGAGCCTAGCAATGCGCCCACATTCACTGTGGTGCCTGCCAGCACGTTGATCTTTTCCAGCTTGCCCGAAGCAGGTGCTGGCACTTCAACAGTCACCTTATCAGTTTCAAGTTCTACCAACGGCTCATCGACCTTAATGGCATCGCCTTCTTTCTTAAACCATTTTGCAATTGTGGCTTCAGTAATGCTCTCGCCTAATGCAGGCACACGGATTTCTTTGCTCATGTTCTTATTTCCTTATGCCAAAGCTTCATCGAGGAAGGCTTTGAGTTCTTTCAAATGGCGGCTCATCAGGCCAGTAGCAGTTGATGCCGAAGCAGGGCGACCCACGTAACGCGGCCGTGGGTTTTTTACTTTGATGAAATCAAGCACGCGCTCAAGATTAGCTTGCGCAAAGCTCCATGCACCCATGTTCAGCGGCTCTTCTTGGCACCACACGAATTCGGCTTTTGGAAAACGCGCCAGCTCTTGCGCTAATGATTTATGTGGCCAAGGATAAAGCTGTTCAACGCGGAAAATATAAATATCGTTATTGCCGGATTGTTCGCGTGCTTCATAAAGGTCGTAGTACACCTTCCCAGAGCACAGAATAACACGGCGGATTTTATCATCCTTCACGAGTTTAATTTTTTCGCTCTTCATGAACTCGGCGTCATCCCACAAAATGCGGTGGAAGGTTGATTGTTCCCCCATCTCTTCAAATGAAGACACAGCACGCTTGTGACGCAATAAAGATTTGGGTGTCATCAAAATCAAAGGTTTGCGAATGTCGCGTTTTAATTGGCGGCGAAGAATGTGGAAATAATTTGCAGGCGTCGTACAATTGGCTACTTGCATATTATCTTCAGCGCACATTTGTAAAAAGCGTTCCAGCTTAGCCGATGAATGCTCTGGCCCTTGGCCTTCATAGCCATGGGGCAGCAAACACACGAGGCCCGACATGCGCAGCCATTTGCGTTCAGCCGAGGAAATAAACTGATCGAAAATCACCTGTGCGCCATTGGCAAAATCGCCGAATTGCGCCTCCCAAAGGGTCAGCGCGTTTGGCTCTGCCAGTGAATAGCCATATTCAAAACCGAGCACGGCTTCTTCCGACAGCATCGAATTGATAACTTCGATTTTAGTCTTCTGCTCTTTCACCAAATGGTTGAGCGGCGTGTAACGTTTTTCCGAGTCTTGATCGACGATCACAGCATGGCGTTGCGAGAAAGTGCCGCGCTGCACATCTTGGCCTGAGAGGCGAATTTTAAAACCGTCTTGCAGAAGTGTGCCGAATGCCAGGCTTTCAGCGGATGCCCAGTCAAGCCCTGAGCCTTCCGCAAACATTTTCCGTCTTGCATCAAGCACACGCTGCATGGTTTTATGCACTTTGAAGGTTTTGGGAACCCGCGTGAGTTTAAGCCCCACCTCGCGAAGCCTAGCAACGGGAACGCCGGTCTGGCCGCGACGCGCATCATCAAGATCAGCTGCGGCTTTAAGGCCGGCCCAGCGGCCATCCAGCCAATCGGCTTTGTTGGCTTTATAACCCGTGGCCACCGTCATGGCATCATCTAAGCGCGTGCGGTATTCGGCTTTCAATGTTTCAAATTCATCTGCGGTAAGATTGCCTTCAGCAATCAAACGCTGTGCATAAAGATTAACCACCGTGCCGTGCACGCCGATTTTTTTATACATCAGCGGTTGGGTGAAACTCGGTTCGTCGGTTTCATTATGGCCAAACCGCCTGTAGCAGAACATGTCGATGACGACGGGCTTTTTAAATTTCTGGCGGAACTCAGTTGCGATTTTTGCAGCAAACACCACCGACTCTGGATCATCACCATTGCAATGGAAGATTGGCGCCTCGATCATTTTAGCCACATCAGATGGATAAGGCGATGAACGGGCCCACAAAGGCGAAGTGGTAAAGCCGATTTGGTTGTTGACGATGAAGTGGATTGATCCACCGTTGCGGTGGCCTTTCAATCCAGAAAGACCAAAGCACTCGGCAATCACGCCTTGGCCAGCAAATGCCGCATCGCCATGGATGAGCAATGGCAAAACCGTGATGCGTTCTTTATCACCCTTTTGATCTTGCTTGGCTCTGGCCTTGCCCAACACAACGGGGTCAACAATTTCCAGATGTGATGGATTGGCGGTGAGTGAAAGATGCACTGTGTTGCCATCAAACACGCGGTCGCTTGATGAACCCAAATGATATTTTACATCACCAGAACCTTCCACATCATCAGGCGTGGAAGAGCCACCTTGGAATTCATGGAAGATGGCGCTGAACGGCTTTTGCATCACGTTGGCCAAAACGTTTAGGCGACCACGGTGCGCCATACCCAACACGATGTCGGTCACACCCAGTTGACCGCCACGTTTCATAATCTGCTCTAAAGCAGGGATCATGCTTTCGCCGCCATCCAAACCGAAACGCTTGGTGCCAGTGTATTTAACATTCAAGAAATTCTCGAAGCCTTCGCCTTCGATCAGCTTATTGAGAATGGCCTTCTTGCCTTCAGGGGTGAAGGTGATTTCTTTATGAGGGCCTTCAATGCGCTCCTGCATCCATGCTTTTTGTTCAGGGTCGCTGATGTGCATGAACTCCACACCCAGCGTACCACAATAGGTGCGGCGCAGAATGTCGATCACTTGGCGGATGGTGCCTTTCTCCAAACCCAACACATTGTCGAGAAATACCGGTCGGTCGAGATCAGCCTCCATGAAGCCATATGAAGCCGGGTCAAGCTCGGGTTGCGGGACTGGTTCTTTCTGGCGCAACGGATCGAGGTTGGCGGCCAAATGTCCACGCATGCGGTAGGCTCTGATCATCATCAAAGCGCGCACCGAATCCATGGTGGCTTTTTTAATATCTTCACTTGTGGCAGCAGGTGCGGCGATGGGGGCGGGCGCTGCGACGGCGGGCTTGGTGCGCGGATCTATTTTTGGCGCTAAGGTTTTTTCATAAGCCGCCCAATTGCCATCAAGTGCCGCGGTGATTTCATCAGAAGGTTTGGGTGGCCAATCGGGCCTTGCCCAAGATGGGACTGAAAACGGGCCTGTAACTCGGTCAGAGGCACTCGGCGCGTTTTCAGCGAGGCCTTGAAAAAAAACCCGCCAATTCGGGTCAACCGATGCGGGATTGATTTGATATTGCTGGAATAAATCTTCAACAAATTTGGCGTTGCCACCATAGAGAAAAGACGACTGCTCGAATGCAGCCGTAACATCTGTCTTATTCATACCGTTCCGTCCTCTGGTTACAACCGCTTCAGCACAACCGCTTCAACCGGGTGGGCGCAATCGCCCCGTTACCTTAGTCTGTTCGTCGTAAACTCTATTTATGTCTAAATTACTATCGTTTCAATGCCTTCAACAAAGTTTCACCTAAGAGTGCGGGTGAATCTGAGACGTGAATGCCAGCGCGCTTCATCGCGTCGATTTTGGATTGGGCATCGCCCTTGCCGCCAGAGATAATGGCGCCGGCATGGCCCATGCGGCGGCCTGCAGGCGCAGTGCGGCCCGCGATGAACCCAGCAATAGGTTTTTTGACTTTGTTGGTGCGGATGAATTCCGCTGCATCTTCTTCAGCCGAGCCGCCAATTTCACCGATCATGATGATCGACTGGGTTTCAGGATCGCCCAAGAACATTTCCAAAATATCGATAAATTCAGTGCCCTTTACCGGGTCGCCACCAATGCCCACAGCCGTGGTTTGGCCGAGGCCAGCTCTCGTGGTTTGGAACACGGCTTCATAGGTTAAAGTGCCAGAGCGCGAGACAATGCCCACTGTGCCCTTCTTGAAAATATTACCGGGCATAATGCCGATTTTGCATTCATCAGGGGTTAAAACACCTGGGCAATTTGGCCCGATGAGACGGGATTTAGAGCCCGAGAGCGCCCGCTTTACCCGTACCATATCCAAAACCGGAAT
>JAYTSN010000235.1:0-12121 GCA_043745625.1 Aestuariivirga sp. | reverse complement strand
GGTTAATGCGGATATGGCCCGCTTCGATCAATTCGGACGCGGTAGAGCGGTGCTTCACAAAGCGCGCATAACATAACCATTTGTCGATGCGTTGGGGCAGGGTTACCTCTGTTTCATTTGCTCTTTTAGAGCAAGCAGAGCGGCAAAGGGCGAATTTGGATCCATTGGCTTTTCTGGACGTGGTGGTGGACGATCTTGGCGCTCTGGATTTTCGCCACGATCTTTCCGTTCAAACTTCTGCTTGCCGCGCGGTGGGCGGTCTGGTCGTGAGAATTTTGGCTTAGCTTCGCCCTCGACTGCTGGCGTGAATTCGCGCTTTTTGAACTGTGGGCGTTCTTTTCGTTCGGGTTGTTTGCGGAAGGGGCCAGTATCTTTCGGCCACCAGACATTCACATCGATCGTTTCTGGCGCGGTGACAGGCTCATTTGGCACATCGGCGCTGAGTTCAGCTTCAATTTCAGTTTTCTCCTCAGAAGTGGTTTCTACCGCAGTTTCCGGTGCCGCCTCGAGCACTGCTTCTGATGGTTCTTCGGCCACAGCATTAACAGCAATTGGCTCAGCAGCTGGTTCAACAACAGGTGCTGCAACAAACGGCGCTGGTTTTGGCACTTGGCGTTTTTGGTCGCGGAAACCGAGGCTCCGCAGAATTTCCTCGAACTCCTCGCCAGAGCAACCGACGAGTGACATCATATCAGACACAACCGTAAAACCACCGCCTTCGACTGATCCTGCAGGGCGTTGCTCAGTATCAATGCGTGGTTTCCAGAAAACTCGGTCGCGGATCAAATCGGATAAGCGCTCTAACATATCAACGCGCACAGCCCGTTTTCCACAAACGCGGTATCCACAAATACCGTAGAATCCTTCTGGCTTTTCCATATCTGCTGCAGTGGATGTCAAACCATTGGCTGGTGGCGAAGGCACGTGGCCTATTGCGCTAGTTGATTTTTGTTTTTGTAGCCACCACAGCAACAAGCGCAAATCCGTGGCCGCTGGTTTAAGCAACGCAGGCAAGAAAACATGGAACGCGCCAAATCTTGCGCCAAGTCCACGCAACTTTGCGCGGTCTTCTTGGCTCAACGATTTTACTTCTTCTAAAACCAATTCGCGCGGCAATACGCCAAAATGCTCAACAATGCGGAATGCAATTCCGCGCGCCAAGGCCTCGAAACCTTCGGCCTCTTCCAGCTTGATTAACGGTTCAAGCAGTGATGCAATGTGGCGGTTCATAAATTTTTGTAAACGCTCGCGCACATCTTCGCGCATCGAACCTTGTAAAACATCATCACCAAAAACTTCGGCGCGTGGTCGCAACGCATGGTCACCAGGCAATACATGACCGACGATGGCGCCCATCCACCAAATCTCGCCGTTGCGATTAACCTTCAGCTCAGGATCAGCCGTCATCGTCAAGTTTCGGGCCCGGTGGCCGATCTCGACGGTGATAGCACCAAGGCTTGCAGTTTTCAGCGCTTGGGCATCGCCACCAACTGCACTTGCATCGGGTGTAAATTGAAGGCCGATAATCCGGCCAACAAACTGACCTTCCACATGAACTTCGCCTCCCGCATCAATATTCGTCATCAAGCCTTCCTTCTTCGCCAAGCGCTGCATTAATACACTGGTTCTACGATCAATGAAACGCTGCGTTAAGCGCTCATGCAACACATCTGATAGCCTGTCGTCAATTTCTTTTGCGCGTGCTTGCCAATAAAAAGGTGCTCCCAGCCAATCTGAGCGATTGGCAATGAAGGTCCAGGTGCGGACATGAGAAATTCGCGTTGAAAGCGCATCAATGCCGCCTTCGACACTTTCGGACAGCGACAGTTGCTTGGCAAACCAATCTTCGGAAATAAAGCCCTTGCCGGTAAACAGAAACTGAATGATGCGCGAAACGATATGGGCGTGCTCGGCAGGTGAAATGTTGCGATAATCTGGTAACTGGCACACTTCCCACGCGCGCATCACGTCCCCGGGTGTTTTGATCAGGCCGACAATTTTGCTGTCGCGGCAGATGGCCTCAAGCGCTGTTACGTCAGCGGTATTCTGGGCGCGGGTTAGGCCTTCAATTTTGGGGAGAAAACCCAGGCTTTTTCGCAGACCATCCAGCGTGCGAAAATCCAAGTCACGGTTGCGCCATTGCAAAGTGCGGACGGAATCGAAATTATGGTTTTCGAGACGGTCGATCATTTCTTGTTCAAATGGATCGGCCTCAACGCTCACGCCAAATGTGCCGTCCTTCATAAACCGCCCCGCGCGGCCGGCGATTTGGCCGAGCTCACCCGGGTTGAGATTACGAAACTGAAAGCCATCAAACTTGCGGGTGGCGGCAAAGGCCACATGATCGACATCCATGTTCAAGCCCATGCCGATGGCATCAGTGGCCACCAGATAATCAACGTCGCCTGATTGATAGAGTGCTACCTGTGCATTACGGGTGCGGGGGCTAAGTGCGCCCATAACCACTGCGGCCCCGCCACGTTGAGTGCGAATGTGCTCAGCCACAGCATAAACCATTTCAGCGGTGAAACAGACGATGGCAGAACGGCGGGGTAGGCGGGAAAGCTTTTTCTGGCCTGCGTAAGAAAGCTTTGAAAGGCGCGGGCGTGTGACGAAAGTTGTTTGTGGCAGAAGCTTTTCGAGGATCGGCCGCATTGTGCCCGCACCCAACAGCATGGTTTCTTCAAGGCCGCGCCTGTGCATAACACGTTCTGTAAAAATATGGCCGCGCTCAAAATCGGCACAAAGCTGAACTTCATCGATTGCCAGAAATGGCACTTCAATATTTGGCGGCATGGCTTCAACTGTGCAAACCCAATAACGCGGATCAACTGGCACGATTTTTTCTTCGCCGGTGATCAGAGCCACTTGATGGTCGCCAACCTTTGCACGCACCTTGTCATAAATCTCGCGGGCCAGTAGGCGTAATGGCAAGCCGATCATGCCTTTGCCATGGGCCAGCATGCGCTCAACGGCGAGGTGGGTTTTACCGGTGTTGGTAGGCCCCAATACGGCAGTGACGGGGCGGTGGGCTGTCATTGGATCAATAGCTTTACTATTGTCTATGGCGTAATTTTCACAAGACCTGTTTTAGAAAGTTTGAAACCTTTGCCGTGTGAATTCACGCAGGTGAGGCCTGAGGTTTCAGAGGTGCAACTAAAATCACCATAGGCTTTTGACTGGCCATATTCTAAAATTGTTGAGGAACCGCAGCCCGGAACTTCGCCGGGATGCTTATAAACTGTCATCTTGCCTAAGGCCGTGAGGTCGACTGTCCAATATTTTGGTTTGACGCGCGAACAAGAAATTTCGTCCAAGCCATCGGGTGTTGGGTGAACCGCCGTGCCAGGTGCTGCAATAAAAACGCAGCACATATTATGGGATGGGGTATCAAATTCTTCGAGACCACTGGCCGCGAAGGCCGATGTGGCTAAAAGTGGCAAGGCAAGAAATGCGAGTTTCATGGGAGTCTCCTTTTTTATTCGTTTAGTAGATACAAGATGAACGCTGGTTGAGCAACGCGGTTGGTCAGAATAGATGCAGGAAACACCCACCTCGTGAATTGATTTGAAAGCTCAATGGCAGGATTAAGATTTCCCAAATTATCCAATGATTGTGCCAATTTGGCGCAAGGTGTTTTTGTTTAGATTCAACCGTGAACGAACCACGCCCGAATCGCTGATAGGAGCGGATTCAGGATTTGTTCCAACGATATTTAGTACCGTCATCCCCGCTAAGCGCTTACCCTAGCTTTCCATAATAAGGGAAGCCTGGTTCAAGGCTCGCGGAAATGAGGGTTTGAATGGTCGACATTAACCACGATGTGAAGAAGGTTAATGGAAATCTGAATTTCGCCCGCAGCGTCCCCGCGCAAAATTAACGAAACGTTCCAATATCAGAACATACCCCGCCCGAATCGCGGATTGCCCAATTTTCATGTTTCGTTCACGCTATAGGTAGTGGGGATGTGGATAACTATCACAAGTCCGTTTCGTATTGTATGGTCTTAGGGATCATAATCCAGAGGCGGCGTTAACCATTTGTGCCAGAGCTGGAAAGCCAAGAATCTTTCATGCGGCGCAAAGAGTCGCAACGCCTCGCTTGACCTTCCGAAATCCGCCCCCTATAGGAACCGCAACAGGAGCCGGAACCACTTTCCGGCTTGTTCTTTATGTATGGAGATTATCATGGCGCGTCGTTGCGAACTCACTGGCAAAGGCTGGCAATCAGGCCACCAAGTCAGCCACGCCAATAACAAGACGAAGACTCGCTTCTTGCCAAACCTGTGTCAGGTTAGCTTGATGAGTGAAGCAATGGGCTTGTCTTACAATTTGCGCATTTCAGCTCATGCATTGAAGTCGGTTGAACATCGTGGTGGTTTGGACAGCTTCTTGATGAAGGCCAAGTCTGATGAGCTTTCTGCCAAGTGCAAGAAGCTGAAGGTTTCGATCACCAAGAAAGTTGAAGCTTTAGTTGCCAAGGCTGCTTAAGTTTAAAATTCAAAAGCTTTGAAAAGCCGCTCTGATTCAGGGCGGCTTTTTGTTATGGTGCCGCCATGAGTGAAAAACAGAAAAGCCATTTGGTCAACGCGCCACGCGACGGAACACCGCGCGTTCATTCATCCACTATTTTGCGCGAATGTGTTTTGGGGCAGTTCACCGATGTGGCCGAACGCTGTCTATTGGCCGAAACTACAGTTGGCGACTATTCATATATTGAGCGCCACGTTGAGGCGATCTATACCGATATCGGTAAATTTTGCGCAATTGCGGCTGATGTGCGGATCAATGCGCTGGGCCATCCCTTAGACCGCATCTCGCAACACAAGATCACCTATCGCCCGAACGAATATTTTCTATACGCCAAGGTCGATAAGGATTTTCGTGACGCACGCAAAGAAGCACGCGTTAAGATTGGACACGATGTGTGGATTGGGCATGGGGCGATTATTATGCCAGGTCTAGCAATTGGCCATGGTGCTGTGGTGGCTGCGGGTGCCGTCGTTACCAAAGATGTTGATCCCTATGCCATTGTTGCGGGTGTGCCAGCAACGCGCATTAAATGGCGGTTCAAAAAATCTATCCGTACACGGATTATAAATTTGGCATGGTGGGATTGGCCGCATGACCGACTGGCAAAGGTCGTAGATGATATGCGTGCAATGGATGTTGATGCGTTTTTAGTTAAATATACGGTTTAAGGCCTGAAACGATGAAACAACAAAGTTGGTTCGCCATGGTAGGTGGTTTGCGCGACGCGGATTGAAGTAGTGTTCTCAGGCGCAGTGATGCAAGCCGTTATCGTCTGCGTTAAATTTTGATCACCCCATGCGGCGATCATTTGCATGGCTTCTGTTGCAAAACCTTTACCGTGACAGGCGGTCAACAAAGCCCAACCCATCTCAGGCGTTTCATCCATTGATGGAGTGATGTTGCGCTTGCAATCGAGAAAACCCGCTTCACCTATAATGGCACCTGAAAACTTCTCTTCGAGAACCCAAAAACCATAGCCCACCATCTGCCACTGGCCATTGTGGCGCAAAATGTTGCGCCAACAATCCTCAATGGTTGTTGGTTTGCCTGCGATAAACTCATAGACTTTTGGTTCGCACCACATCAAAAAAAGCGGATCAAGATCGCTGCATTTGTGCCCACGTAAAATCAGCCGTTCAGTTTCAAGCTTTGGCGCGACGTTTAGGGGCACGAGACACCTTTTTGATTTCTGCGTTTTCTTCAAACAGTTCTGCCAGTTTTTCTGTCATGGCGCCGCCCAATTCTTCAGCGTCAATAATCGTCACCGCGCGTTTATAATAGCGCGTCACATCATGTCCGATACCGACGGCGATCAGCTCAACGGGTGAGCGGCCTTCAATATCTGCAATCACTTGGCGCAGATGGCGTTCGAGATAGTTGCCGGAATTAACTGAGAGCGTTGAGTCATCAACTGGTGCACCATCAGAAATAACCATCAAAATCCGGCGTTGTTCCTGGCGACCAAGCAAACGATTATGCGCCCAGATCAGTGCTTCGCCGTCGATGTTTTCTTTCAACAATCCTTCACGCATCATCAGTCCAAGATTTTTGCGCGCCCGTCTCCAAGGTTCATCGGCTGATTTATAGACTATGTGGCGCAGATCATTCAGGCGACCGGGGTTTGTGGTTTTGCCACCTGCCAACCACTTCTCGCGCGCTTGGCCACCTTTCCAAGCCCGTGTGGTGAAGCCCAATATTTCAACTTTCACACCGCAGCGCTCAAGCGTGCGTGCCAGAATATCGGCGCAAGTGGCAGCAACCGTGATCGGGCGACCGCGCATCGAGCCTGAATTATCAAGCAGTAACGTCACGACCGTGTCGCGGAATTTTGTATCTTGTTCCACTTTGAATGAAAGCGCGTGCAGTGGATCAGTGATCACGCGAGTTAAACGCGCGGCATCCAACACGCCTTCTTCCAAATCAAAATCCCAAGAGCGATTTTGTTGTGCCATCAAGCGGCGTTGCAGACGGTTAGCTAAGCGCGCAACTACGCCTTGCAAATTTGAAAGCTGCTTGTCTAGATAAGCGCGCAGACGCGTTAGTTCTTCTGCATCGCATAAATCTTCAGCGCTGATTTCTTCATCAAACTGATTGGAGAAAACCTTGTAGAAATTATCATTCGCCAGAGATGAGAAAGGCAGCTGTGGTCGCCATGGTTCTTCACCATCGGGCATTTCTTCACCTTCGGCATCATCGGGCGTTTCATCAGAATCAATCTGCCGGGCTTCCATTTCAGCAGCCTCAGATTCGCCCTCAGAACTTTCCATTTCTTCAGCGGCAGATTGTTCAGATTGTTCTTCTTCACCTTGTGGCGTTTCAGAGCGCTCACCGGGATCATCCTCGGCTTCTTGCTCTTCATTATCCTCAGTATTGTCCGGGTCTTCGCCCAGCTCATCAGCCATGTCCAACGCAGCAATCAAATCGCGAGACAGTCGCGCGAAGGATTGTTGATCATGCAGGGCATCTTCAAGTCCGGTAATCTTCGGGCCCGCTTTTTTATCGACCCAGTCGCGCCACAAGTCGACAAAAGGAGCAATCGATGGTGGTGGCTTCAGACCTGTCAATCTCTCGCGCACGATCAGGCCAACAGCCTCTTCAAGCGGCGTATCCTTGCGGTTGCCCGAGCGGTTCACAACTGTTTTGCTGTATTTATCGTCCAACATGGCGCTGAGATTATCCGCAACACCCGTCATGGCCCGCGCACCAATGGCTTCAATGCGCGCTTGTTCAACTGAATCAAAAACCGCACGCGCGTTTTTCCCCTCAGGGATGTATTTGCCGTGCACGGACTCGGAGTGATTGGCAATCTTCAGTGTGAAGCTGTCTGCGAGGCCGCGGGTGATGGCAATTTCTTTGGCCGATGCTGCGCCTGAAACTTGCGGCAGTTTTATTTTATGACCGACAAGTTGAGCTTGATCATTGCCGAAACTCACGGTGAGTTCAGGATCAAGCGCCATGGATTTCATGGCGGTGCCCAACACTTCTTTGAAGCGCTCGGCTCTATCGTCTTTTGCTGCGGCCATATGTTTGCCGCCTGACTTAAGCTATCGCAATGCGCGAAGCAGATTCAGGCAAGTCCTCGCCAAAACAACGTTGATAGAATTCTGCCACAATGGCGCGTTCCAACTCGTCGCATTTGTTCAAGAATGTCAGGCGGAATGCAAAACCAACATCAGCAAAAATCTCAGCATTCTGCGCCCAAGTAATAACTGTACGAGGCGACATAACGGTTGAGAGATCGCCTTGCATAAATGCGTTACGCGTTAAATCCGCAACCCGCACCATATTCGCAATGGTCTTCTTGCCCTTCTCATTTCTATAAGATTTGTTCTTTGAAAGAACCACGCCCACTTCTTGCGCATGCGGCAGATAGTTCAATGCAGATACAATCGACCAACGATCCATCTGCGCTTGGTTGATTTGCTGTGTGCCGTGATAGAGGCCCGTTGTATCGCCAAGGCCAACGGTGTTGGCGGTTGCAAATAAACGAAACGCTGCATGAGGGCGGATCACGCGTGATTGATCGAGGAGTGTGAGTTTGCCCGATGACTCCAGAATACGCTGGATCACAAACATCACGTCTGGACGGCCCGCATCATATTCGTCGAACACGAGGGCGATGTTATGCTGATAAGACCAAGGCAAAATACCTTCCTTGAATTCAGTAATCTGCTTTCCATCTTTCAAAACAATGGCGTCTTTGCCGATCAGATCGATACGGCTGATATGGCTGTCGAGGTTGATACGAATGCAAGGCCAGTTGAGGCGTGCGGCCACTTGTTCAATGTGTGTTGATTTGCCCGTGCCATGATATCCGGTGATCATCACGCGGCGGTTATGGGTAAAGCCCGCCAAGATCGCTAATGTGGTTTCTTTGTTGAAGAGATAATCTTCATCCAGCTCGGGCACATGTTCGCTGCACTCAGCAAAGCCCATGACTTGCATATTCGATTCAAAGCCAAACAGCTGGCTCACAGACATTTTCTGATCAGGCAGAGTGGTCAAGGCGGCAGTCGTCGTCATTTTTAGAAACTCACATAAGCAATAAGAAGGTAATAGTGGATTGAATTCGAACGAGCAAGCTCAGCAAAATCCAGTTGCTCGCAAGATGTCATAGGCTTTGATCACCGCGTTCAATGTGTCTTCATTAGCTCTACTGCCATTGTTTGAATCGGGATGAAGGCGCTTGACCAAGATTTTGTATTTGGATTTCACCTCTGCTGGGGTTGCATCATCAGGAAGACCCAGAGCACCCAAAGATTCAATTTCATTGCGGCGTAAATTCCGTCCATGTTTGGCTTTGGACGTGATTTTTTCTTTCATCAACATATGCAATGGATCATCAATGTGTTTGGCTGAACGCCGTGAAGCGCCAACATGCACATTGCCGTTCTCACCCAGTTTCCACGTTGGTCTGTGGCCCATCTGCGCATCTTTGCGGAAAGCCGCCTGCTCATCATCTTTCATGCCGTCAAAATAGTTATAGGTTTTGTTGTATTGCTGCACATGAGCCGTGCAGTAATTCCAAAACTGCCCCTCAAAGCCGCGGCCCTTCGGTGCTTTGTGTTTTGCAGGCAAATCACAGCCAGCCCATTGGCATGGCGGCACCATTGCTTCCTCAGCCTGCTTTTTTGCGGCAGCTGGTGATTTGATGCGGATTTTGTCAAATATTTTTGAATCGAGTTTCATTATACTTATTCATGTTTGAAGGGATATTGATTATGCTAGCAAGTGCCAAAAACCGCAACTGGGATGTTGAAGAATATGGAAAAAGATTTAGGGCCAGTTGGCCAAATTATGAAGGCAAAGCTAGTTGCGGCATTTTCGCCGTCATATTTCGAACTTATTGACGAGTCAAACCAACATCATGGTCATATTGGCGCACACCCCAGTGGCGAGAGCCATTTCAGAGTTAAGATCAGTAGTGAGGCATTTCAAGGCAAAAGCCGTGTGCAGCAGCACAGGCTTATAAACGAAGTGGTGGCCATTGAATTGAAGGCCCGCGTCCATGCCTTGGCAATAGAAACAATTTAACCCGTCTTAGTTTCTTCTTTCATTGGCTCAAGCTTTGTCACATTCACTAATGATAGTTGTTGCTTGCGCTTTTTTAAAACTTCAAACCGGAAGCCGTGAAAGGTGAAAACTTGCCCTGCTTCTGGAATCATGCGCGCCTCGTGGATGACCAAGCCCGCTACAGTGGTCACTTCCTCATCGGGCAAGTTCCAATCAAATGAACGATTGAGATCGCGGATCGGCACGGTTCCTTCGATATTATAAGAGCCATCCTGCTGCTTGCGAACACCCGTTGTAACGGCGTCGAACTCGTCTTTAATGTCACCAACAATTTCTTCTATAATATCTTCAAGGGTAATGAGCCCTTGGACCTCACCATATTCGTCCACCACAATGGCAAAGTGCGTTTTGCGGCGGAGAAAGGCATTGAGCTGATCAGTGAGCGGGCGCGTGTCGGGCACAAACCAAGGCGGGCTTAAAATGTCATCAAGCTTAACCTTTGTTGAATCTCCGTCGTTTTCCTGAATTGCGGCAAAGAGATTTTTTGCATGAAGAATACCAATAATATTGTCTGGGTTGTCAAGCCAAACGGGGAGTCTGGTGTTGCCACTTTTGAAAACCTGTTGAATGATTGCTGTGATCGGGTCTGAACCATCAATCGTTTTCATCTTCGTACGGTGAACCATGATATCGACCACTTCGAGGTCTTTAAGATCGAGAATGCCGCCCAGCATATCGCGATCTTTTTTTATAACCGTACCTTCTTTGTGGTGCAAATTAATTGCCCCGCGCAGCTCATCATGTGCAGAGAGGATGCTTTCAACATTGGTGGTGTCGACGCCAAACAACATGAGCGTTTTCTTGACGATGTATTCAACCGTCATAACAATTGGGCCAAGCACAGCGACGATGACGCGCATGATGGGCGCAACAGCTGTCGCAACGCGGTCGGGATAGGCGATGGCGTAAGTTTTCGGCATTACTTCGGCAAAAATCAAAATCAATACGGTCATGACGACAGAGGCAATAATGGCGCCTGCTTCAGTAAAAACTTTAATCAGTGCTGCAGTGGCCACAGCTGAGGCCGTAATGTTGGCCAAGCTATTTCCCAACAGCAATGCACCGATCAATCGCTCAGGCATGGACGTTAATTTCAAAACCATCGAAGCGCGTTTGTTGCCACGTTTTTCCAACTCATTCAGCCGCGCGCGCGAAGCTGTGGTCAGACCTGTTTCTGATCCTGAGAAAAAAGCTGAAATAATGATAAGTGCGACGATTGATGCGACTGCCCATACGACATCATAATTCATGGTTAGTTTAAGTCCCCTTCAAGGAAAGAAAAAACATCAGATTCTGCAACACCTTTGGCGATGAAGGTTTCGCCGACTGATTTTGCTAAAATAAAAGTCAACTGGCCACCCACAGCTTTTTTATCTTGGCGCATCAGATCGACAAGTTTTGCTATTGGTGGAAGCTCCCCGGGAATTTCTGATGCGTGGGTAGGAAGACCAGCGCGCTTTAAATGCGTTATGACGCGCTCGTTTGTGCCTTTGGCGCAATGGCCCAATTGCTCTGAAAATTTGAACGCCTGCACCATTCCTATTGCAACAGCCTCGCCATGCAATAGGCGGTCTGAATATCTTGTTGCGGCTTCGAGTGCATGGCCAAATGTGTGGCCAAGATTAAGCAATGCGCGCACACCTGTTTCAGTTTCATCTTCGGCCACGATGCCTGCCTTCATCGCACAGCAGGTTTGCACCGCATGCGCCATGGCCGAAACATCATTGCTGCCGTTGATGATGGCGTCCACATTTTCTTCGAGCCAGCCAAAAAATTTTACATCGCCCAGAAGTCCATATTTTGCGACTTCGGCATAACCTGCTGCGCGTTGCCGTTTTGGCAAGGTGTTGAGCACATCAAGATCAGCCAGAACAGCGATGGGTTGATGGAAGGCGCCAATCAGATTTTTGCCGAGTGGCGAATTAATGCCGGTCTTGCCGCCAACCGAACTATCGACTTGGGCGAGAAGCGAAGTTGGAATTTGAATGAAGTTCACGCCCCTGCGCAAAATGCTTGCCGCAAAGCCAGTCAAATCACCAATAACACCGCCACCTAAAGCAATCACGATATCGCGGCGTTCAACCCCTGCTGAGAGCAGCCCGTCGCAGAGTTCAGCCAAATATTTATAGCTCTTGGTTGCTTCGCCCGCTGGCAAGATGATTGATTTTGTTTCGATCCCGCTGGCGGCCAAAGATTTTTCCAAACGGGCGAGATGTGCTTTGGCAACATTTTGATCGGTCACAATAACCGCGAAAGGCCGCTTTAAAAAAGGAGCAATAAAGTCGCCCGCAGCTGCAACAAGATTCTGCCCAATTGAAATATTGTAAGATCGCTCAGCAAGATTAACCGGCACATCATGGAAAACATTGGCGCTATTCATTTTCTTCAACTTCCAAATTCCCAAAGTCCGCCAAAGCTTTTATAACATCATTCACCATTTGGCCGTGCTGCACATCGCGGCTCTCAACAGTAATGTCAGCCTCTGCGTAAACCGGATAGCGCTGGTCGATCAAACG
>JAYTSN010000234.1:0-1398 GCA_043745625.1 Aestuariivirga sp. | reverse complement strand
CGTCGCGCCGCTCCTGACAAAAATCGATATCAAAATCGGGCATTGAAACGCGCTCAGGATTGAGGAAGCGTTCAAAGAGGAGATTGAAGCGAAATGGGTCTATGTCCACAATCTGCAGAGCATAGGCGACCATTGAACCAGCACCTGAACCGCGGCCCGGCCCCACAGGAATAAGATGATCCTTCGACCATTTTATAAAATCATGGACGATTAGAAAGTAACCCGGGAAATTCATGCCGATGATAACATCAAGCTCAAATTCAAGTCGCTTCGTATATGCGTCATCGTCAAAGCCAGCCACGTGCCCGCGCGTTGCGAGGCGTTGCTGCAAGCCTTGGGCCGCAAGCTTTCTTAGCTCTGCTGCCTCATCACCGTCAGCAAACCGCGGCAGAATTGGTTTTCGCCCCTTCACTCGAAAGGCGCAGCGCTTGGCGATCTCGACTGTATTTTCCAACGCTTCGGGCAGATCGGCAAATAGTGCCACCATTTCTTCTTGCGATTTGAAGTAGTGTTCGGGTGTCAATCTTCGGCGATCATCGTTGGCAATCACCTCACCCTCGGCAATGCAGATCAAAGCATCATGTGCCGCATAATCATCCGGTGTTGCGAAGTAACACTGATTAGTCGCGACCAACGGAATGTCGTTATCATAAGCAATTTCGATCAAGCCAGATTCAGCGGCTTGCTCGGCCTCGGTGTTGTGGCGTTGAAGTTCAATATAAAGGCGGTCGCCAAACAACGCTTTCAGTTGCAAAGCCTGATGCGTTGCCAATGTAATTTGGTTCTGAACGAGGCTTTCATTGAGAGGACCTTCGGGGCCGCCCGTTAAACAAATCAGGCCTCCAGCACAGTCTTGCAGTTTCGCCCATGGCACATGCGGCTCAGCATTGTCGAGTACATCCAAGAAAGAACTGGAAGAAAGCTTCAGCAGGTTTTTGTAACCGTCTTCATCTTTGGCCAAAAGAACAATCGTTTTATGGTGCTTTAATCCGGTTTGGATGGGCTTGGTTTGATCGCTCACCACTGCAAGATCAACACGCAGGCGCAAACCAATGATAGGCTGAATGCCCTTTTCGACCAGTGCTTCTGAGAACTCTAAGGCACCAAACAAATTGCTAGTGTCAGTTGCGGCCAGAGCTGGCATTTTGAGGGCCTTTGCCATTCCAGCCAACTTCTTGATTGGCAGCGCCCCTTCCGACAGCGAATAGGCAGTGTGAACATGTAGATGAATGAATTTGGGGTCGGCCATGGATTAAGTTTAGCGTATTGTAGCAAAAAGAAAACACTTGGCCTGTGGACGGTGTATTGTCGATTCACTCAAAACTGAATAGTCTGGCCTGATAGATGGGAGTGTCACATGTTCAAAGCTGCAAGATTTTATCCAATCACCGCTGTAAT
>JAYTSN010000233.1:0-4298 GCA_043745625.1 Aestuariivirga sp. | reverse complement strand
CTTGTTGCAAAGCCTTTCACTTCCTTTCCCTCGCCCCGTCGGGGAGAGGGTTGGGGCCCATGGCGCGTCAGCGACATGGGAGGGTGAGGGGCCTTCGGACACGTTCAGTGTTTGGTCAATTACATGCATAGGCACGGTAACATCACCACCCCTACCACCCGTCATTCCCGCGAAGGCGGGAATCCAGCTTTGCTACGGAACTCGATCTCTGATAAATCGAACACGTGCAATTCCGTTTGAAAAATCCCGTTCACCCCGGCGAAATCTTGAAAGAAGATATTCTCGCCGACGCCGGCCTCACTGTGGCACGGGCCGCCGAAATTCTCGGTGTTGGCCGCCCCGCACTCAGCGTAGTGCTCAACGGCCGCGCCAGCCTCTCACCGGAAATGGCCTTGCGCTTCGAAAAAGCCTTCGGCGTTTCGATGGAACTGATGCTGAAAATGCAATTACAATTCGACATCGCCAAAATGCGCAAAGGCGATTAAGGTGCAGAGATTTAAGAGGGCGGCGTAAAGGATGGTGGTAATGAATGCACTGGCACCGTAATTCGCCAATTTTAATTTAGTTCTCTAATCTCTATTTAATTTAGAAAAGTGTCCATCATAGTCGTTAATTTGTTCCCAATGACCCCCGCGACTACGCTGATAGCAATAGTGAGGAAAAACCCATTTCTCAATCGAATTGATCTTTTTTCATTTGAGATTTTTTCATCCCTTGCCGCATTGTTCAACAACAAATAACTTTTATTCGATTTTAGTAAATACATCCACATTCCAACGTTTACCATTAGCACAACTGCGGCGACAGCCCAAAATTGAACTGAACTTAGGGACTGAAAAGAGACCTTATTGGCCATCAGAAAGTCCAATTTCTTTAAGACGGAGGATTGAAAGTCAGGCGTTTTGGCTATTTCAATCAGTAGCTTTTGCTGAACAATATCTATACGAGTTTTTTCTAGAGCCTCAAGTAGCATTACTGGCCCAAGAAAAATTGAAGTCATTGAAATCATTGGTGCAAAAAACCCAAAATTCGATTTAAAGGCTCTGACATACTTCCAATCATCACGACACTTCTTACGTATTTCATCCTCTATGTGGCGGATCACTTCAGTGCCCCATATTAGATCAGTATACCCAACTTTGATATTTATTTCTGGTCCATCAGTGCCGAGCATTGCCCGCGATAGGGCATTGAATGTAGCGTTGGAATTTCTGCTATTCAATTTCTTTCGAACATTTCCAGTGTCAATTGATAACTCTATCTCTTGTTTTTCTGGTGTTGGTTTATGTGGAAATTTTACTAAATAAGCCCACGTAATGCCGACTTTTGTTGTAGGTGAATTCGAAAGCTCATCAAAGGTTTTCAATGCATTACGAGAGCTAAAAGAATGAACTCGACTTTCTTTGGTTTCAACTTTACCAGCGAGTGAGACAAGACTTGCTTCTTGATGGGTTACAATTCTCTGATCGATCAAAGAATCTAAGTGGCAAAGAAAATCATGATCAACTTCAAATTCACTAAAGATATTCTTTTCGATCGTTCGTTGTTGCCCAAGCAAACCGGATAGAAACGTGCCTAATGTGTCATTCGGGATATTTATTTGCAATACGCCAACGTTTTCGCCCGATGTTTGCGAAGCCAAGAATTTAGGTTTGGGCATTTATGATTCTCCATTTGGCAAGCGATTACGCAAACTAGATAGACTTGATTCATCAAGTTTTGAAGTCTCCAGTTGCAAGCTTTGGAGGCGTTCTCGAGTTAATTTGCAATCGAATTAGATGAACGCCGAACCCACTGAACTTCCAATCACACCTCTGCGAAGACGCTACTCTGAACGGGCCATCTGCGGCGGCTGCGCAGCGCCCACAAGAGTTCGCTCCTCTCCTCGCAAGCGAGGGGGAAAAGTGAAGTTTCGATTAGAACAGGACATCTATCTCTAATCAAAACCTACCTGCTCTCCACCACTTTGCAATGCGCGCGATTGCCATACTTTCTGCCAAGGCGTTCGCAGGTGGAAATGGCGGCGCGCGTCGCTTTTTTCAAAGTGTCGTCTCCACCTGCCTGGCACAAACTGCCTTTCGCCGTCGCTGTCGCATATGAAATTCCGCCCGGCGTTACGAAAACCGAGTGCTTGTGTTTCACTTGCAAAAACCAATCATGCACAAACTTGCAAGTATTGTTTTCCGATTTGTCATTGAGGCGATATTTTTGAGCCATCGCAGGGCTTGGCAAAAGAACGTTCACCGCGCAGATGGTGATCAAAAGTTTTTTCAGCATATTAATTCCCCAGCCAATCGGCACGATTTAGACACCATTTGTTGTGATGATAATGATGCTGTGACACTTGTAAAGAAGAATACACAGCATCCGACTCGCGGCCACCACCCCTCACCCTCCCAACCCTCTCCCCGCTTGCGCGGGCGAGAGGGAAAGTAAACGTGTGCAAGACTCGTCAACCCCCTGAATACGGATTAGACATTTCCAAAATTTCCTGCCCCATGAGCGCACAGCTGCCTTTGATCTGCGCGTAAATAAAGCGCATGCGGTAGTTGGCTTTGTAGATTGAACCTTGCACTTCAAGAACATCAAGTTTGCCTTTGCCAACCAGCGCTTTGATCGGTTTGAGAACGGCGACCTTATCATCAATGCCCAAGTTCAAAACTTCGGAGCTGGCCAGTTTGGTGGCTGGGTCTCCGGCTTCCATCACGAAATGAAACCGCAGCAGCATCTCCGCGCGTTTATGTGCATCGCCCGAACAGGCGTGGTCAGCGCCAAGACTGGGGGCAGCGCTGAGGATGAAAAACAAAAAGGCCAAGTGTGTGCAGTTGATATTGCTACGCAACGTTTTACCAGCGGTGATGAACATGTGGTTTAATATCCTCGTCATAGATTTCCCTTAAAGCTGCCATCGTGTCCTCTGAAATAGCCGCACACTCACTGGACTTTGCGTTCATGCGCGATTGCTCAACTGTTTTGGCACCCGGTATTGCAACCGTGATGCCATCGAACATCAAAATCCAACGCAGTGCGAATTGTGCCATGGTTTGGTTGTGCCCAACCAGCGGCCTGATGCGCTCGACCGCCGCCAAGGCCACATCATAGGGCACGCCTGAAAATGTTTCGCCCATATCGAAGGCTTCGCCATTGCGGTTGAACTTGCGGTGATCCGTGTCTTCAAATTTTGTGTCGGCCCTCATTTTTCCGGTGAGCAATCCGCTGGCCATCGGAACGCGGGCAATGACAGCAACGTTTTTGTGCTTGGCCTCTTGCAGAAAAGCATCAGCCACGCGCTGGCGGAAGATATTGAAAATAATTTGAACACTGACCACGCCGGGATAGGTGATCGCTTTTAGCGCTTCATCAATGCGCTCCACGCTCACACTATAATCGCGCAGCTTGCCCTCGGCTTTAAGTGTATCAAGAATATCAAACACACTTGCACTCTGATAAAGCGCTGTGGGTGGACAATGAAGTTGCACCAAATCCAATGTGTCCATCTGAAGATTTGTTCTGCTGCGGTCGATCCAACTTCTCAAATTGGCTTCCGTATAGCCTTCTGGTATTTGCTTGGGCAGACGGCGGCCAACTTTGGTGGCGATGAAGGGGGCAGGGCCACTGCGCTCTTTTACAACGCCCGCAATCAGCCGTTCAGAATGTCCATCGCCATAAACATCGGCTGTATCGATAAAATTAACCCCGCTATCGAGGCTGGCGTGCAAAGCGGCGATGGATTGCGTGTCGTCAACTTCGCCCCAGCTTGCACCAATGGCCCAAGCACCAAAGCCAATCTCGCTCACGGATTTGCCGGTTCGTCCAAATTTTCTGAAGTTCATTTGTGTTCCACTCGATTTGATTGCCAAAACTATCGTGGGTTTCTCGAAGAATAGCAATGCCAGGCGGTGCAGGATTTGAGCCAGCAACCTTCCATTTACCCAAACCGACCTCGCATTTCCGCGCTTGCAAAGGCCAAATTTCCTGCCTATACCGCCCTTCATTGGCCTCGCCGTCTGCGGTGCCTTCGCTCTGAATGGAGCGGGCGATTAGCTCAGTTGGTAGAGCAGATGACTCTTAATCATCGGGTCGCAGGTTCGAATCCTGCATCGCCCACCATTTCTTCTTTGCGGCATGCGTGCACCTCGTGTAGGTTTGGGGCATCATGACAAACAGCAATAATCCCCACTGGGTCTATAACCAAACCATCAAGATGTTCGCCGCCGACGCATCGCAGCCTTTCGAAGATGAAAGCGAGCTCACGCGCCATTGGGGCAAGGTTTATGGGCTAGATAATGATGTGGGCA
>JAYTSN010000232.1:0-12232 GCA_043745625.1 Aestuariivirga sp. | reverse complement strand
AAAACCCGCCTTTCCCTCTTCGACACAACCCTCCGCGACGGCCAACAAACGCCCGGCGTTACCTTCTCGCTCGATGATAAACTCGTCATCATGGACATGCTTGATAAGCTCGGCGTGGATTATATTGAGGGTGGCTATCCCGGTGGCAACCCGACGGACAATGAATTGTTTGCAAGCGAGCGCAATACCAAAGCCACTTTCACAGCTTTCGGCATGACCAAGCGGGCGGGCAGGTCGGTTTCCAATGATCCGGGGTTGCAGACTTTGTTGCAGGCCAAATCCAAAGCGATTTGTTTTGTGGCCAAGTCTTGGGATTATCATGTGCGCGTGGCGCTAGGCTGCACCAAAGAAGAAAATTTGGAGAGCATCACGGATTCCGTGCACGCGGCAAAGCTTGCTGGCAAAGAGGTGCTGGTTGATTGTGAACATTTCTTTGATGGTTACAAAGCCAATCCTGAATATGCCACAGCTTGCGCCAAGGCCGCTTACGCCTCAGGTGCGCGTTGGGTGGTGCTTTGCGACACCAATGGTGGAACGCTTCCTTCCGAGGTGAGTGAAATCGTCCGTACAATGACGAAAATAATTCCAGGTTCGCATCTTGGCATCCACGCGCATAATGATACCGAGCAGGCCGTTGCCAATTCACTGGCCGCGGTTGATTCAGGCGCATGTCAAATTCAGGGAACACTCAACGGTATTGGTGAACGCTGTGGTAATGCCAACCTGATCTCAATCATTGGCACGCTGGCCTTGAAACGTCAGTATACGGATCAATTTGAGATCGGTGTTGATGTAAAGCAGTTGACATCAATCTCGCGCGGCTTTGATGAACTTTTGAACCGCGCCCCTAATGCGCAAGCACCCTATGTTGGTAAAAGCGCTTTTGCCACCAAGGCGGGCATTCACGCTTCGGCTTTGGCCAAAGAACCTGAGACCTATGAGCATGTGCCGCCTTCAAGTGTGGGTAATAACCGGCGCATTCTGGTTTCCGATCAGGCGGGTAAATCGAATTTGCTGGCAGAATTGACGCGCATCAATCTTGATATCGCTAAGGACGATCCGCGTTTGGATCACTTGCTGCGCGAAGTCAAAGAGCGCGAGAATAATGGTTATTCTTATGATGGTGCGGATGCATCGTTTGAATTGTTGGCGCGCCGCGCCCTTGAAAATGTGCCGCATTATTTTGATGTGCAATCATTCGAAGTGAATGTGGGCCAACGCGAAAGCAAGATGTACTCAAAAGCCGAAGTGAAGGTCAAAGTGGGCGATGAAATTCTCACCAGCACAGGCGAGGGCAACGGCCCTGTGAGCGCACTAGATGTCGCTTTGCGCAAAGACCTTGGGCGCTATCAACGTTACATCGATGATATGGAACTGGTTGATTACAAAGTGCGGATTCTCAATGGTGGCACGAGTGCAACGACCAGGGTTTTAATTGAGAGTAAGGATGCAAAAGGTGAACGCTGGTTTACGGTAGGTGTTTCGCCAAATATTGTTGAAGCATCATTCCAAGCATTGCTCGATGCCATCATCTTCAAGCTGCTGCGCGAAGGTGTGAGCGCTTAAATCATGTTCACAAAATTGAGTGAACCGAATAAAGGCGTTATCTTCGCCGTGATCGCCCATTTGTTCTGGGGAGGGATGGCGGTTTATTTTGGATCGATCCGCCATATCAATCCCATGGAGATTGCCGTGAACCGCGGTGTGTGGTCGGTTCCCATTGCGGCACTCGTGGTGTGGTGGCTTGGCCAGTTCACTGAAGTTTGGGCTGTTTTGAAAAACCCGAAGATGGTTTTGATTTTGACACTCACGAGCGCCATCATCGTTTTTAATTGGACGCTTTATATTTGGTGCCTTCAGCATGGCCGTGCACTTGAGGCGAGCTTGGGTTATTTTATCAATCCGTTGATGAATGTAGCCGTTGGTTATATTTTTCTGCATGAACGCTTTAACAAGATGCAACTGGTGGCAATTGGCCTGGCCTGCGTTGCGGTGACCTTTGAAACGATAGTAACGGGTGTGTTTCCATTTGTAGGCCTATCTCTGGCGGGCACGTTTTGTTTGTATGGCTTGTTGCGCAAAACAATCGCTGTTTCTCCGGTTCCGGGCTTTTTTGTTGAAGTGCTGTTGATAGCCTTACCACTTATTGGCGTGGAGATTTGGTTGGCCAAAAATGGGATGACGCATTTTGGCGATAATGCATTTGACACTCTGATGCTTTTGGGCTGCGGCGTGTTAACCTCCGGCGCTTTGATTTTCTACGCGGCATCATTGAAACGGATCCGCTATTCAACCGCTGGACTGCTGCAATATCTTTCACCGACCATGGTTTTCTTGGCCGCGATTTATGTTTTCCACGAGACGATTGATCAATGGAAATTGATTTCGTTTGGGATCATTTGGTTGGCACTGGCGATTTATTCGGTTTCGGCGCTTAATGTCGAAAAATCCAAGAAAGTAAAATAATCCTTGACACCGTACGGTGAGCCTGCTAAAGGCAGATAAATCCGGAGAGCTGGGATAGAAGATATGGCGGTCAATTCAGTCTATTCCCTATAGTCCGTCATTCCCGCGAAAGCGGGAATCTCTGTTTCAGCACAAAACATGGATTTAAAACGCAGATTCCCGCTTTGGCGGGAATGACGGCAGGAGGGATAGGGTATACCGGGTTTTGTCTACAACTTATCCTGAATAATTTTTAACGGAACAATATCAACCGTCACTGAACGGCGATGCTGGTAGATCGGCACGACGTCTGCGGCGGTTTTTGCCTCTTCAACCAAAACTTCCATGCCTGCGCGAATAAAACTTTCGGCACGCATGTGATCGAGCAACACCAATAAAGGATCCCAATAATTTTCGATATTGCACACAATCAATGGTTTGGCGTGTTGGCCGAGTTGCGCCCATGTAGTGATCTCGGCCAGTTCTTCAAGCGTGCCAACACCGCCGGGCAGTGCCACAAAGCCTGTGGCTTTTTCAAACATCATGGTTTTGCGCTCATGCATGGTGCCCGTGACGATCAATTCCGAAACACCTTCCAGCATCCGTTCTTTGGCAACCAAAAACTCAGGAATAATCCCCGTTACATGCCCGCCCACCGAAAGCACGCCGCGCGCCACTTGGCCCATCAGGCCCATGCTGCCACCGCCATAAACCAGCCCGATATCAGCCTTGGCCATGGCAACGCCCAAATCATCAGCCGCTTGCATGTAAGCGGGGTTCCGTCCGGGGCCAGAGCCGCAGTAAACGCAGAGGCGGTGAGTGGGAATAACCATAGTTTCTCCAATTTGCATTGTGTAAAGCAGAGCCTTATGAAGTGCCCGACTCGTGCTTATATAGCAGTTAAAGCGTTTTGACTTTTCATAGAAAAATCAAAATCGCCTAAGTTAATGTTGACCATCAACTTATCTGAACTTTGACGATTTTGTTACAGTTCATGTTGGTCTATGACGTTTTATTTTGAATGATTCCCACGGAAATTAACGACCATGAAGATTAATCCCATTGCTATTTTCGCTTCGCTTGCTGTGATTGCTACGGGAGCAATTGGTTATGTCGCAACCAGGCCAGTGCCAATCGTTGAGCAAGCCAAGGTGGCAGCCGTTGCTGCGCCAGAAGCACCGACGAAAGTTGAACCCGCGAAACCTGCTGAGCAACAAGTTGCAACAGCAGTTACACCTGTCAAACCAGTTGAGGCTGCAAAGCCAGTAGAACCCATAGCCCCAAGTTTTGATACAGTGCGTGTGGAAAGCAATGGCGAAGCAGTGATTGCTGGACGCGCTGCTCCGGGCACGGATGTTGTGGCCAAGCTCAATGGCCAAGTGGTGGCAACTGCCAAAACCACGGCTGATGGCTCGTTCGTCATGATCCCTGGTAAAGCACTTCCAGCGGGAGCAGGCGCGCTGACGCTCGAAACAACCACGGCAGGCAAAACGCAAGTTTCAACACAAACCGTGGCCGTGGCCGTAAAGCCCAAGGGTGAGGGTGAAAATACTGTTGCGGTTTTAACGCCTGATGCACCCACGAAAATTATTCAAGCTCCAAAGCCACTAACCAACGACGTTACGCTTGATGCAATTGATTATGGCGCAACGGGGAACATTCTGTTTGCGGGCCGCGCCTTGGCCGAGGCACCAGTGCGCCTTTATGTCGATAACATTTATCTAGGCGAAGCCAAAACTGATGACCAAGGAAAATGGAACTATTCCGGCGGCACGACGATAAAGCCCGGCACTTTTAAACTGCGACTCGACCAGATGGATGGCAAAGGCGATGTGGCTTCGCGCATTGAAGTTCCGTTTAAACGTGAAGAGGCTACAAAAGTTGCAGCTGTAGTTGCCGCCGCAAATCCGCCGGCGGCCAATCCCCCTGCCAAGACCCAAACGCCAACGGCAGAGACCAAAGTTGTATCGGCGCAATCGTCAGTATCGGTTGAAGTGGCAAAACCTACTTCGTTGGCAATTCAACCCGGTGATAATCTTTGGGTGATCTCGCGCAACATTTATGGTGCAGGCCACCAATATACGATTTTGTATGAAGCCAACAAAGCACTCATCAAAAATCCACAGCTTATTTATCCGGGCCAAATTATTACGACACCGCAGGTCGCAACACCATGATGGATTCGACGATGACGAATCCAACTGGCGAAACCAGCCAGTGGGAAACCATGAAGAGTTTAATGCCACTGCTTTGGCCCAAGGGCAGGAATGATATCAAGGCGCGCGTTGTTATCGCATTATTGCTTTTAGTCGGCTCTAAAATTATCACCGTGATGACACCCTACGCGTTCAAATGGGCGACGGATGATCTTGTGCTATACAAAGGCACCGTCGTGGGACTGTTGAGCGTTCCATTCTTTTTGGTGGCTGCTTATGGGCTTGGCCGTATCATGGGTGTGGTGTTTGCTCAGATGCGCGATGCTGTGTTTGCCAAAGTTGGCCAGCGCGCAGTGCGGGAGTTGTCGTTCAATACATTTCGTCATCTTCATGCGCTGAGTTTGAAATTTCATCTCGAACGCCGTACGGGCGGATTATCGCGCATTATTTCGCGCGGTATTAATGGTGTCGATTCAGTGTTGCGCTTTTCGCTTTTCAACACATTCCCCACAGCGCTTGAAATCCTGTTCGTTTGCGTGGCGTTGGCCTATTCATTTGGCTGGACTTATGTTGCGGTGATTGCAGTAACTGTGATTGCCTATCTTTGGTTTACCTATTGGGCGACAGAGCGACGCATCGGAATCAGGCGCACCATGAACAATGCTGATAATGATGCAGGTTCCAAGGCAATTGATAGTTTGCTTAATTTTGAAACGGTAAAATATTTCGGCAATGAGCAGCATGAAGCCAAACGCTATGACAGCTCAATGGCGATCTACGAACAAGCGGCGATCAAAACATGGGTATCTCTGGCAATGCTCAACGCGGGGCAGGCTGCTATCTATTCGGTTGGCTTGACCATTGTTATGGTGATGGCGGGCATGTCGATTATAAACAACACCAGCACAATTGGTGATTTTGTTTTGATCAATGCAATGATGGTTCAGCTTTATATGCCGCTTAATTTCATCGGCTCGTCTTACCGTGAAATAAAGCAAGGCCTCATCGACGTTGAAGGCATGTTTGGAATTTTGCGTGAGAATGCTGAAATTCAAGATAAGCCGGGCGCGCCGGAATTTGTGGCTGCAAAGGGTGATATTGTTTTTGAGAATGTGTCGTTTGCTTATGATGCGGCACGGCCAATTTTAAAAAACATTTCGCTGCATGTGCCGGCTGGAAAAACCGTGGCTATCGTCGGCCCATCGGGTGCAGGCAAATCTACGATTTCGCGATTGTTGTTCCGTTTCTATGACGTCACCTCAGGAAGAATTTTGATTGATGGTCAAAACATTGCCGATGTAAAGCAAGAATCTTTACGCCGCGCCATCGGCATGGTGCCGCAAGATACTGTGCTGTTTAATGATACAGTGCGTTACAACATTCGTTATGGCAGGCCGGAAGCCACCGATGCTGAAGTTGAAGAAGCCGCCAAGATGGCGCATATCCATAAATTCGTGTTGAGTCTTCCGCTTGGATATGATGCCATGGTGGGAGAGCGCGGGTTGAAACTTTCGGGCGGTGAGAAGCAACGTGTTTCAATTGCACGGACGATATTAAAGGGGCCGCCGATTTTAGTGCTCGATGAAGCAACGTCAGCGCTTGATAGCTTGACGGAACAAGACATTCAAAACGAACTGAAGCGCATCTCAAAAAATCGCACAACGGTTGTCATCGCGCACCGTCTTTCAACTGTTGTTGACGCTGACGAAATTATCGTGCTCGAAAAAGGCCAAATCGCAGAACGCGGCACACATAAAGTGTTGCTGAAAAAGAAGGGCCTCTACGCCGACATGTGGAACCGCCAGCAAGAAGCCGATGATGCGCGGCGCAAATTGGCACAGAATTTGGACGAGCGCGGGCCGAAAGCTGAAGAACTGTCAAGGCCTAAGGTGAACGCTTAGTGAATCAAGACTTTGGTAAGTACAATTGCCAAGCGCCCATTAACCCAGTCACTCAAATGAGCTGAAAATTCGCATCAAATTTGATGCAAATGCGATTTAGATTCATCTTTGTTTACATTTGCAACCCAATACTACTCCCATCAACCGCAAGCTTAATGCGGGAAAAGGGACCGGTGCTAAACTTCCGAATAACAGGAAACGGCGCCATAACAATTTGGGGATTAAGTCAAATGAAGATATCCACGATGGAGACCATAGCCGGGCGTAGTACAGAAGAAACGCTCGGTGTTGTGCGCGGATCGGCCCTTTGGTCGAAGCGCATTACAAAATATAATTATGGAGGCCAACGCGGCCTTCAGTATTCGAGCATGGATGACATGGCCGAGGGATTGAACACTGCCAAAGAAGAGGCCGAAAAAAAGGCTCAGGCGCAGGCGAAGTTCTTAGGTGCT
Organism: Aestuariivirga sp.; assembly: GCA_043745625.1. Classification (GTDB taxonomy): domain Bacteria; phylum Pseudomonadota; class Alphaproteobacteria; order Rhizobiales; family Aestuariivirgaceae; genus Aestuariivirga. The sequence goes on along the minus strand of JAYTSN010000232.1, from coordinate 5,278 downwards.
GATGCCATCATTGGCATGCGCTTGGAAGTGTTCGAAATGTCGGAAGGTTTGTTTGCAGCAGTAGCCACTGGAACTGCCGTGCGCACAGAAGCACTGCCAGCAGCAATGCCAGCGTTCGAACAAGCCGACAATGTCGATGAATTTTCCGCCATTCCGTATATTCCTAAGTCAGCGCTTCGTGTGATTGGAAGTTATCTGCATTAAATTCGCATAAAACAACAAAAAGGCCCGCTTTGCACCTCCCAGCAATGCGGGCTTTTTGCTGTTATAGATCAACCTGAACTTTGACGGAATTGTCAAAGTTCAGCAAAGTTGATCGCCAATAATAACTTAGGACGCTTTTGACTTTTCCATGAAAAGTCAAAACGCTCTAAGCTCACACGAATTGATTCCATTACGTCCCCAAACACGCTACAGAGTGCCCATGTCCATCATTGATAGTGTTACGAATTCTTTTGCCCCAATACACCGCGAGGGTTGGCGGTTTATCGCCATTTTTGCTGGCGTTACCTTATTTCTGTTTTGGTTGGGTTATGCACCACTTGGTTGGATCGGCGTGGTGCTGACGGCTTGGTGTGCTTATTTCTTCCGCGATCCCGAACGGGTGACGCCAATGGTTGAAGGATTGGTGATCTCACCAGCTGATGGCCGTGTAAGCGCCATTGAAAGCGTGATCCCGCCACCAGAGCTTGATTTGCCGCGCGAGGCCATGACGCGCATTTCGATTTTCATGAATGTGTTTGACGTGCATGTGAACCGCAGCCCAATTGCAGCGCGCATCACCAAGCTGACTTACGTTCCAGGACTTTTTGTGAACGCGGAGTTGGATAAGGCCAGCGAAGACAATGAACGCCAGGCGCTCACGCTGTTAACATCAAGCGGCGTGCAAATTGGCGTTGTGCAAATCGCAGGTTTAATTGCCAGGCGCATTGTAAAATTTGTTGATGAAGGTGCAAACCTGCAAGCGGGGCAACGCTTCGGCTTGATTAGATTTGGCAGCAGAGTGGATGTTTACCTTCCCAAAGGTGTGGCTGCTCTGGCTTGCGTTGGTCAGCGCGCCGTGGCTGGAGAAACTGTGTTGGCAGATCTTGGGGCTATTGGCCAAAGCCGAACAGGCCGAAAAGATTAACATGACTGAATTGGCCCCAAAAGAGAATGAACGCAAAATATTTAACCCAGTGCCTGCCAGGTATCTGTTACCAAATCTTTTAACGTTACTGGCTTTATGCAGCGGCATTACGGCCATCCGGTTTGCGGTTGAAGGCCGATATGAAATTGCCGTGGGCGCTATCATTGTGGCCATTGTGCTTGATGCGATGGATGGGCGGTTAGCGCGGTATCTCAACGGCACATCGCGTTTTGGCGCAGAGCTTGACTCGCTTTCCGACTTTGTGAATTTTGGTGTGGCACCCGCGTTGATGCTTTATTTCAGCGCGCTGAGCAGCTTGAAAACTTTTGGCTGGGTGGTTTGCCTGATGTTGGCCATTGCAGCCGCATTACGATTAGCGCGGTTTAATGTGGCATTAGACGACCCTAAAAAACCAAGCTGGGCCGCGGCTTATTTTACAGGCGTTCCAGCACCAGCGGGTGCCTTGTTGGCTTTGACACCCTTTTATTTTCAATTCCTTGGATTCTACAGCGATGCGCATGAGTACGCCAAATACATCGCAGCTTTTCTAATTTTGATTGCGATATTGATGGTAAGCCGCGTGCCAACATATTCAGGAAAAACACTGACGCGCATTTCGCGTGAAGCGTTTTTGCCAGTGTTGGCGGGTGCTGCATTGGGGCTTTTGTTTTTGATTTCATTTCCGTGGGAATCCATGGCGATTTTAGCAATGTCGTATCTGCTATTAATTCCCGTCAGCATCGCATCATACCGCAAGCGTAAGAGAGGGCAGGTGACGCTTTAATGCCGCGCCCGCCAAGACAATCTTTGTTTGAAGACATGCCGTTTGACGAACGGCGCCGGAGATTACAGCCCAATCTATTTGCGAAGTTAGCGCGGTTTTCTTTTCGCCAAGCGCTGGTTGTTATCTTGTTTTGGTGCGCAGTGGTTGCTGGCTGCGCTTATTTTGCTTTGCAAAATGCAACTTCAACAATCCAGCAGCCGATTGAATTTAATGCATCGTCTATCTCCGCTCTGAACTTGCAAACATTGCAGAAAAACTTTCCGCATCTTGATCGATTAACCACGGTTACGCTGACAAATAAAAATTCAGAACTGATGACTGAACAGCGCGGTGCAGTTTTAGAAAATTTGAAAAACCAATCGGAGGTGTTTGATTTGGTTTTCGCACCCGGCACTGGCGAGTATTACGATTCTCACTCCATATTGTATTTATCCAAAACTGAAATTGAAGCACGTGTTGCTTACGCGCTTTCATTGCGTCCGCTTTTTGCGGCCATTGCACAAGCGCCAACCGCCGAGAGCTTAGCAATTTTAGTGGGTGAGGTTTCAGCATCAATCAAACAGGGGCGCGATCCGCAAGGGTTGGACGAGCTGTTTTTGCAATCTGCAAGTTCATTGCAAGCACTGATGCAGGCGAAGAACGCACCCGTGAACTGGATAAAAATTGCCAATCTTGATGCTGAGAAATTGCCAAACAGCGCGATGATTTTACTTGTGCCAAAACCGGGCCAAGAGGAACGGGCGACTGCCGCTGTTAATGACGCCGTTGCCCGTTTTGTGACAGACAAATCAACTCGCGTCACATTTCAACAAGTAGCGCCCGATGTTTTGCCAGGGTTGCCACCGGCTCAAGCAGAAAACAGGATTGCGTTGTTAATCGCAATGGCCGCTGTGCTGACCATCATTTCTACTTACTCAGTCTTAGGGCGTGTGAGCCTCTTAATATCAATAGTTCTGCCAATATTTGTGGGGATCAGTGTTTCCCTCGGGTCTGCGGTTTTATTACTACCTGCAGGCACGATTGCGATGTGGCCTGTGTACATTGCTGTTGGTTTAATTTCAGTGGTGATGGCGGCCAGATATACTTTTGCCCTCACTGAGGCATATACGCCCGGCCGCTCGCCTGAAATTTCCGCCATGCTCTCGGCGCAAAAACAGGGATCGGGTTTGGTGTGGCAAGCCGCAATTGGAAGTCTTCTCTGGGCCGGTTTTTTCGTGCATTTGAATTCGCCCACCAAATATATCGCAGTTGTAGGTGAACTGGGCATTTTGGCGGCACTCTTAGCAACACTAACGTTAGTGCCGGCAATGCCAAAAATATTCGGTTCGCAATTTTCTTGGGCTGCGCGCGTTTGGATGGAACCACTTTTATATACGCTGTTCAACACACGGGTCTGGCGTACGCTGAGAACGGTTTTGACCTGGGTTACAATCGGGCTGGGTTGTGCTGGTTTTTATTTTGCGGTGGCGCAAATTAAATTTGAAACCCAGTTAAAAGCGTCAAATCAGATCGTCAATATTGTAGCTCCGAGTTTAGCAGACGCGCAGAGTATTCTGTTGAAACTCAAATCCATACCAGAGGCAAAATCAGTGCGGTGGCTTGGCGCATTTTTGCCGCAAGATATTGAAGCCAAACAGGCTATCTTAACGACCTTAAAAGAACAGTTTCCACGCATTGGCTCTCTTGATGCCCAAAGTGCCGATGTTCTGCGCGATCAAATTTTAACGCTGCAAGAAAGCTTGAAAGAAATTGCCGCAGAGCCTGCAACGAGACCAGAATTGCGCCAAGCGGCTGATGCGTTTCGGCGCAGTCTCGCTCTGTTATCTGGAACCAGCACAAATGTTGAAATTGTCGAAATCGAGAATAAATTATTTGGTAGGTTCAATACACTTTCGGATCGGGCTGACTTATGGGCTGGCATTGAAAAGCCCAATTTGGAATCGCTTGATCAGAACTTGAAAAAATTATTTCTTTCAGAGGACAACGTCTACAGAATTGAAGTCATGCCGATGTCAGGACAAAGTAACATGCAGCTGGCAAAAATTTTGTCTCTCAATGGATTACCAGTCGCGCATGAGTCGCTTGTCGCCGCTTCGCAAATGAACAATGCTCTGTCATCATTTGAATTTGTGCTGCTGGCTTCACTGGGGATTGGCCTCATCATTGCTTTTTTTGCAATTGGTGATGGCGCTGGTATTGTTAGCCTTATCGCAACCAGCGCCGTAGTTTTTGCCATGATCGCTGGCGCCATCGGTTTGTTACACGTTAAACTGACAGCAGAAATCCTGATGATCATTTTAGCAAACAGCACATTACTTTATTGTCTGATCGCATCAGCCTTTTTGAAAGCTGAAATTACGGAACAAGGCTTGCCCGATGCACTCCACGCCATAGAAGCCTGGCTGCCATCAATCATCATCGCAAGCTGCGCTGTCCCCATTTACCTGTTGAACATTGACGGCGCCAAACGCGCGACACTTTTGATCGTGGGAGGGAGCTTCATCGTGACGCTAATGATCGGCTTCCTTCTCCACCCAATTTGCCGCTTTGTGCGAGGTAGCGAGTGAGGAGTTTGCTTTTACTTCGCCAAACTGGCATAATGAATTGATGAAAATCCATTCCACCATTATTGGTCGAACTCTGCGTGATGACGTTATGGTCAATTGCGCGCGCATTGGATTCAAGCCTTAGCATTTCCGCCCTGATTGTTATGTGAAACCAGCCTTCAATGCTGGAACCCTTTTCGTATCTGGAGCACCATCATGAACGTCGTCCCAAAAAATATTAATCTCGAAGAAATCGTCAAAGCCGATATCGCGCATCATTTTCATCCGTTCACGGATCATAAAGCATTCCACGCCAATGGCGGCCCGCGCGTGATGACCCATGCAGATGGTGTTTATATTTGGGATGGCAAGGGCAACAAGATTTTGGACGGCATGGCTGGCCTTTGGTGCGTGAACATTGGTTATGGCCGCAAGGAATTGGCAGAAGTTGCTTATAAGCAAATGCAAGATTTGCCATTCTACAATACCTTCTTCAAAACAACGACGGTGCCGACCACGTTGCTTGCCGAGAAAATCTCGAGCGTTTTGCCCGAGCGTTTCAAGCATATCTTCTTTGCCAACTCAGGCAGCGAAACCAATGACACCATTGTGCGTTTCATCCGCCATTATTGGAAACTGATGGGCAAGCCTTACCGTCAACACATCATTGCGAGGCATCGTGGCTATCACGGCTCCACTTGGGTGGCTGCAAACCTCGGTGGTTTTCCGGCGATGCACGGGCAGGGCGGAGACATTCTTCCGGGCTTCCACCACATTCAACAACCCTATTGGTATGATTTTGGCGGCGAAAAAACCCCA
>JAYTSN010000231.1:0-4311 GCA_043745625.1 Aestuariivirga sp. | reverse complement strand
GCAGACTCACGTTTGGCCGGTGTTTATGTATTTGTCTTTGCTTGGCGTTGCATCAGCTTTTGGCAATCCGGCAGCTTCGGCGATTGTGCCTAATCTTTTGTCGAAAGAAGCGTTGCCACACGGCATCTCTCTAAATTCAATTGCTTGGCAAACTTCGTCGATCACCGGGCCAGTGATTGGCGGTTTACTTTACGGCTTTGGCGCGCTGGTGCCCTATGCGGTTGCCGTGTTATTATTGGGCATTGGCATGATTGCCCTGTTTTTTATGGGCAAGGTTGATCAGCATAAAAATGAACAGAGCGAAGGCGGGCTTGCTACAATGCTTGCAGGTTTTGCATTTATTTTAAGCGAGCCCATTGTGCTGGGTGCCATCTCGCTTGATCTGTTTGCGGTTCTGTTGGGCGGTGCTGTGGCCATGATGCCGATTTACGCTGCAGATATTTTGCATTTGGACGCTGTTGGCCTTGGCCTTTTGCGCTCTGCTCCAGGAATTGGGGCAATTGCTGTGAGTCTTTGGCTGTCCAAGTTCGGCATCAAAGATCGTGCAGGTAAAATCTTGTTTGCATCGGTTGGGCTATCAGGCCTGGTGGTTGTAATATTTGGCTTTTCAGTGCTGTCGTGGCTTTCGATCATTGCGCTGATGCTATATGGCGCCTTTGACATGATCAGCGTTTATGTGCGCGAAGTATTGATGCAGCTTTGGATTCCCGACGCTGTGCGCGGCAGGGTGAATGCCGTGAACAACGTATTCATTGGTGCTTCAAACCAATTGGGCGAAGCGCGCGCTGGATTTGTTGCGGCATTTCTTGGTGCGGTTCCAGCGGTGGTCATTGGCGGTTTTGGAACAATGATTGTGGCGGGAGCGTGGAGTTATATGTTCCCAAAACTCAGAGATGCGCGAAAACTTGCTGGAAAAGAATGAGTCTGCGCGATTTTGACTTTTCCGTGAAAGATCAAAACGCTTTACACAGTGCTTAAGCGTGGGCGGCTAATCCATTTTGTGAGGCCAAATCCAACCGCCAAAGTGCCAATGTAAACTAGTAATTGGAATTGTGTGGGTTGGTCGCTATAGCCAATCAAAGTACGCAGGATGCGGCCAAGAATACCTGATTCTGACAAGTATTTTGAGCTATCCCAAACGGTGGTTTGCAGCACTGTAACCAAGCCCGCTTTTTCGAGATAAGATACCGACTGCGCGGCCATGCCAGCGGCAAGGAAAGTGATCAGCCAACTGGTGACCCGGAAGAAATAGCGCGTTGGGATTTTGAGGAGTCCACGGAAGGTGAGGGCCGAAACGATGGCACCTAGAACCATGCCAGTAAGTCCGCCGAGTATCATGCCGCTTGCGGTTTCTTTGGCACTAATTGCAATACCGTAAAGGAACAGTACAACTTCAGCGCCCTCGCGCAACACGGCTGTACCTACGATGATGGCCAGTGCAAGAAGTGTTTTCTGACCTTCGCGCACTGCAATTCCGGCTTGCTTTAATTCGCCTGCCATTGCGCGGCCATTTTTTGCCATCCAGATATTATGCCAGGTTAGCATGCACACAGCGATGGCGAGAATTACCGCGTTGAAAATTTCCTGTCCGAAGCCGTTGAAGAATTGGCCGATGGTGCCGGTAAATGTTGCCAAAATGCAGCTGCCAATGATGCCAGCCAGAACGCCGCCGCTAATCCACATGCGGCTGCCTGCAACAGATTGCGTGGCGGCCATAACGATGCCGATGATGAGGCCCGCCTCAATCACTTCACGGAAAACGATTATCAACGCACCAATCATGAGAAATAATTATTCCACGATAATGTAGCCCTTGGCCACATCTTCTTGATATTCATCAACGAACAAATATTTGCCGGGCTCCATCGCCTTCACGCGCACAACAATGGATGAGTTTCCGGCTACAATCTTTTCAATTTTCATATCTTTGGCTTCAAGTTCCGCCGCTGCAGCATTGGCATTATTCAATTTAAGAATGAACGGCTTGCCTGCTGGCACTTTTATTTCAGAAACCGTGAAAGCTTTGTCCTTTAGAGTGGTTTCATAGGTTACCACATCTTCCGCCCGAAGAGGACTGGCAAAAGCCAAGACCACAAGTGAACAAGATAAAACCCGTAAAAACATCATGGAAGCTCCATAAAATAATATCCGATAGAATTACTCGGATAAAGGACTCGCAGCGGCGAGTCAACTTAATTTGTTGTGGTGCGGCTTTTTGACGATGGGGGAGATTGATGGGTTTTGGCTTTTGACTACAAGTCATATTGGGGGGCGCGAAGGAGAACTATGTAATGTTTCGTGCTGTTTTATTTTCGAGTGTGCTATGTGTTAACCTTGTCACATCTGCATTTGCGAGTGACCCTGACGTCTTGGCCGTTTTGCAGAAAGACGCGCCTGATGCGGCCGATAGTGTTGTTGACGGGCCGATATGAGGGCTCAAATATCGTGGGGCAGACTCAATAGGCATTCGACGAAATCACTTTGCCCAATGGCCCAGCTGAGGCCGAGGAATTTGACCAAGAGAAGAAATTCAAATCCACCCTAACACTGCAAGGCCGGATCACGCGCACGCTTTATGGTGCACCCGAAGGGCGGTCGTCACTTGAAGTGTTTGGAAACTGTGTTGATGTGCTGGAAGCCAAAGGTTTTGCGCCTGTGTTTGAATGTGCCAAAGAATCCTGCGGCCCCAGTTTTAAAATGTTGAAATACACATGGCAAAACAAGGCAACACAGGTTTTCTCACAAGATGCCGAACAATACTGCGCATCGCTGTCAGAAGCGATGTTTGATAGCGTGATTGACCCTCGTTATGCGCTGATGAAAAAAGGTGACGCAGGTGCTGAAACATATGTGGCGGTATTTGCCGCGCAAAACCAAGGCGGCACATTCGGCAATATATCGCAAACGCTGGTGAACCACGTTGGTGTTTTAGTTGAAGTGGTTGAGCCTAAAGCCCGCGAACAAAAGATTGTAACATTGTCGGCTGATGATTTGGATGCTGCCATGAATGATGCGTGCAGGGTTGCAATTTATGGTCTCTATTTTGATTTTGACAAGGCCGCAATTAAGCCTGAATCACAGCCGCAGCTTGACCAAATGGTTGCCTATTTGCAGAACAATCCTGATCTTAAAGTCTATATTGTGGGGCACACCGATAATAAGGGCACGCTTGATTGCAATATGAAGCTATCAGGTGATAGAGCGATTGCAGTCGTGAAAAGTTTAGTCGCTGAGGGTGTAAGTAAGGCCCGCATAGTGCCCAAAGCTGCGGGATCAATTGCACCTCTCGCCAGCAACCGTTCGCCTGAAGGACAAGCCAAAAACCGGCGGGTTGAATTGGTGGAACAGTTCAGCGGTCAATAGAGGCTTTGCAGTTTGGTCGTGCTCCCGCTATTTGGGGGCATGACTGCTTCTCCTAAATTAAGACTCATGAAATTTGGCCCTGCACCATCCGTTGTGTTGGTCAACCCGCAGCTGGGCGAAAACATTGGCATGGCGGCGCGGGCGATGGCGAATTTTTCGCTCTCAGATTTGCGACTTGTTTCCCCGCGTGAAGGTATTGATATGGAGCGGGCGGTGACGGCATCTGCTGGGGCTGTTGAAACTGTTGAGGCTGCGACGGTTCATGACACGTTGGAGATTGCGCTAGCTGAATTCAACTATGTTTATGCCACCACGGCGAGGCCCCGCGATATGACCAAGGAAGTGATGACGCCAGAACAGGCATCGGCCGATATGCACGCGCGCATTAACCGAGGTGAGAAGGTGGCCATTCTGTTTGGCCGCGAACGTTGGGGGCTTTCGAATGATGAGGTGTCCAAAGCGGATATGATTATCTCGGCACCAGTAAATCCGAATTATGCATCGCTCAACATTGCGCAGGCGGTTTTGTTGGTGGGTTATGAATGGTACAAAGCCACTGCAACATCACTGGGTATGGCAACGCAAGAATTGGACGCCCATTCTGGCCCAGGCTTAAAGATGACTGGAACGCAGCCTGCCAACAAAGATCAACTTTTTGGGTTTTACGATCATATTGAAATTGAACTCAGCAATGCTGGGTTTTTCAAAACTGAAGAAAAGCGCCCGCTTGTCATGCGCAGTTTTCGCAATATGTTTGCGCGCGCCCTATTAACAGAACAGGAAGTTAAGACCTTGCGCGGCATGATCTCATCTCTCACGCGAAAGCATTTAAGGGGCCGCAAGACTGATGAGTGAACCACGCATTCTGTTGTTTGATTCTGGCATGGGTGGGCTCACTGTGGCCAGCGCTGTGGCCAAACAATTGCCGGATGCGCATTTGGTTTATTC
>JAYTSN010000230.1:0-1409 GCA_043745625.1 Aestuariivirga sp. | reverse complement strand
CCCTTGGCTACATCAAAGCGCGCAAGCGATGAGCCATCTTGAATGGCGGCGGCAACGACTGTGCCACGTGTATCGAGCACGACAATGCCGAGGGCTTTGAAGTTTGCTTGCTTGGCGTGGTCTAATGTTTTGGTGATGATGGTCTGGGCAGTGGTCAGGGTGAGGGGCATCTTAGGGTTCCAATTCTATTATAGTTTACTTGCGATATAGAAGAGTCGCGACAATTTCCTTTTATTCGCCAACTCACTTGTGACCGACAAAAACTTTTGCCTGCTCTGAAACCATTCAGCACCTTCTTCAACGATCAATGCATCACGGTGCTTCTCCCGTACCCGTACAAGATTAGATGCAATTTCTGACTCGATCTTCGTTGTGTCAAATGAATCAATCACTTTAAAGCCGATGTTTTGAAGAGCTGCCTCGTTATAGCCAACTGGTACACATACAAAGGTTCCTTGCGAAGCCCTTATGTTGATTTCTTCTTTCGAAATTGCGCCCGTCACCACTGCCGCATCGGCAAAAATTAAAAGGCCATTTGGTCGTAAGAGACGGTGCCAGTCACCCATCACGTCATCACGATTTTCAAAATGAAGAATTGCATCGATACAAATAACAGCATCAAAACTTGCGTCTGGAATCGGAATTCGCTTGCCGCAATCGGCGACAATAAACTGCGTCGAATCAGACTTGCCGAGACCGGCAGCAAAGCCAAGCGCGGCTGTTATGGCGTTTTGTTCAACATCAACACCAGTTAAGTTGCATCCAGTTGCTTGGGCAATTGCAAGCGATGGGCCACCTGAACCACAAGCTACATCAATTACATCTCTGCATGAATATTTTCGCAAGATTTCAACAATCTGCCTTTGCTCATCCATCGACCGCCAACCTTGTTGACCAATATCGATGCCATATACCTCGCGCCTGATTTCGGCCGCCACGGCGGTTCCAAATCGTGCGTATTGGGATCCGTAGAACTCGTAGCCTTGGTGTATCTCGCTTGGCATTACATTGGCCTTCTCACCCGCCTTAGCGTCAAGTTAATCCGCCCGCCCTCTTTGAGCAATGTGCTTGTGCCAGAATAAACCCTATCAATCCCATGGAAACACAGTCTCGAAGCCCCGCCCATGACCAGCACATCGCCTGAGGCCAGCTTTACGGTCGAAGTCTTGCCGCCGCGTTCTGTGCCGCCGAAGCGGAACAGGGCTGTGTCGCCCAATGAAATTGAAACCACGGGTGCGGAGAAATCTTCTTCATCTTTGTCTTGATGCAGGCCCATCTTGGCACCACCTTGGTAGAAGTTGACCAAACACGCTTCGGGCAACACGGACACACCCGCAACCTTGCGCCAGATGTCTAAAATCTGCTCCGGCATCAAAGGCCAAGCAGCACCCGTATCCGGATGGGATGCT
>JAYTSN010000229.1:0-12241 GCA_043745625.1 Aestuariivirga sp. | reverse complement strand
CAGACCATCTCGAAAAAACCATCAACACCGAAATTACAGACATGAATACAAATCGCAAAAACCATCCGTTGGCCAATCTGCGAATCTCTGCTTAGTCGGCTCCACATTCCAATCCCTCGCCGTTAAAGCCCCCAGCATTGAATCGCCAATCCTGTCGCTCTCTGGTGGCAACCAACAAAAAGTTGTCATGGCGCGTGCCTTGCTGTCTGATCCCGGCATCATCATCGCTGATGAACCAACCCAAGGCGTAGACGTTGGTGCTCGCGCTGAAATTTACCGCATCCTGCGTGAAGTCTCGAGCAAGGGCACACCTGTTATTGTCAACTCGTCAGACGCTGCCGAACTTGAAGGCCTATGCGATAAAGTCATCGTCATGTCGCGTGGCACAGTAGTCGAAACGCTCAGTGGAGCAGATGTCACCGAATCCAAAATCATCGCAGCAGCAGTCCATGCAACCACTCATATTGGCAAAGACGCGAGCCAAACCGATAAAGCCTCGCGCTCCAGCTTTTGGCGGCACTTCCTGCAATCAGATAACGCCCCAGCCGTTCCCTTGGCAATCGTCACCGTTTTGCTAGGCCTTTATGTGTTCAGTCAGAATGCAAATTTCCTGACCTATTACAACATCTATAACATCCTCTCGCTGGCCACAGCTCTGGGCTTCATCGCACTTGGGCAAACCGTTGCACTGTTAATGGGTGGCATCAATTTATCTGTTGGACCACTCGCAGGCTTTCTGGTCGTGGTCGCCTCCTTTTTTATCAATGATGATAAATCAGCTGCCGTCATTATCGCAGGCTTCGCCCTAATGTTTGGCGCAGCACTCGTCGTCGGTGCCATCAACGGCATGTTGATCAGATTTGCCAATTTCACGCCCATCGCCGCAACGCTGGCGATGTATATCGGCATCCAAGGTATGAGCTTCCTATTGCGAGATGCTCCCGGTGGCTACATCAACTTCGCAGTCACTGATTGGATCAATTGGCAGTTAGGCCCCGTCCCGGCCGCCTTCATTGTTTTAACAGCTGTTGCTTTGACTTGCGAATATCTGTTGCGCAAAACCAAAGGCGGCTGGCGTCTGCGTGCAACAGGGTCGAACGAAGAATCCGCGCGCCGCATCGGTGTTCGCGTCAACACCACTTTTGTTTACGGCTATATCATATCCTCGCTGCTCACAGCATGCGGCGCAATCATGTTGATGACCCAAATCGGCGTGGGTGATCCACGTCAAGGCATCAACTACACGCTTTCCAGCATCACCGCAGTCGTCCTGGGCGGCACGTCATTGCGTGGTGGCCGCGGCACCTTCATCGGCACTTTTCTGGGTGCAGTCCTGTTAACCGAAGTGCTCAACGCCGTTGCCTTCCTGGGCTTTACCCAAACCTATCAATATTTATTCCAAGGTGCACTCATCGTTGTGTCCGCCCTGATTTATTTGACAGTGCGAAAACGCGCCGGTGCGTAAAACGAACTCGCACATCGACATAAAATTTAAAGCTGAAAATTCCACCCGCAACGTCGTCTTCCTGATGGGCTCAAGACTATTGATGCAACTGTGGAGTATGACAAGAACTAGTAGGTTCACCGTTCTCTGTCAAGAACTATTTACCGATATAGGATTATTTTATTTAACCTGTTGATTTTCAATAATAACCAGCAGCTCGCATCGCCGCATCGACGCGGTTCTGAGCGCGGGTCAAAGCCTCAACGTCTGAACATTCGCCATTCAGTGCCGCAAAAATTTCTTCACCCAAAATATCTTCAATCAATCGATATTCCCGAATCGGCGGCCTTTGCCAAGTCTGGATCTTGTTCTGCTTGGCCAACCTGTCCACAAAACTCACAATTGGCGTCGTTGCAGCTGCTTCAGGGTCAGCACTCACGCTGAACCTCGGCGCAACCGGAAAGCCATTTTTCACATGCTCCTTCATCGCAGCAGGAGATGCCATCCACGAGATCGCTTCAAATGCCAATCGTGCCCGCTCAGGCGGCAATGATGCTGGCACCGCAAGAAGAAATCCACCAATCGGAGAAACGCTAGTGCCGCTCGGCCCATGCGGATGCGGATAATAGGCAACTTTGCGCTTTACGACAGAATGAATATCATACTCAAACCGCGCCGCTCGCATCGTCCAGCAATAGATCATGGCCGCTTGACCGCTCATAAAATAATCCAGCGCCTTGTTCCAATCGATCGATAAAATATCTGGCGGCGAAACCGCTAAAAGCTCATGCATATATTCAAGCGTCCGCTTTCCCGCCTCGGTCAAAATTCTAGGCCTCATCGCTTCGCCCTTAAGCTTGCTATAATCTACATGCAAACGTGGCGCAGGGATATCAATCACCGGGCTTCCACAGCACCCCATGAAAAACATAAACGAATGTGAAATTGGCGCACCCTTGGCCGCATTCCAAACCATACCCTGCATGCCGCGCTTGGGGTGGTGCAGCGATTTGGCCGCTTCAATCACCTTCTCAAAACTCGTCGGGTGGTGCAGACCCCGGTCTTCAAATAAATCCTTGCGCAAACACAAAGCTTCAATCGTGCAATAAATCGGAACGCCATATTGCGTCTTGTTCCAATTGCCCGTCGCCCAAATATTGGGATGAAAATCCATCGGGTTAATGCTGCTGCTTTTCAAATAATTCGTCAGCGGCAAAGCCACATTGTCGGCCACAGCTTCACCAAGCCAAGGCATATTGATGGCAATAACATCATATTCGCTTTGCCTGCGGCGCGCATTGGCAAACACTTCCTCGCCCAACTCAGGAAGGCTCAAAAGTTTGAAATTCTTCCGCGTCGAAAGTTTACTCCGAAAATCCGACCACATATCGCGCATACCCGCGAAGTAGTTATCGTCATGCACAAGAAACCGCAGATCAGGCCCCGTCGCCTTTTTCTTCTCCATAATTTCAAGCGGCGGAATAATTTGGCCAGCCAGATATGATCCACCAAAATAATAATCCTCTGAATCCGCACTGCCGCTTTTCAATCCAAACGTCTCAGCAAGCAACGCTTTCACCTTGGTGGCATAGTCGGTGAAACTAATCGTCAAACTGCGGCTCGGTTCAAGAAAGTGTGATTTTCCGCCCGTTCCTTTTGGCCGCAATTGAATGTCGCCATTCTCAATCAACTTATGAATGCGCCGCATTGCACTTGCAAAAGGCACATCCGCCGCCGAAGCCAAGCTCGACATTGTAACATTTTCGCCGCGCAAATGATGTTTGACTAAAAACAGAACAATATTCCAATTCGGATCAGGCTCCGCCGCATTCAGCAACTTGTCATAAGGTGCCCGCATACGTTCGAGAAATGTAATGATGCGCAAAAGCTCATATTCGGTCATATCCGAATAGTGCCAACCCAAGCATAAAGGTCAAGCGGAACAATTTGGATGTTAAAAAAATTGGCTCGCCCGAAAAGGCTCGAACCCATGCCCCCTTGAGTCGTAGTTCATATCCGAACTCTTGGAGCGCTTTCTAAGTGATCACGTTATCCTTCCACAATTCGATTTCTACGTAAAAAGACATCAGGTTGTCATCGCAAAAAAACGCCGTTGGCAGGAAGTATTCTTACGCCTTGCCAAGTCGGATCAATGCGTTTAGCGTCCAATTGTTGTGGTTGGTTATGCTGCAACTAGATCTACGTGGGCCCATAGAGCTCCAGGATCGTGGGAGGATGCACGTGATTTTGCTTGATGTGCGCAATGTGTCCAAGAATTTTGGCGCAATCCGTGCTGTGAACGATATTAGCTTTTCCGTTGCCCCTGGCGAAGTTGTGGGCCTTATGGGCGACAATGGTGCTGGAAAATCCACGATGGTCAAATTGATCGCGGGCAACTTCCCACCGTCGGAAGGCGAAGTTTCCGTTGAAGGCCAAGTCTGTCATTTTCACAAGCCGATCGAAGCGCGTGCCAAAGGTATCGAAGTTGTTTATCAGGACTTGGCGCTGGCCGATAATTTGACGGCTGCGCAAAATGTGTTCCTTGGTCGTGAGATCAAAAAAGGCCCGTGGCCATTCCGTATTTTGGACAAGCAGGCAATGATTGATCGCTCTGCTCAACTGTTTGCTGAGCTCAAATCCGAGACCAGGCCGCGTGATCTTGTGCGCAAAATGTCTGGTGGCCAGCGCCAAGCCGTTGCCATTGCGCGTACGCGGCTTTCCAATGCGAAACTTGTTTTGATGGATGAACCGACTGCCGCAATTTCCGTGCGACAGGTAGCAGAGGTTCTTGAGCTTATCCGCCGCCTGAAGGCACAAGGTGTATCGGTCATACTCATAAGCCACCGGATGCCTGACGTTTTTGCCGTGGCTGATCGTATCATCGTCATGCGGCGTGGCGGCAAGGTCGCAGACAAACACACGGTTGACACATCGCCCGAAGAAATTACGGGACTTATCACAGGAGCGATCCGTGCCGCCTGATCAGGGTAAAGAAATCGAAACCGACCACGCCGTGATTTCGCAGGTTTCAGAAATCACCGAGCAAAGCTGGCTTCAACGCATTCTGGGAAGTCAACCTTTTTGGGTCGCTGTCGCATTGGCTATCCTCGTGTCGATCATGACGGCGATGGAGCCAAGTTTCGGGACGTCAGACAATGCGGCCAACGTGACACGCAATTTTGCACCATTCGGCATCATGGCTGTTGGCATGACGATTGTGATCATCACTGGTGGCATTGATCTTTCGGTGGGGTCGGTTATGGGGCTCGTCGCTATTGTAGCCGGGCTGTTTCTGACATGGGACTATGCTTGGCCGATTGCATTCTTCATGGGCCTGCTTGCGGGTGTAGTATGTGGGGCCGTCAACGGATTTTTCGTTGCCTATGTTGGCATGCCGTCATTTGTTGTCACTCTTGGGATGTTGTCGATAGCACGCTCGCTTGCTGTCGTTTTCTCAGGCAATCAGATGCTTTATAAATTTGGTCATGATGCCGCGAAGGTCAAGGCTATCGGTCAGGCCAAATGGCCATGGCATGCTCCGGAAGGTTGGGCGCCCCATTGGATTCCGCAACTGTCATCACATTTCTGGATCATGATTTTGATTGCGCTGGTTGTCGGGTTCGTTTTCAATTTCACAGCTTGGGCGCGTCATCTGTTTGCAATTGGCGGCAACGAGCACGCCGCCCGGCTGACAGGCGTTCCGGTGGATCGCATCAAGTTTCAAGCCTACGTCATATCGGCGTTTACGGCGTCGATCGCATCCCTGCTGCTGCTTGGCTATAATGGTTCGGCCATCAATGCCATGGGCCAAGGCTATGAATTGCGCGTCATCGCTGCAACAGTAATTGGTGGTGCCAGCCTGATGGGGGGTGCGGGTACAGCGATCGGTGCCGTTGTTGGGTCGGCTTTTCTTGAGGTTATTCGCAATGCCCTTCTCATGGCAGGCATTGATTCAAATTGGCAGGGCGCATTCGTTGGCGGCCTCATTATTCTCGCAGTACTTCTTGGCATGCGCGACAGTGGCAACAAGTCACCCGTCGCGGTCTTCATTGAAAGGTTCAAACCCAAGAAGCACTAAAGGAAGCCGGTATCACTGACGGGAAACAGTGAAGTTTAAAGTGGAGGAAGTAAAAATGAAAAAAGTCCTATTAACTGCCGCCGTAGCTTTTACCGCCCTGACAATGGTCGGAAATACAGCCCAGGCAAAATATGTTTTTGCACTGGTGCCAAAGAACATGAACAACCCGTTTTTTGATCAAGCCCGTGATGGCTGCAAAAAAGCCGAAGCGGAATCGAAGGGCGAATTCGAATGCATGTACATCGGCCCCGGTGAACACGGCGGCGGTGATGAAGAAGTTGCTATCGTTCAGGATCTTGTTGCCAAGAAGGTCGACGGCATTGCCGTGTCGCCTTCAAATGCAGCAGCCATGGCCGTTGCTGCCCAGGCCGCCAAGGATGCTGGCATTCCAATGCTGACGTGGGACTCTGACCTTCTACCGGAAAACAAGGCGTTGCGCGTGGCCTATATCGGCACGCACAATTACGAAATCGGTACAAATCTTGCCAAGATTGTGAAGACGATTAAGCCAAAAGGTGGAACAATTTGCATTCAGTCCGGTGGCGCTGCTGCGGCAAACCACAATGAACGCATGAAGGGCATTCGTGATGAACTGGCAGGGAAAGAATCGGCTGAATCTCCAGGCGACAAGCTGACAGGCCAAAACGGTTGGACCGAAGCAGAAGGCTGCCCGCTTTACACCGATGATGACTTCCCGAAGTCCGTTCAACAATTTGAAGACTTCATGGCCAAGAATCCGACCGTTGACGCTTTCGTTCCGACAGGCGGTTTCCCTCAGTTCATTCCTGATGCAAACCGCGCTGCCGTTGGCAAATACAAGGATCTCATTGCTGCAAAGAAGCTAGCTTTGGTGGTTGCCGACACGCTGCCTGTGCAAATCGACCAGATGAAGGAAGGTCTGTCGCTTGGACAAGTTGGCCAGCGTCCATTCGAAATGGGCTACAAGACGATGATGGCGTTGTGGCAGATGAAGAAGGGTGGAGCCGCACCAGCTGATCCAACCTACACAGGCCTCGATGTCTGCACGCCTGAAACGGCTGATACCTGCATCGCGAAGTAACTCGCATTTAGTAGTCAACAGAGGCGGGAGGAAACTTCCGCCTTTTTTTTGGAGCAAAGAGAGTGCCGTTACAGCCGTCTCAAAATAATGATTGTTTTTAGTAAATGAAACGGCGCGCCCGGAAGGATTGTGGTCTGAACATAGAATTCAGACGCTGATGCTGCCCAATCGTATTCATAAACTAGCATCCTGAGTCAGAAATTCGCTTCTGTTTAGACTCAATTTGGCGCGATGGTGATTTGCTGCAAAGGAGATGGCTGATGAGCAAGTTGCGACTGGCGATAGTTGAGGTTGCGGCCTCAGAGCGGACTGAACTGGAGGCGCTGGCAAAGCGCCGCAAGACGGCGCAGGCCTTGGCGCTTCTGCATTGAAGGCGTCATGGTGAAGGCCATGTCTTCGATTTCAAGTTGGTTGAAAATGCGCTCCTTGAACACCTCGCCCAAGCGCTTGCCACGAATGCCTTCAACAACTTGTCCGCACCAATCGATGTTGGAGCTGTATTCCTATTTTTCACCAAGATCAAACAGCAGTGGCGTGTTGATGGAGGCGCGAGAAGCGGAAACCACGGAGGGCTGGCCATGCTTTTGCGCCATGGCATTGTATTTTTCGTTGAAGAAATCGTATCCAAATCCCGCCGTATGCAGCATCAGCATACGCGCGGTAAAAATAGCATGCACACTGTCGAGCTTCATCGCATTGCCAGAACCAAGTACAGTTTCGCCCGCTGCACCTTCATAGATGTTACCCTTGCGGACCGTGATCATGGCAACAACGCCGGGGACGCGATCTTTCTGCGCGCCAGATGTGACGCGAGTGAGTATACCGTCGATTGATGATTTGAGTGTCATATGCGTGATCTCCCATAATAGAAGTTAACGTCATTTGAGCGAGTATATTTTTGGCATGGCCCTGAATTTAAATTTCCGAAATGCAACTATAATATGAAATTTGGTCTAAGTTGTCGTATCAGGATACTATCTAATTAAATTTTGACATGATCGACTGCATAGCAAGGCTATAAGTTTCAACCAAAATATCTTTTTCAAAAATGGCTATGTCGGAACCGCATCGCTTCGAACGGATCAACAATAACTGCCCACATTTTGCGGCATTGCATAACCTAAACGCAACTTAAGCCAATACTACATTGATTTTGTCAAATTGGACTATCGTGCAAAGATTATAAATTCACTTGAAGCCATTTGACTGAATTTTTGGGCGGTGATTTTATGATTATAATTGGCACTGGAATTTGCTCATGAATTGGATAAGTAGACATTTTCATCTTGGACTAACAATAACGTGACAAATTTCCAGAAAATCCTGATTGCCAATCGGGGCGAGATTGCTATTCGCGTAATGCGGGCCGCCAATGAGTTGGGCAAGCGCACAGTTGCAGTCTTTGCTGAAGAGGACAAGCTTTCACTGCACCGCTTCAAGGCGGATGAGGCTTACCAGATTGGCGAGGGGCTGAAACCTGTAGATGCCTATTTATCGATTGCTGAAATCATTCGCGTGGCCAAGGCCAGTGGCGCAGACGCCATTCATCCGGGCTATGGCCTGTTGTCAGAAAATCCAGATTTTGTCGAGGCCTGCACGGCAGCTGGAATTGTATTTATAGGGCCACGGGCTGAGACGATGCGCGCCGTAGGAGACAAGGCTTCGGCTCGGAAAGTTGCGGTAGCCGCAGGTGTTCCGGTGATCCCTGCCACCGAAGTCTTGGGCGATGATTTTGTATTGATTGAGCAGCAGGCCGCTGCTGTTGGCTATCCCTTGATGCTGAAAGCCTCGTGGGGCGGTGGTGGGCGTGGCATGCGGTCGATCAGCAGCCCATCTGAATTGCGCGAAAAGATTCTTGAGGGGCGTAGAGAAGCTGTTGCCGCCTTTGGCAATGGCGAGGGCTATCTCGAAAAAATGATCACCCGCGCCCGCCATGTGGAGGTCCAAATCCTCGGCGACAAGCACGGCAATCTTTATCACCTTTTTGAACGCGATTGCACAGTCCAGCGCCGAAACCAGAAGGTGGTGGAGCGGGCGCCAGCACCATATCTTACCGATGCGCAACGCGCAGAGGTGTGTGAACTCGGACGCAAAATTTGTGCTCATGTAAATTACGAGTGCGCAGGCACGGTCGAGTTCTTGATGGATATCGACACAAGCCAGTTTTTCTTCATTGAAGTCAATCCGCGTGTGCAAGTAGAGCACACCGTCACTGAAGAAGTGACTGGCATCGATATTGTGCAGGCACAAATCCTGATTGCCGAGGGCAAGACGCTTGGCGAAGCCACCGGCACGCCAACACAAGACGATGTAAAACTGCGCGGCCATGCCATCCAGTGCCGCATCACCACGGAAGATCCACAAAACAATTTTATTCCAGATTACGGCCGCATCACCGCCTATCGTTCATCCAATGGCCCCGGCATAAGGCTTGATGGCGGCACGGCCTATGCAGGGGCAGTGGTCACCCGGCATTACGACTCGTTGCTGGTGAAAATGATCGCCACGGCCCCGACCCCTGAAAAAGCAATTGCCCGCATGGACCGGGCGCTGCGTGAATTCCGTATTCGTGGTGTGGCCACCAATATTGCCTTTGTCGAAAACCTGTTGAAGCATCCGAGTTTTCTCAACGATACCTGCACCACAAAGTTCATCGACACGTCGCCTGAACTGTTCGTGTTCAAAAAGCGCCGCGACCGGGCGACGAAAATCCTGACCTACATTGCCGACATCACGGTAAACGGCCATCCAGAAACGGCGGGACGACCTATGCCCGTGCAGCGCGCACATGCACCCCGTCCGCCCCAGGCCGATGCAGCGCCCGAACGTGGTTTACGGCAGATGCTTTTGGAACGCGGGCCTCAAGCCGTTGCAAAGTGGATGAAGGCAGAACAGCGCCTGCTCATCACGGACACCACCATGCGCGACGGGCATCAAAGCCTTTTGGCCACACGTATGCGGTCCATCGACATGTTACGCGTGGCACCGGCTTATGCTGGCAATCTGACCGAACTGTTCTCGGTTGAATGCTGGGGCGGGGCCACCTTTGATGTCGCCTATCGCTTCCTGCAGGAATGCCCGTGGCAACGTCTGCGCGACCTGCGCGCTGCAATGCCAAACCATTTGATCCAGATGTTGCTGCGCGGGGCCAATGGTGTGGGCTACACAACTTACCCTGACAATGTCGTGAAAGGCTTTGTGGCCCAAGCCGCCAAAACTGGCATTGATGTGTTTCGTGTGTTTGACTCGCTCAACTGGGTGGAAAACATGCGCATCGCCATGGATGCCGTGAACGAGGCAGGTCGCATTTGTGAAGGCACCATCTGCTACACAGGCGATATCCTCGATTCCGCCCGCGCCAAGTATGACCTGAATTATTACGTGCGCATGGCTAAGGCTTTGGAAAAGGCAGGCGCGCATGTATTGGGTTTGAAGGATATGGCAGGCCTTCTGAAACCTGCCGCTGCCCGCGTACTGATCAAGGCACTCAAGCAAGAAGTCAGCCTTCCCATTCACTTCCACACACATGATACCTCAGGCCTTGCCGCGTCTACCGTATTGGCCGCCGCTGATGCGGGTGTGGATGCTGTCGACGCCGCCATGGATGCATTCTCCGGTGGCACATCACAGCCGTGCCTCGGCTCCATTGTCGAAGCACTGCGCCACACCGACCGTGATACGGGTCTCGACGTCAAAGCCATTCGCGCGGTCTCAGGTTATTGGGAACAAGTGCGCGCGCAATATGCCGCCTTTGAAAGCGGTATCGCGGCTCCGGCATCAGACGTCTATCTCCATGAAATGCCAGGAGGCCAGGTTACCAACCTGAAAGCCCAAGCCCGTAGCATGGGACTTGAAGAGCGCTGGCCCGCCGTGGCGCAAGCTTACGCTGATGCCAATATGATCTTCGGCGATATCGTGAAAGTCACGCCGTCTTCCAAAGTGGTGGGCGATATGGCGCTGATGATGGTGTCGCAAGGATTGAGCCGCTCTCAAGTCGAAGACCTAAGCACAGAAGTAGCTTTCCCCGAATCCGTGGTTGATATGCTGAAAGGCAATCTCGGCCAACCGGAAGGCGGCTGGCCCCAAGCCATCACGCAGAAGGTTCTCAAAGGTGAAACGGCCATCACAACGCGGCCCGGAGCATCGCTTGCCCCAGCAGACATTGACGCCATCCGCAGCAAGGTGAAGGCCGATCTCAAGATTGGAACCGACGATAATGAGGATGAAGCGCTCGATGAAGAAGACCTCAACGGATACCTGATGTATCCCAAGGTCTTCATGGACTATCGCGCCCGCCACAGAATTTATGGTCCCGTGCGGGCACTGCCGACCCACACGTTTTTCTATGGCATGGAGCCCGGTGAGCAGATCACCACGGAGATCGACCCTGGCAAGCGACTTGAAATCATGTTGCTCACCGTCGGTGCCACCTCCGACACCGGGCAAGTGAAAGTCTTCTTCGAACTAAATGGCCAGCCCCGTGAAATCAGCGTGCCCGACCGCAAGGCCAAAGCCATAAAATCGGCCCGTCCCAAAGCCGACACGGGCAACATCACACACATTGCTGCACCTATGCCCGGCCTAGTGATTCATGTTGTGGCACAACCTGGACAGAAGCTCGTAAAAGGCGACATTATCTTGCAGCTCGAAGCCATGAAAATGCAATCGGCGCTCACTGCCGAAAGAGACGGCATATTGAAGTCCATCAATGTCAATCCGGGCGATCAGGTCGAAGCCAAGGATCTGGTTGCAGAATGGAACGACCCAAGCTGAATTGCCACCTGACTTAAAAATCAAAGTATCGATTTGGCTTTTCTCTACAACGTGGATGATCTGAATAACGTGGATGATCTGAAAAACTGTTACGTGCAGAAGCCAAAGTCAGAAGACCACCAATTTTTTGGGTAGGTTCATGATGTATCCAGACTATACTTGATGTAATTGGCGCGCCCGAAAGGGGCGAGCGGGGTGTTTGGTTTTAAGGGGTTAGGTTGACCAGCCGGAGAAAGTTAGTCATTGATATTATTAGGGAAATTTTAATGCTGTCCAACCTATTTGCTTTGGCGTGCGGAGATTACTCCATCTGCCAATTTACAAAACCTTTAAGCGATTTCGCATATCCGACCGCCTTCGCGAGATAGACAGAACAGTCGCGATAAATTTTGGAGTTATACACTCCAATTTCAACACATTTCGTTAGTCAATTGTCAACCACGCGCTTGTAAAATCCTGGTAGTAAGCATTCGATTGCAAGCTTTTAATGCTAACGAAATTTGACGCTTCTGAGACTCGAAGCAAATTCAACTGCTCTAAACTTTCTGGGGGACTAAAAATGGCACTGGCTCCACTTCCAAATCTAACGCAGGCTATGGTTGTCCAGCAGCTTGACAGCGGTTGGCATTGGTTTGGCTCCACCATCAGTTATTCCTTTCCAACTTCAAACCTCGGCTTGGCAGGCACAGCCGAACTGAATACTTTTTCGGCCTTGAACGCAAATCAACAAACTAAGGCCATATTGGCGCTCAGCTTGTGGGACGATTTGATTTCACCAAGTTTTTTTGTCGGAACGCCAGGTGCCACCAACATCGAATTTGGCAACACGAGGTTAGCAGGCGTTTATGCGCAAACCTATTATCCAACGGATGGAACAGTATGGTTC
>JAYTSN010000228.1:0-12265 GCA_043745625.1 Aestuariivirga sp. | reverse complement strand
TGAGCTTTCTGGTTTACGCAGGCGCATCGCAATTTGTGGCGATCGAGATGTGGGCTGATCCCTTGCCGATTGCACTGATGGTGTTTACAGTTTTCATCATCAATATTCGGCATATGTTATATGCCGCATCGATATCGCGACACATGGGCGAAATTCCAGGCCGCTGGCATGCACCTTTAATGTATATCCTCACCGACGAAGCGTGGGCTTTGCTTGAACGCAAAGCGTTGACCCAACAGTTGACCTTGGGTTATTATGTGGGTGTGGCAGCGCCACTCTGGCCCACTTGGTTTTTATCGTCGGCCATTGGTGCCTTCATCGGCAAGCAATTGCCAGACGCTGCCTTGATCGGATTAGATTTCGCCTTTGCTGCCATGTTCATTGCTATCCTCTCGGGGGTTTGGAAAGGTCCGCGCACGGGAGCTGTAATCATCGCCAGTGGAGCTGTTGCGGTTTTGGCGAAAACATATTTGGCGGGTGCTTGGTATATTGTTTTGGGCGGTCTAGCTGGTGTTGCCATTGCTGCTCTTCTTCATGGTGAGGCGGAAGCGTGAGTAGTATTTTTACTGTTCATTTCTCAACTTTGCTGGCCATCATCGGCATGGGCCTTGCCACCTATTCTACACGCCTTTCCGGTTTGTTGTTGATGCGCGGTGTGGTGGTGCAGGGCAGATTAAAGGCCGCACTTGATGCTGTGCCGCCCGCAGTGTTGATGGCAGTCATTACACCGACGGTTTTTATGACGGGCAGGGCTGAAACTTTGGCCGCCATCGTTACGGCAATCGCCGCCTATCTCCGACTACCATTGCTGATCGTCATTTTGGTGGGCATGTTGAGTGTGGTTGGATTGCGCCTGGTCATCCAATAGGATCAACTTACATCGTCGTCTTCGTGAGCTTGCAAAACTTGATGCGGAGTGCTGACCCATTTCTGGAGTATGGAAAGAACTAGCAGGCTCACCGTACGCTGTCAAGCTTTATTTCCTGAATTCGGAAAACAATTTTAAGCATTTGTTTTAAATAGGTTTAATCGTGGCTCAGAGGCCCGCACGCCATTTTCATCCATTCAGCTGCAGCGCCATCCATCTTGTTTCCGATTTCTTTCAATACTTTGGCATGATAACCGTCCAGCCATTGCAACTCTTCGCGGGTGAGCAGCTTTGTGTCGATCAAGTTGCGATCAATGGGCGCGAAGGTCAAAGTTTCGAAACGCAACATCGGTCTTTCACCGCCTTTGATCTCGGCTGGCTCTTTGACAATCAGCAAGTTTTCAATGCGGATGCCGAATTGGCCCGCTTTATAATATCCCGGTTCATTCGACAAAATCATGCCGGGTTGCAAGGCCACATTGCCCGCCTTGCTGATGCGGGCAGGGCCTTCGTGGACTGAGAGATAGGAGCCCACGCCATGGCCTGTGCCATGGTCGAAATCCAATCCGGCCTTCCATAAAGCTGTGCGCGCCAGCACATCAATATGGCCGCCTGTTGTGCCTTTGGGAAAGCAGATAGTCGAAATCGCGATCATGCCTTTGAGCACGCGGGTGAAGCGATCTTTCATTTCGTCCGTAGGCTGACCAATAATTACGGTGCGCGTCACATCGGTTGTGCCGTCTTGGTATTGGCCGCCGGAGTCGATCAGATAGATTTCATTGTTGTTGATGGCGCGGCAGTTAACTGGATCGACATGATAATGAGGGATGGCGGCATTGGGGCCAGAAGCGGAAATAGTACTGAAGGAAAGATCCAGCAACACGCCTGTGTCTCTCCGAAATGCTGTGAGGCGCTCAGCAGCCGTGGCTTCGGTGAGATGGCCTTTTGGGGCTTCAGTTGAAAGCCAATGCAGATAATGTGAGAGCGCAACACCATCACGCAATTGGGCTGCGCGTGCGCCATTGAGTTCGCTTGGGTTTTTGCAAGCCTTCGGCATGGTGCATGGGTCCATGGCTTCTTTGATTTCGGCGCCCCTCAATGCGGTGCGCACGCGTTCTGGTGCCGAGCCTGCATCGATCAAGACCTTAGATTTTTTGCGTGCTAGCGATTTTAACGCCACATCAAATTCATTGGGTTTGCGAATTGTGGTTGTTAATTTTAAATGCGCCTGCACTTCTTCGGGCAGTTTATTTTTATCGATGAAGAGTTCAGCTTTACCCTTTTTGTGGATAATGGCGTAGGCAAGTACGACTGGCGTGAACGGCACATCACTACCGCGAATGTTCAGAACCCAAGACACGGATGAAGGTTCAGCGAGTACCGCAGCATCAGCACCCGTTTTGATTAAAGCTTGTGACATATCCGCCAGTTTATCTTTCACACTGCGGCCAGCAAATTGCAGCGGCTGAACAGAAAGTGGATTTGCTGGGCGGGCAGGTTGATCTTTCCAAATTTGATCGACAAGGTTTTTGGAAACTGGAACCAGTTTCGCGCCGACTTTTTCGCAAGCTGAGGCAAAGCGCCTGGCTTCGCCTGTTGTTATCAGCCATGGATCGAAACCCAAGCGATCACCCTTCTTCAGGTTCTCTGCAATCCAATTGGTTGGCGGTTCATCAACGAGATGTTGTGGTGTAATGAGTTTTGTGTCGACTTGATCACGTACTTGGACGGTGTATCGGCCATCCACAAAAATCGCCGCCTTTTTGAGGGTTACAATCGCCAGACCCCATGAACCGGAAAAACCCGTCAGCCAATGCAGGCGCTCGGCATAGCTTGCTACATACTCACCCTGAAACTCGTCTTGCCTTGGTATGATGAACCCAGCGAGCTTATGGTTTTTGATCACGGTACGAAGTTGAATAAGACGGGCGGCGGTGTTTTTCATGGTTTTGGGAAATCCAGTTCTAGAGCACTGTTCGGATTAGCATTTGTGGGTGCTAAAACCAAATAAGCAGCTTGAAAATCACATTGATTGTGCAGCGCAACATTTTATTCATTACAAATTTGCATAGAGATTGGTAAATTAACGAAATTTTTATACATTTTCGGCAGTTCTCTTCTCAGAAATGGGGGTCAATATTTTTTAGAAAATAGAGCATTTTTGTAAAAATATTGACATAATTCATAACTATACACCTGATTATTGATTTTTTCTGAATGCTAAAATGTCATTAAATCGTTGCATGTGTATTTTGCATGGCATATTTTGAAGTTTGGTCGCAAATAGAGCTAAATCTAAGAAGTTTGTGCGGCGCACAAGTATTTTATTTCGAGGGCGAAGCCTTTGACGAGGAAGATGGGAATGACGATGATTTTGACAGACCGCGAAACAACGCATGTTTCAGGCACACATAATGGCATTATGGGCAAGGTTAAGGGCTTTTTATCCCGCAGCCGGGCTGAACGCCAGTTGCACCAGCTTGATGATCGGCTTTTGGCTGATATCGGTGTGACACGTGGTGATATCACTACACGCGTTTGGGGCCATTAAGCCGAAGTAACCATTCGAGCTGCCAATCGGGGCCGAAAAGATTTGCGATGTTGCGCTCTAAGTTGAAAGGCTTGGAGCGCTTTTTATCGGGTTTGGTCATAACAATGGCCAGCCAATTTTCCTTGCGGATGATTTTACCTTGGATCAAACCGCGATTTTTATAACACGCGGTTATCCAGCGTTTTTGATCGGTTGTCAGGCCTGACAAGATCAAGCTGCCGCCGGGGGCTAAAATTGAGCAAAGGCCTGGCGCCAGGCTGGCAAGTGGGCGCGCTAAGATATTTGCGAAAATCAAATCATAAGGCGCTGATTGTTTGATGCTGGCGTGGTGCAGGCCTGGGGCAGTTATGCCGCGGAGCAGGGGCTTTACGCCATTAAGTGCGGCGTTGTTTAAGGTTACTCGCACGGCTTCTGGGTCAATGTCTGTCGCTAAGGCTTTGGTTTTTAAGACTTGCGCGGCGGCTATCGCTAGAACACCTGTGCCACACCCTAAATCTAAAATTCGGCGTGGGCGGCTGCGTTTTAGAATATCATCAAGCGCCTCAAGGCAACCCGCTGTGGTGCCATGGTGGCCCGTGCCGAATGCCGTGCCCGCATCGATCTCTAGCGCGATTCCGCCACTTCGCCTGGCTTCACGGTCATGCGAGCCGTGGAGAAAAAAGCGGCCAGCTTTGACGGGTGATAGGCCTTCGAGTGAGCGGCGTACCCAATCAAGATCTGGCACATCGGCGATCATTGCTTGAGGTTTATCGAGCAGGGAGCGGGCTTCTTCAGCTAACTCGGTTGTTTCAAACCAAGCTACTGTTTCCCAAAGTGCTTGAGCTTCATCTGTTTCGTTTATGGTGACGGCCAGCGGATCAAGCCGGAAATCATTTTCAATCTGCTCGGCTAAATCATGCGCAGCTTCGTGGCTGAGATTGCCGAGGGTGAGGGTGACGCGAACGATGGACATTTGCCTCGTTTAGGCAGAGACCAAACTTAAGTCCAGCACGTGGGCTTAGCCCGTGAATATTGATTTTAGCAACGCGCTCTCATCAACAATAAAATCGAATAAGGCCGCAACTCGCGGGGTTCGACGAAGTTCAGGGTGGGCCAACATTCGCCAACTGCGGGTCAATTCAGGTATTGGCCCCATCAGGCGCACGAGTTCGCTTTCGGCATCACCAAGTGCAGTTGGCAAAAAACCAATTCCGATGCCAGATTTTATGGCTGAAACTAAACCAAGCACACTGTTGTGCCGCGATACGAAATTGGCTTGGGGTGTTACATCTTTCAACCACGTTAGCACGCGGTGGGTGCTTAGTGTTTCGTCGAAGGCTACAAGCGGGTGGTTGGTCAATTCATCGATCTGGTTAGGCTGACCGTTGCGCGCGATATAATCTTTGCTGGCATAAACTGCCCAGAGTGATTCCGCGATCTTTCGGCCAATTAACTCATCATCGGTATCGCCTGACCGGAAGGCAACATCAGCCTCACCTTTTGACAGGTCTAAGTATCGGTCACTTGAAACAAATTCAATTTTTAAACCGGGATGGCGGGCATTGAAGCGCTCTAGCAAAGGCGATTTCATTATTCTGGCAACTAGTGGCTCGGGGCAGGTTACACGGATGGTGCGCGTCAGATCGCGGGTTTTATCTTTTATATGACGCTGTAGTTCCAGAATTGTTTCTTCACGGCGCTTGGCGAAAGGCAGGAGTTCCATTCCATACTCGGTCAACTGATAACCAGTGGTTTCGCGTGTTACGAGTTTGCGCTGGATGCGTTTTTCTAATTCGTTGAGACGGCGGTGAACAGTAGATTAGTTGATCCCGAGAGATTTTCCAGCCGCAATGGTGCTGCCACTAAGAGCTACGGCAAGAAAATATTTGAGGTCGTCCCAACCGAACAATTTTTTATTATGCATCAATGCGGCTCCTGTGTGCAACATTGCTGCTGCCGCCACTCGTTTTCTTGATCTAAGTTTTGCTCAACTCAAAAAAGGAGAACGGCAAATGCGCCCAATTTCAATGATATCTACTATAGCTCTGATGACGGCGATCAGTGGTTTTGCCCTTGCCGAAAGTGCGCCGCCCGTTAAACCCACGCTCGTTTTGAAGGAAGAAGTTGCTGGACTACCACGCGATGAGAAAAGTGAAGTGCGGGTTTTAACGGCATCGTTCAAGCCCGGCGATCATACACCAGCACACACGCACGACTTCCCTGTCACCGTCTATGTGCTTGAAGGGGCTTTCACACTGGAGCTTAAAGGGATGCCGCCTAAGGTTGTGAAAGCAGGTGAAGCAATGGTGGAACCACCCAACAGTGAGATGACGGGCTATAATCGCAGTGCAACAGAAATGACCAAAGTTGTTATTTTCTATGTCAGTAAAGTCGGTAGCCCATTGTTAAATCCGCTGCATTAAATAGAGTTATGTGAGCGGCAAAATCGCAATCTCAACGCGGCGGTTTTGGGCTTTGCCAGATTTTGTGGCGTTGGAGGCTATCGGGTCTTTTTCGCCGCGGCCTTCAACAGAGAAGCGGTTTGGGTCTAGTCGTTGTGATGAGAGATATTGCGCAACGGCGGCGGCGCGGCGGCGCGATAGATCGTAGTTATAATCTGGTGTGCCTGAAGCATCTGTATGGCCTACAACGTTGATCAAAGTTTGATTGTATTTCTGGAAGACCGCTGCAACTGAATTCAGTGTATCGAAAAATTGGGATTTCAATTCGGAGCGGTCTGAATCAAAGGTAATATTCGACGGCATATTCAAAACGATGCTATCGCCTTCGCGGCTGACTGAGACGCCTGTGCCTTCAAGTTGATCGCGCAATTGCGCCTCTTGGTTATCCATGTAAGCGCCAATGCCACCACCAGCAAGCGCACCAATGCCAGCGCCTATCAAAGCTGCTTTACGATCACCTGCAGCTACAGCACCTACGATGCCGCCCAAAATCGCCCCAGTGCCTGCACCCAAGGCAGTTTTAGAAGGTTGTAACTCGCCTGTGTATGGATTTGTGGTGCAGGCGGAAAGAAACAGCGCAACGGCTGTGGTGAAGATTAAACCAGATTTCATGTGTGATCCCCTTGAAGACTGCGATTTGGTTGCAAGTTGTGGCAGAATTTTGATGGCGTTACTCCGCTGCTTCCACCGCTTCTTCCTCCACCAGGAAACCACCCGATTGCCGTTTCCACAGGCTTGCATAAAGCCCATTCTTTTTCTTTAACAAATCTTGGTGGCTGCCTTCTTCCACAATCTTACCTTTGTCCATCACCACAAGGCGGTCCATTGCGGCGATAGTCGATAGGCGGTGGGCTACGGCGATTACGGTTTTGCCTTCCATCAAGGTGTAGAGATTTTCTTGGATTGCGGCTTCGACTTCAGAGTCCAACGCCGATGTGGCTTCATCCAAAATCAAGATCGGCGCGTTCTTCAGCAGCACACGGGCGATGGCGATGCGTTGGCGTTGACCGCCTGAAAGTTTCACTCCGCGTTCTCCGACATGGGCTTCCAAGCCCTTGCGACCATTGAGATCAACCAAGTTGTCGATGAACTCTTCAGCATGCGCCTTTTTTGCAGCGGCCATAACGTGTTCTACCGTTGCATCGGGTTTGCCGTAAGCAATGTTATCGCGCACCGAACGATGGAGCAAGGATGTATCTTGTGTCACCACGCCAATGGCGGCGCGCAAGGTTTCCTGCTGCACGTCAGCAATGTTTTGGCCGTCGATGATGATCGAGCCTGAGCCTACATCATAAAAACGCAGCAGCAGATTTGCGAGGGTGGATTTGCCCGCGCCTGACCTTCCGACGAGGCCTACTTTTTCGCCACGGTTGATTGTGAGGTTGAAATTATCAATGACGTGATGGCCACGCTTGGAAGCGGATTGACCGTAGTTGAAGCTTAGGTGATCGAACTTCACTTCGCCTTTTGTAACTATCAGGGGCTTGGCATTTTCTGCATCTTTAACCGCGTGTTGGCGCGAGATAACTTCAACGCCATCTTTGACCACGCCGAAGTCTTCAAACAGGCCTGCGGTTTCCCAGATCATCCAATGCGCCATTCCGAGCATGCGGTAGACAAGGCCCACTGAGAAGGCGATAGCACCTACAGTAATGGCATTTTGATACCACAGCCACGTGGCCATAGCCGCCGTTGAGGTTAGCAGCAGGCCATTTATGGCGTTGAGTGATATGTTCATGCCTGTGGAAGTGCGCATGGAATTATAAACTGTCTGCAACATCCACTGCATGCTTTGCTTGGCATAGCCATCTTCGCGCGAGGTGTGAGCGAAGAGTTTCACGGTTTGCATGTTTGTATACGTATCGACAATGCGACCCGTCACCACCGAGCGTGCATCGGCTTGCACTTCAGCCATTTTACCAAGGCGGGGAACAAAATACGAAAGCGTGATCAGATAAAGCACCAGCCATACGAGAAGGGGAATGGTCAAACGCAAATCATTGCCTGCGAAGGAAGCCAGTGCCGTGAGGAAGAAGACCACGACCCAAGCAATCACTTGCGTCAACTTCATCACAACATCGCGCACGCCAAGGGCGGCTTGCATTACTTTTGTAGCAACGCGGCCCGCGAACTCATTATGGAAAAATTCCATCGACTGGCGCAGCATGTAACGATGCGCCATCCAGCGGATGCGCATGGCATAATTTCCACGTAGGCCCTGGTTTTCAATCGAGTCCGCGGCAAAAGTGAGGAACGGCATAATGACCAGCGCGATGCTGCCATACATCAAGAGCTGCAATTTATTGTCTTGCCAGAATGTTTCATGGTTAGCTTTGCCAAGTGTGTCGACCAAAGTTCCCACGTAAGCGAATACGCGAACCTCCATCACTGCGATGGTTACAGTCAACAAGAACCCGACAAAGAGAAGAGGATAAAACGGCTTCGAATAATGGCGGATGAATCCCCATGTTGAAGGGTCCGGCATTTGCGGATCATCCAGAGGAAAACTATCGACGCGCCGTTCTAGCCAGCTAAAAAACCAATTAAACATTGAAAATCACGCATTGACGCACAAAACCCGGCGCATCAGAATCGGTGCAGGCGCAAGATAGCAGCACAGCCCTCCCGTATATTTCAAACCTTGGTTGTATGGAAAGTATGGTAAATGTTAAAAAATCAGGTGCGGCTTTTCTGCCACATGCTAGAACTGCCAACTGATGAATCCAAATCGTATATTGCCCTTGGTTTTCGCTTCAGCATTGTTCATGGAAAATATGGACTCGACGGTTATAGCCACGTCGCTTCCCGCAATTGCCGCTGACTTAGGAACCAACCCTGTTGCGCTTAAACTTGCGTTTACGACGTATCTTCTGAGCCTCACCGTATTTCTTCCAATATCATCGTGGTTGGCAGATCGATTTGGCGCCCGAACGGTTTTTCAATTGGCCGTAGCAATTTTTACACTGGCGTCGATTTCGTGTGGGTTTGCGAACTCACTTGAATATTTGGTTGTAGCGCGGGCGGTGCAAGGCTTTGGCGGGGCATTGATGGTGCCAGTCGGGCGCATCGTTATGCTGCGCACGGTGCCAAAGAATGAATATGTCAATGCGATGGCTTGGCTAACGGTGCCTGCTTTAATAGGCCCACTTTTAGGCCCCCCGATTGGCGGTTTCATTACAACATATTTTCACTGGCGTTGGATTTTCTGGATGAATTTGCCGTTCGGGATTTTGGGACTAGCACTCGCAACCTGGTTGATGCCGAATATGAAAGATGAAAATGTTGCTCAGTTAGATATCAAAGGCTTTGTGCTTTCTGGGTTGGGTTTATCTCTGACTGTGTTTGGCATGACTGAACTGGGGCAGGGGATTTTTCCGCCGATGGTTGTTTTTGCGATGATAGCAGTGGGTGCGATATTAATTTGGATTTATGTGCGCCATGCCAGAAGCATTCCCAAACCCATTCTTGAAATTGCAATGCTCCGTGTACAGACGTTAAGAGTGAGCATTGTGGGCGGCATGTTTTACCGGGTGGCTGCAGGAGCGGTGCCTTTTTTATTACCACTGATGTTACAGTTGGGCTTTGGATTTACGCCGTTTCAATCTGGCAGCATTACGTGTGCTTCGGCACTGGGTGCTGTGATGATGAAATTTTTGGCGGCGCGATCTTTAAAACGTTGGGGTTACAGGCAGCTGTTGGTGTTTAACGGCGTATTTTCAAGCGTTATGATGGCGGCCAGCGGCTTATTTACGCCAAATACGCCGTTTATTGTTATGGTCATGGTTTTGCTGTTTGGCGGGTTGCTCCGGTCATTACAGTTTACGAGTTTGAATTCGATTGCTTACGCCGATGTATCGACACAGGAAGTTGGCCCGGCTAATGGGCTTTATACAGTTGCACAACAATTATCGCTGGCATTGGGTGTGGCAGTGGCGGCATTGACGTTGGAGGCTGCACAGTTTTTGCGGGGTGCTGAGATGCTTGGTCGAAGTGATTTTGCGGTGGCTTTTTTTGTGGTTGCGTTCGTGGGGCTGATATCGACAATATTTTTTGCGCGGTTGCCGCAAGATGCTGGTGCCAATCTTTCAGGTCACGTCGGGCGTTAATTTGCTCACATTTCTTTGATCGACTGGTGTTTGCTTGTGAGTGGTCGATTTGGCGGATTGAGCGTATCTATAGATCAATACAGGAGAATAAATATGAACCGTCGTTCGATTAGTTTTGCCGGAATTTCGCTAGCTGCACTTGGCTTGGGAGCGCAGCTTGCCGAGGCTGAAGATTTTGAAATTACCAAAACGGAAGATGAATGGAAAAAGCTGCTCTCGCCAGAGGCATTTGCAGTTTTACGCCAAGAGTCAACGGAGCGCCCGTGGACATCAAAACTTTTAGACGAGCACCGCAAGGGTACCTTTGCGTGCGCTGGTTGTGATCTGCCGGCGTTTGCTTCTGAAACGAAGTTCGACAGTGGCACGGGTTGGCCTAGTTTTTTTGATGTCATGCCCAACGCTGTCGTCAAGAAGGAAGACAACACGCTATTTGCGGCCCGCACCGAGGTGCATTGCCGCCGCTGCGGTGGGCATTTCGGCCATGTGTTTGATGATGGGCCGAAACCAACTGGCCTGCGCTATTGCATGAATGGCGTGTCGTTTAAGTTTGTTGCAGCTTAAATTATTTTAATGGTCTCAGGATGGCCCGCACCGGCGAGCCATCCAAATTTTCAAATTTTAGCGGCAACGCAATCAACTCATAGTCTCCGGGCTTAACGTGGCTCAACATCAAATTTTCTAAAATCCGCATGTCGAATCGGTTAACCGCCATATGGGCTGGTAAGTCCTTTGAGGTTTCGGGATCGATCGAAGGCGTATCAACGCCGATGAGTTTAACTCCATGATCATTTAACAAACCGATCACGTCGGGGCTGAGTGCGCGAAAATTCGGGTTCCATTTATTTGGATCGATCGTTTCATGCAGGCGGAGCAAAACGCGGGGTGGCGTACCCGTGAGTTGGGACTTAATATGTTCCGGCAACACGTATGGCGTATCCGATCTCGCGTCGATCAATCGCGCTGGACCAATAAAAGGTTCTAAGGAAATAGCACCAATTCGAGCACCCTTATCATCATAGTGGTATGGCGCATCTGCATGGGTGCCACAGTGGGCTGAAAGTGTCATTCTAGAAACATTCACTGGTACTCCAGCGCCAATTTGAGCAACAAATGTTTCGGAATATTTCGTGTCAGTTGGAAATCCGGTGATGCTGTTGCTAAGTAGTTGAGAAATATCAATAATCATTATTAGCTCGATCCTGATTTAAATAGGTTTTTATTTTTATGATTGGAACTTTTAGGGTGCGGCATATGTTAATGGAGCGTTAATATGCAATTTTAAGCCACAATTTGATTCCTAAATAGGGTAGCTGGAGCTGTAAAGACCAGTAAGATGCGGATTAAACAAACAGTTAGACATAGGAGAATAATGATGAAATCTTTAATGAACCTTTCTTTGGCAGCAGCCCTCGTGGCAAGCAGCATTGTTGTAGCAGCACCTGATGCAATGGCACGTTCTCGCCATCATCAATCGCAAGATGTGTGCGTTGACAATCGTGATATTGGCGGTGTGAT
Source organism: Aestuariivirga sp. (assembly GCA_043745625.1). Lineage (GTDB taxonomy): Bacteria > Pseudomonadota > Alphaproteobacteria > Rhizobiales > Aestuariivirgaceae > Aestuariivirga. Next base: position 784 of record JAYTSN010000228.1, on the reverse strand, counting down.
TGTGCTTGGGCTTCTGCTTGGCGCAGTGACCGGCGGTGTTGGAAGCGCTATTGCTTACGGCGGTGCTTATGCTGTTGGCGGCGCTGCTCTTGGTGGTGCTGGTGGTGCATTGTTTGGCGCGGCAGTCCACGACAATCACGGTTGCGTTTAACACGCGGTGTAATATATCCACATAGCCCTTTCTCTGAAAAGAGAGAGGGTTTTTTTATGAATACGATATGTTCATTGCGTTTTCGCAGTAATAGAATTTGTAGTCATTTTTAGAGGTACATCCATAGCAAAATTTGATCCCACTTCTTTTACGCATTCAACACCTAAGACTGATTTAACGCCGCCGTTGCAAGCGCTGTGGTGGTTGAGAAAGGGTGGGTTGGTTATGGGCCCGGAATGGGAAAAGGCCCACGCGATTTGCCAGCAGGATGAAGGCAATCCAGCATACGACATTGTTCATGCATTGGCACATTGGATTGAAGGTGATGAAGCTAATGCGGGGTATTGGTATCGCCGCGCTGGTGGTCAACGGGCCGCGACGATTACCGCTGAGTGGGACCGGGTTGCGAAGGAGTTGGAATGAACTTGATCAATGCGCCCCGAGTTTCCCCAAGAATTTGGCCCGTTGGTGAAGGTCGTTGATAACCCAGACCCGAAAATCCAAATCGACGCGTTTGAGTTCCAAATTGGTTTTTTTGCTTTGCTCAAATCAAAGTGCTGAAGAACATTTTCTTCACCAGCATCAAAAATTTTATCAAGTTCACTGGCTTTCATAAACCTCTGTTACAAAGGC
>JAYTSN010000227.1:0-4323 GCA_043745625.1 Aestuariivirga sp. | reverse complement strand
CGTCATTGCGAAATATAACTTTGCCCGGCGTCAGAGCAATATTGCGGCCCACTTCAAAGGCGGTTTTATCCGTCTGCATAATCCGCAAGCGGCCATCGGCAAAATCCCGCTCCAATTTATCCATGCCAGCCAATAGATTTGCACCATTGGTACTCAGCGTGGCGCGCAACACTTCGGGGTTCGACATGGCGAAGTTTGAAGGTGACAGCGCGTTGGTGATTTGCTCAACATAAAATTTTGCTTTGAGCTTGGTGTGATCATCGAGGTTCGCGTCATTGACCATATCTGCCGCCCATTTGGCGCTGATCAAATAAGCCTGTTTCAAAAAATCAAAAATGGCGTTTTCCTGCCAGTCTTTATCTTTAAAGCGCTTGTCATTTTTGGCCGGTGTTGCCAACGGAAAAACATGCTGCCCCAAAGCCTTGGCCCACGCACCCTGCCAGAGAACCGTGTATCCCTGCCACAGTTTCATCTGCGCCATCATCGTTTTGGCGGGGTCATCGGAATAATGTTTGAAAACTTCACCAAGTGTCTTGGCCACTTGCTCCATCGGCAAAATTTGTGTTTCAGCTTCCTGTTTTTGTAAGTCCGGCCGCTCGGCCACTTGTCGCGCAATGGCCGAAGCACGCTCAAACACGCGCGCAAGATTCTGCATTAGCTTTACAGGGTCTGGAAGCTTAAATTCAGTGGGCGGTACTTGTTTCGAATCCATCATAGCCGTTTCAATTTCTCCACAATTTACATTTAAGCCTGATTAAAATTTCGGCAAGCGCATTTCTTGCCAAATCGCCGCCCACCCGCCATAAGTCAGCCAACTAAGACAGGCGAAACATGACGAACGCATTAAGATTGGGCATAGCAGGCTTAGGCACGGTTGGCACAGGTGTGCTCGATATTTTAAAGGCTCATGAAACCATAATCGCCACGCGCGCAGGTATGCCTTTGAAGGTGACAGGCGTTTCTGCCCGCAGCAAGGGCAAAACCCGCGGCCAACATGATTTGTCCAGCCTCGACTGGTTTGATGATCCTGTAGCACTCGCCTCCTCGAAAGGTATCGACGTTTTCATCGAATTGATCGGCGGCGACACAGGCCCTGCAAAGGAAGCTGTAGAAGCCGCAATTGCTTCAGGAAAACACGTGATAACTGCAAACAAAGCCTTGCTGGCGCATCATGGCGCGGCACTGGCGAGGGCTGCGGAAGCCAAGGGTGTGGCGCTTTATTTTGAAGCGGCAGTAGCAGGCGGCATTCCGGTAATCAAGACCTTGCGCGAAGGATTGGCCGGCAATTCCGTGCGCAAACTCTTTGGCATCATGAACGGCACCTGCAATTACATTTTGACCAAAATGGCCAATGAAAGCAGGGCCTTCGTCGATGTCCTTAAAGAAGCACAAAAACTTGGCTACGCCGAGGCCGACCCCACTTTTGACGTAGGCGGTTTTGACACAGCGCATAAATTAGCGGTGCTAACGTCGCTGGCTTTTGGCTGTGAAGTTAATCTCCCCTCGATCCGCATCGAAGGCATCGAAGCCATAACATTAAGCGACATCCGCAACGCTGCGGAACTGGGCTACAAGATCAAATTGTTGGGCGTGGCCGTGGCCCATGATGGTGGAGTGGAACAACGCGTTCACCCAACGCTAATCCCCCGCGGTTCGCCAGTTTCCGAGACAGATGGTGTGTTCAACGCCGTTGTGTTGAAAGGCGATTTTGTAGGAGATCTGGTGCTGGAAGGCCGCGGCGCTGGTTCGCACCCCACAGCCTCGGCTGTGTTGTCAGATATCATCGATATCGCCCGCAAAAACATTCGCCCAAGTTTCGGCATTCCGGCCAAGGAATTGAAGAAATATAAGCCAGCCCCACCCAAGGCCCATGAAGGCGGGTTTTATGTCGCTCTTGAATTGCTGGATAAGCCGGGTGCCGTCGCCTCGATTGCTTCAATTCTGGCAGATGCCAAAATCTCGATCGAAAGCATCGTGCAACGCGGCAAAACCAATAAGGATGCCAAACGCGCCACAGCCCAGTTCATTTTGATTACGCATGATACGTTCGAAATGTCGATCCAAAAAGCCGTCGCGCGCATTCAAAAAGATGGCCACGTCGCGGGCACACCACGGGTGATAAGGATTGAAAGGTTTTGATAAAGAGGGCCCCCTCCGCCCTTCGGGCACCTCCCCCAGCAGAGCTGGTGGAGGGCGAAACATTGCCGATTTTATTCTGAATTGCACATCACGCTCCCCCAACTTGTTGGGGGAGCTGTCCGAAGGACTGAGGGGGAACTTGCTAAATCTGTCAGCCTTACGTCCCGCATAGCAGGAGAAGACAATGAATAAACCCGCCTTCCTCAATGTTGAAAAATCCGTCAAAGGCCAGCGCTGGGTGGCGCGGTTGGATGATCAACGGCTGGCGCATACCATCGCGGAAAAAAACGAACTGCCAGAAATCCTCGGCCGGGTAATGGCCGCACGTGGTGTCACGTCCGACGAAGCTGAAGCATTTTTAAATCCCACCCTCCGCTCTCTCATGCCGCAACCGTCCGTTTTCATGGATATGGAAAAAGGTGCCGCACGTGTGGCCGAAGCCATTGTGAAAAAAGAAGTGATTGGCATTATTAGTGACTATGATGTGGACGGCGTTTCATCGGCCGCCATCATGGTGCGCTTTCTGGCAAGCGTGGGCCATGAAGCCAATGTCTATATCCCCGACCGACTGACCGAAGGTTATGGCCCATCGCAAAAAGCCGTAACAACCTTGAAAGAGCAGGGCACAGAATTACTGCTCACCCTAGATTGCGGTGTCATGAGCCATGATCCATTGGCCCATGCTGCCGAGCTTGGCCTCACCACCATCATCGTCGATCACCACCAAGCAGGCGTGGATCTGCCGCAAGCTTATGCGGTGATCAATCCAAACCGACAAGACGATATGTCAGGGCAGGGCCATCTCTGTGCGGCGGGCGTAGTCATGATCCTCATCGCCGCAGTCAACAAACAACTCCGCACGCTTGGCCACTACAACGAGCAACGCCCTGAGCCAAACATGTTGCAATGGCTTGAACTCGTAGCCCTGGCCACCGTGTGCGATGTGGTTCCCTTGAAAGGCCTGAACCGCGCTTATGTCACCCAGGGCCTGCGCATCATGTCACGGCGCGAAAACCAAGGCATCTCCGCTCTTGCTGATGTCGGCGGCTTGAAACGCAGGCCAGATGTTTATGCTTTAGGCTTTATCCTCGGCCCGCGCATCAACGCCGCTGGTCGTGTTGGCCACGCGGAGGAAGCTCTGGCGCTCCTCACCACGAACGACAAAGGCCACGCCCATGCACTTGCGCGCAATCTCGATGAGCTGAACCGTAAACGTCAAATCATCGAACTGCGCGTCGTCGACGAAGCCATCGCCCAAGCCGAATCCGCCATGGGTAAAGACAAGCGACCATCCATCGTTGTTGTCGCCGCCGATGGCTGGCATCCAGGTGTTGTGGGCCTTGCCGCCTCGCGCCTCAAAGACCGCTTCAATGTGCCAAGCCTGGTGTTGGCCATTAACAAAACCACTGGCCAAGCCACAGGCTCTGGCCGCTCCATTGCAGGAGTGGACCTCGGCAAAGCCGTGCGCCTCGCATCAGAAGCAGGCATCCTCACCAAAGGCGGCGGTCACGCCATGGCAGCAGGCCTCACTGTGCCAACTGAAAGATTGGCCGAACTGCGCCAGTTTCTGGAAGAATCTTTAACAGCCGAAGTCGAAAGCCTGCGCGATCCATCACTCGCCGTCGACGGCGCCTTAACGGCCAGTGGTGCCACACTCGACCTCATCGAACTCCTCGAACAAGCAGGCCCCTACGGCTCGGCCCACCCATCGCCCATGTTCGTTTTCCCCGCCCATAAGGTGATCTACGCCGACCAAGCCGGAACTGACCATGTGCGTTGCACTTTGGTTGCCAGCGACGGCACCAAACTCAAAGCCATCGCCTTTCGCGCCTTAAACACCGAGCTTGGTGAATTGCTCCTCTCCGAACGCAATCACCCCATTCACATCGCCGGAAGATTGGTCGCCGATGAGTGGGGCGCAAAGCGGGTGCCATCACTCCAAATCGAAGATGCGGCGACGATAAAATAGGATGTAACTCCCTTAAATCGCTAGAAAAACTATAAATAATCACAAAATTGAAAATAACGCTTGACACCGTACGGTCGATTGGCTATATCTCGCTACATTCCACACATCGGTCAAAACTTCCAACCTCAACCCACAAGTCTTGCAAGCTCACGAAGACGACGTGAAGAGGGGCAGCAGCGCCGAATGTTCATTGTGGATAGACATTATCCAAAAAA
>JAYTSN010000226.1:0-4324 GCA_043745625.1 Aestuariivirga sp. | reverse complement strand
TCCAGACGCGTTCACGGTATTCTTGTTTAAGAGTGATGGAAGCAAAATTGCTTATGCCGAACATTGAGAAGAATGCGCCGCTTGTGGCACTTGGCGCTGCGGCGGCACTCTCCGCGGTCGACACATTTCCTGCACTGTCGCATTCTCAAATTCGAAATCTTGAGGGTGCGGTTTTACTGGTATTGCAAGGCGCCATGTGAATGGAAAACAGAGTTGGAATGCTGATTGCCCTAAACTGGTTTTCATCACCGACATACGCATTGACCATTTTCGCAATCAATGCTCTCCACCACAATGGCGGTGGTCGCGCAGAACCTCGATGACTTTGCACTGACTGACGCGACCATGACCGCATTCTTCCACCATGCGTTTTAGTTCCTTACGCAGTGCCTTTAATTTCTCAAGGCGAATTTCAACTTGTTCGAGCTGGGCTCGCGCAATCGAATCGGCGGTTGAACAGCTGGTTTCGGGATGATCAGATAGTTTTAGCAAGCCCCGTATTTCTTCAATGCCAAACCCAAGTTCACGCGAATGCCTGATAAATTTCAGGCGAATTGCATCTTCCGGCCCATAAAGACGGTGGCCACCTTCAGTGCGGCCAAACGGTTGTATCAGACCAATTTCCTCATAATAACGGATGGTTTGCACTTTGGTGGATGCAAATTCTGCCAATTTACCGATTGCAATTGCGACCATGAAAATACCTCTTGAAGCTCTAGTGGCTGTAGATTGTATCATATGCCAAATCAATTCCAAAGATGTGTCAATCGGAGTTAGCATGGTGAGCGCAACGCAAACAAAGTTCAAAATTCAGGGCATGGATTGTGCAGCCTGCGTGTCAAAAATCGAAACGGCCGTGGCCCGAATTGTGGGCGTATCCAATGTCAAAGTGGGTTTGCAGAGCGAGACTCTCAGCGTTAACAGTGTTGATAAAGCGCAAACTGCCGCAATCCAGAAAACAGTTCAATCGTTGGGATATAGAATTTCCATTTTTGATCCTTTGGCTAAACCCAACGTGAAAAATGCTCAGTCTGCACATTCTGACCATGATGGGCATGACCACGACAATCATGACGATCATGACGATCATGACGATCATGGCGAACCTATTGAAGGTGCGTGGTGGAAGTCTTCTCGTGGAGTCTTGGTGCTCATCACTGCTGCCATTATTGCAGTTGGCTATTTGGCCCAGCAATTTTTGCCGCAATTTGCCGTGCCCTTGTACCTTACTGCTGCCGTGGTCGGCACATTTCCTGTGGCCCGACGTGCCTTTGCGGCCTTACGCAACGGCTCGGTGTTTACCATTGAAATGCTGATGACCATTGCAGTTGCTGGTGCCATTGTACTGGGAGCTTATGAAGAGGGGGCCATTGTGGTGTGCCTCTTTGCAGTGGGAGAACTGCTGGAAGGCGTGGCTGCCGGGCGGGCCCGATCCGGCATCAAAGCATTGGCGCAAATTGCACCGAAGACGGCGATGCTTGAAACCCCAAGCGGTCTGGTCGAAACGCCTATTACGGACATTGCGATTGGCGCCATCATCGTGGTTCGCCCGGGGGACCGTGTGGCGGCTGATGGCACGATTGTTTCTGGCACATCGTCGGTGGACGAATCTGCGCTCACCGGTGAATCGGTGCCCCGCTCCAAAACCAAAGGTGATATTGTTCTCGCAGGCTCGATCAACACCGAAGCCGTGCTGCGGGTTCGCGTTGATAAACCCGCTGAAGATACGGTAATTGCCCGCGTTGTGAGGCTGGTTGAAGAAGCAGCGGATTCCAAGGCTCCTTCCGAGCGCTTTATCACACAGTTTGCGCGCTGGTATATGCCTGCTATCTGCCTGCTCGCCATCGCCGTTGCTATAGTCCCACCTCTTTTTATGGGAGGGGCTTGGAACACATGGATTTACCGTGCGCTGGCGCTGCTGTTGATTGGCTGCCCTTGCGCACTGGTGATATCGACACCAGCAGCAATTGCTTCAGCGCTTGCAGCAGGAGCCAAGCGCGGCCTTCTGGTAAAAGGGGGTGGCGTTTTGGAGGCCATCGGTAAAGTGAAACATATCGCTTTTGACAAGACCGGCACATTGACCGAGGGCAAGCCTAAGGTCACTGATATCGTAACCTTTGGCAAGTTCAGCGAAGATGAAGTTTTGCGGATTGCAGCCGCAGCCGAATCTGGTTCATCGCATCCGCTTGCCACGGCAATCGTGGCGCATGCCAAAGGCAAAGCCATCACGTTCAAAGCCGTTGAATCCCATGCCATCCCCGGCAAAGGTTTACGCGCCACAGTTGAAGGCAAGTTGGTCACTATTGGTGCGGCTGCCCGCCTTGATGTCAAGGACCAAGCCGTACTCTCACGCGCCAGTGCTTTGGAGGCCGAGGGTAAAAGTGTTTCTGTTGTTCTTGTCAGCAACAAGACCATTGGCCTGATTGCGCTGCGTGATGAGCCACGCCAAGATGCTATACAAGGCATCAAAGAGATCATTGCACTTGGCCTTCAACCCATCATGTTGACGGGCGACAACAAAGCCAACGCCGAAGCTGTTGGTAAAATTCTGGGCATGAAAGTGATGGCGGAATTGCTGCCCGAAAACAAACTTGCCGTTATCAAGGAACGTGCTCTGGATGGCGGCATTGCCAAAATTGGAGACGGCATCAATGACGCTCCAGCCCTCGCCGCAGCAACTGTTGGCATCGCAATGGGCTCCGGCACCGATGTGGCTTTAGAAGCTGCCGATGCAGCCGTCATGAACAACCGCATTACCGATGTTGCGGCTCTCATCAGCCTGTCGCGTCGCACCATGTCTGTGATTCGGCAGAATGTTGGATTGGCCTTGGGTCTTAAAGCCGTGTTCCTCGTTACCACAATCTTGGGCATGACAGGATTGTGGATTGCCATTTTGGCAGATACGGGTGCAACCGTGTTGGTGACGATCAATGCACTTCGTCTTTTGAGAGCCGACTAAATAATTACGGCAGCATACGCTTCAATGTATCATCTTTATCCCAGAAATGATGTTTCAGTGCCGCTGCAACATGCAGGACGATGAGAGCCAACACAAACTTTCCGCCCCAATTATGAATTCGATGCCAGTTGATGCCATAGTCAGGGAGAAGCGGAATTTTCAGCCCGAACCAACTCGCAGGGCGCATGCCGAGTGAACGTCGCACATGTTCAGTATAGGCAAGCCATCCGGTGAGCGGTATCAACGCCATCGCGCCATATAAGGCGATATGGGTTGATCGTGCGGCCATTTTTTCCCAAACCGAACCATTCTCATTGGCAGAGGGCTGATGTTTCCAGCGCCAATATAATCTTACTGCAAACAAAAACATGAGGATCACCCCAAGGCTTGCATGCAGAGTAGGCAACCAGCGCGCATCATGGCTGCCCATGGTTTGCTGTCCAAGAAGTAACATCGGAACAAAGACGATTGCCATCGACCAATGCAAAGCGCGTGCGGTTCGATTATAGTGCCATGTCGGCACGCTCGGACCAGACCTATTGCCCATTCTTTTTCAACCAGTCTGTCATAAAGCCAATTTCGCCTTCCTGTGCACTGACAATATCATTCGCAAGCTTTAAAAGCGTCGGGTCTTTTACATATTGAAGTGCAACTTTGGCCATTTCGATGGCACCTTGATGGTGAGGGATCATACCTTTGACAAAATCGACATCGGCATTACCAGTATAGGGTACCATCATGTTTTTCATCATTGTTGCCATTGCCTGATCATTGGCTTTAGCAGAGTCTGGCGACACAGGTAATGAAGCTTTATCTGTTTTGGACAACCATTGGTTCATAGCGGAGATTTCGCTTTCCTGAGCTTTGACCACACCTTCAGCAAGTTTCTTGATTTCCGGGTCTTTGCCATATTGTAGGACGACCTTGGTCATATCGATCGCACCTTGGTGATGCGGGATCATGCCTTGGACAAAGTCGAGATCGGGCTTTGCAGTGGCAGGGGTCATCATGCCCTTCATCATTCCAGACATGGCATCTGAATAGGCTTTGGTGGATGGTGAGGTGTCCGCAGTGGTCATGTTCATGCCGGTCATTGAACCCGAGCCATTGCTGGGCCATTGCGAGATTGCAATTGCACCAACAACTGCGATGCTTGCGAGTGCTACGATAATTTTTGAGTTTCTATTCATGATATTTCTCCGGTCTAATTGTTTAAGTAAAAATAGAGTTTGTGTGACGTGGAAAACTCATCACTCCGTCAACTTTGTTAGAGCAACACATTTTCAAATAGAATCGGCATTGGGTTCCCAAATCAGTTGGGATGTGATTCAAGGTTTGTGGAGGTAATTTGCCATGCCACAAGCT
>JAYTSN010000225.1:0-4326 GCA_043745625.1 Aestuariivirga sp. | reverse complement strand
GCGGCAGATCCATCATCGCCAGCAAGGTTTGGCCAATGCTGATCTGGATTTTGGAGCGCAACTCGCCAATCTGCGCCATGAGTTCGGGTGTTAACTGCGGCGCTGCGGGGGCAAAAGGAGCTTCGGGTTTGGATGTATTCTTATCGGCCATTGTTTTTTCAGTCTTTGGATAAACACCAACTTCCTCTAGACTGAACGGATTAACAATCTGGTGCATCCTTGACCATCAAACCACCCACCACTAATTTTTGAAACTGCTGTTGTTTCTTTAATCTTCTGTGACTATAACGCGCCGACCATTAGAGCGTTTTGACTTTTCATGAAAAAGTCAAAAGCGCCCTAAGTTACTATTGCCGATCAACTTTTCTGAACTTTGACGATTCCGTCAAAGTTCAGGTTGATCTAACCGAGGCCTCGTGGCGGAGTGGTTACGCAGAGGATTGCAAATCCTTGCATCCCAGTTCGATTCTGGGCGAGGCCTCCAATTTTTTAAGTGGTTTGAATTGCTCCGCCAAAACCAACGCGGCGTGCAAAATTGGGCCAGCGCTGCAAAAGACAGCGACCAAGGCGCACCACAGATTTTCGCCTGAATTTCCTGATCAAAGCAGAATCAATTGATAAAATGATGAGGCCCAGCGGCAACATCCAAACACCCAGAACTGGCAAAAAGCTGAAAATGCCGCCGAACATCAAAGCAATGCCCATGAATACACGCAAAATGGGATGGGCGGGAATGCGCACATTAGTGCCTGCAAATTTGATAAATCGCGCCATACGAACTCCCCAAACACGTTATATGGGATGCATAATATAATTTTCACTCGTTTTGAAGAAAGTAAAATTTAGGGTTTGCGCGTTAAAATCCATCTGCTATAGGCTGCGCACATTCCCTGATAGCTCAGTTGGTAGAGCATTCGACTGTTAATCGAATTGTCGCTGGTTCGAGTCCAGCTCGGGGAGCCAAATTTGAAGGGCTGTTCATGCAAATGATCAGCCCTTTGCTTTTGGTGCTGATCTAGGGCAATTTACGGTTTCACAAGGAGTTGCCCATGGATATTCGCCACAATGTTATTGATGCCATTGGCAACACGCCCCTCATTCAATTGCGCAAAGCATCAGAACTGACGGGCTGCACGATTCTCGGCAAAGCCGAATTCATGAACCCTGGCCAATCTGTGAAAGACCGGGCGGCGCTGTTTATTGTTAAAGATGCCATCAAGCGCGGCGAACTAAAACCAGGTGGCACTATTGTTGAAGGAACGGCAGGAAATACCGGGATTGGTCTTTGTGTCGTCGCCAATGCCATGGGCTTTAAAACTGTGATTGTGATTCCCGATACCCAAGCACAAGAAAAGAAAGATGTGTTGCGGCAATTGGGTGCTGAACTCATCGAAGTGCCTGCGGTGCCTTATAACAACCCAAACAACTATGTGAAATATTCGGGCCGCTTGGCCAAGGCCATGGGCGCTGTGTGGGCCAACCAATTTGATAATGTGGCCAATCGTATTGCGCACATTGAAGGCACGGGCCCAGAAATTTGGTCGCAAACCAATGGCAAAGTTGATGGGTTTTGTTGCTCGGTTGGTTCAGGCGGAACGCTGGCTGGCGTGAGTATGGCGCTCAAAAAGCATAACAAAAATATTCGTATCGCGCTGGCTGATCCCATGGGGGCAGCGCTTTATAATTTTTATAAACATGGTGAGTTAAAATCCGAAGGCTCATCCATCACCGAAGGCATTGGCCAAGGGCGCATTACCGCAAATCTTGAAGGTGCAGTGATTGATGATGCGTTTCAAATTCACGACAAAGAAGCCATTCAAATTGCCTTTGATCTGCTGGAACATGAAGGTCTGTGCATGGGCGGATCGACGGGTGTGAATGTGGCTGGTGCCATGGCGCTGGCCAAACAAATGGGGCCTGGCCACACCATTGTAACGATCCTCTGCGATTACGGTACGCGCTATGCCTCGAAGCTTTTCAATCCTGAATTTTTGCGCAGTAAAGATTTGCCAGTACCAGCGTGGCTTGAAGCAAAATCGAAAGCGCCGGCGGTGTTTGAGGATGTTCCAAAGTGAGAGATCTGATTTCAACTGAATGGCTGGCCAACCATTTGAGCGATCCCGATATTTGTATTCTCGATTGCTCCTGGCATCTGCCCGCAACAAAGCGCAGTGCAAAAGCTGAGTTCGATTTTACACATATTCCAGGTGCACAGTTTTTTGATCTTGATGCGATTTCAGATACTGAATCGAAGTTGCCCCACATGCTGCCAAGTGCCGAAAAATTTGGTCGTGAAGTGGGCAGGCTTGGTGTTGGCAATACCAAAAGAATTATTTGTTATGACAGTGTTGGTTTGTTTTCGGCTCCGCGCGCATGGTGGATGTTAAAGGCGTTCGGCCTTGTAAATGTTGCGGTGTTAGATGGTGGCTTGAAAAAATGGTTGGCCGAGGAACGCGAGATACAGTCTGATACGAACGTCATAAACTCGGTTGGCAGTTTCTGGGCGCGGCTTGATGCCTCGAAGGTTGTTTCGATTGACGAAATGGCAAACACCAAAGCTCAAATCATCGACGCAAGATCAAAGGCCAGGTTTCGCGGCGAAGAACCGGAGGCTCGTGCAGGCGTAAAACCTGGGCACATTCCGGGTTCCAAAAATGTGCACTATGCGAGTCTTTTGCACAACAACGGAACCCTTCGCCACCCCAATGATCTCGCGACCATTTTTCGAAAAGCAAAAGTCAATTTGGGTAAGCCTATTGTCACGAGCTGCGGCTCTGGTGTGACCGCAGCGATCCTCACACTTGCGCTAACTGAGTTGGGTGCTCGTGATTTGAAACTCTACGACGGCAGCTGGGCCGAATGGGGTGCAAGTGGGCGGGAGATTCAGGCGGGGGATTAACTCCCCTTCGCGTTTTTCCGCAGCCAATCAGTGAGATTAAGTTCTGAAAACTCACTTGCAGCCACGCCAATGATCATCACCGCAATTTCGGCCTCATCGAACTCAACCTCGACACCATTGATCCCTAAGAAGACCACGGCAGCCAATGTTCCCGTGCGTTTATTGCCGTCAATGAACGGATGGTTTTTCACCAGCCCATGACCATAAGCTGCGGCCAAGCGGAACACATCTGCATCTGGCTCATAAGCCAAAATATTTTCAGGGCGCGCCAATGCGCTTTCTAAAAGCCCACGATCCCGCAAACCGTCAGAGCCGCCGAAATGCGCAAGGGATTCACGGTGGAAGCCTTCCACCATGTCAATTGTCAACCAGTTCATGATGGATTCCTATTCTGCCAGTTTCTTCATGGCATTTGGATATTTGCGCATGAAATTGCGCGCCACATCCATGGCCTTGTCAAAATTTGCATCATAAGGTGTGATTTCAAAGCCTCGTGGCGTGCGCACAGCAAAAACCTGATCGCCCTCGCCCAGACCTAAGTCTTTGGCCAAGTCCGAGACTGTAAGAGTCAGAGAATTTCCAACTTTTCGCAATATGAGAGGCTTATTCATGAAGCTTATGTATACGCAAATGTAAAATTATACAAGTGGTATAATTCTACCGCACCGGAGCCGCATACAAAATCCCGCCCTTGCTCCACAGCGCATTCAATCCGCGTTCAATGCCGAGCTTTGATCCCTTACCCAGATTGCGTTCAAAAATTTCCCCGTAATTTCCGCCAGCTTTAATCGCCCGCGCGGCCCATTCGGCGTCGAGACCCATGTCTGCACCGAAAGTACCTTCAAGGCCAATGAGACGGCGGATGTCTGGCTTTTTGCTATTGGTTTTTGCATTATCAACGGCCGGGCCGCGCAAGCCCAATTCTTCAGCGTTGATCAAAGCCCCCAAGGTCCAGCGCGCAATGTTGAACCATTGTTCATCGCCCTGGCGAACGACCGGGCCTAATGGTTCTTTCGAAATAACTTCGGGCAAAATAATGTAATCATCTGGCTTGGCTAGTTTCAGACGCACGGCATAAAGCTGCGATTGGTCGGCGGAATAAGCGTCGCACTTGCCGCCCTCTTTGGCTTGGAAAGCCGTAACCAATTCATCGATGGTTCCGAATGTGACCGGCGTGAAAGCCAGCGCCTTCTCCCGGAAAAAATCTTCAACGTTGGCTTGGGTTGTTGTGCCCGACAGAAAACAAATTGCCGCCTGCCCCAAATTGAATACTGAATTCACGCCAATTGATTTAGGCACCAGAAAACTTTGACCGTCATGATAGCTGATGCCAACAAAGCGAAACGGCATTTTGGTTTCGCGTTCCATTGTCCACGTGGTGTTACGTGCAAGAATATCGACAGCTCCTGACTTCAAACTCTCAAACC
>JAYTSN010000224.1:0-29602 GCA_043745625.1 Aestuariivirga sp. | reverse complement strand
TATAGTGGATCACATCGCCAACATCGGTCAGGCCGTTGTTGTTCTTGTCCTCAATCGAGCTCTGGAGTTTTACAAGTGTCAGAACCGGATGAGGTGGGATTGGCGTGATGGTTGGTGCGTCCGCTGTTGGCACGCCGGGGTCTGAATAATCAATAACATTGGTGCCGTTGATATCTGTGCCAACAACTTTTGCAGTATTGTCGACATGGCCTCGGTTCACGTCGGCTTGGGTGATAGTGTAAATGCCTGTGAAGTGCGAGCTGTCGAATGTACCTGGTAGCAAGTTATTGAGTGGCGCTCCAAATATTGTGTTTGGTGCCGCTAGGTTCGGCATCAATGGGTCAGTCACAACGATGTTGTTTAGTGTGAACTTGCCTGTGTTGAAAACTTGGAAGCCATATTCAATTGTGTCACCCGCATCGGTGAAACCATTGAGGTTCACATCATTCACGCGAGTAACGGTTTTCACCAATGCAATTGAAGGCCATTGCACAATGGTTGGATCGTGTGAGATCAAATCATTATCATCTGACAATGCGGAAATATTTCCCGTCTTCGGCGTTCGGCCAGTCACCGTTGATTGATTTTGATATTGGCCGACGAGAAGGTCGGCCGCCGTCAAAGCATGCGTTGCAACCAAACTATTATCTGTGGCACCGGGGGCCAAAGTGGCAATCGTTGCTGTCGGTGAGAAGACAGCCCTGGTATCAGTCATCGTCACCGGAGCCAAGGTGACATTGCCGGTGTTGGTTACGGCAAAATGATAAGTGATAACATCGCCAATGGTCGGTTGATTGTCGGCACCAAAATCCAAGGTTGCAGTTTTAATTGTTGCAATGCCCGGCACTGCTACAAGCGGTTGGACGAACGTGTCGGTCTTCAAAAATGTTTGGTCAGCGACGTTGAGTGCCGTGGCCGTGGCGGTGTTGCTTAATGTTCCAGCGTCCACATTGGCCTGCGTTAAAGTGTAAACCGCATTGAATGTGAATGATTGACCAGGCGTTAAAATCTGCGGCGTCGCTGGCGTGATCGAAGCTGTGGTGAAGTTGTCATAGGCTTTGATGGCGGCCACTGGCAGCTTGTCATCAACAGTAAGGTTCACGGTTCTGGCTTTTGATTGCGCAGTGATTGTTGCAGGTGCTGCAATTTCACCTGTGTTGATTTCATCTTCGGTAATAGCGCGGGTGAAAATGAAACCCACAGGGTCCGTTGTGTTGCTGGCGAGCAACTCAACACGGCCATTGAAAGCGACTGCGTTGGGTTGATCGGCAATAATGCTGTTCAAAGGCACATTGCCCGAATTGGTAATACTATAAACAAAGCCGATCTTATCTCCGGCAGCGATAAATTCGCTCGTGCCCGACATGCGCAACACTTGGCGTGTTACATTTAAATCCGCTTGGTCGAATGTTTCAGAGAAGTTCGTCGGGTTAAGTTTTGCAGCAATATCCAATGAAATCGGACTTGTAGCAAAGCACTGCTGATGTCCGCCAATGGATGCCGTCGCTATATTGTCGCTCGCTTGTTTTGCGCCTTCGAGCATTGCGACGGCTTGTAAATTATTCCCAACGTTGGACGCAGTGACGACGGTGTCTGTGATCTTAACATCATGCAGCGTTGTAGGACCCGTATTGGTAACCAAGAAACTATAGTTGATTGTGTCACCAGCATCGACTTGGCCGTTAGGGCCCATGTTCAGCACACCCAGCTTCTTCAATGTCATGGAGAATGCAAAATCCAGTGGAGTCCGCACCGAAGCCGTTGTGGTTATATCCGCGCCGCTCACGGCGTGGGCCTTGCCGGTTGCTGTGTTGGTGTATTGGCGCGCCTGCAAGTCCGCCACAGTGATTGTGTGCACAGCTGTATAAGTGCTGGTGTCGGTTATTCCGGGTGCAAGTGTTGGGATTGGCAATCCGGCGATTGTCGATCCCGGATCGCTGATCGTTACATTTTGAAGTGTGATGTTGCCGGTGTTTTTAATTGCGAATGAATATGAAATTGTATCGCCTGGGTCTGGGGATCCATCGGGGCCGAAATTTGGTGTTGCGGTTTTAACGACTGTGAATTTTGGATCTGCGGGAACAACAGCTACGTTTGCGGTTGAAGTCGATGTCAAAGGTGCAGTGCCATCATACCCGGTGGCTGTCACAGTATCGGTGATTGCAGCAAGAGCAGGTTTGGCAGGCAACCACAGCAAGGAGGCAGCGACAAAGGCGGCAGACAGCTTGCGCTGCCACCGGCCTTTGGCCTTTTCCTTAAGATATGGTTGGCTGTTGATCATGCTTTACTGACGGGTATCCACATCGTTCTGCGTGACGGTGTAAGTTGCGGTGTAGGTTGCAAAGTCACCAGGCGAGAGGCTGTTAATGGTGTTGCCTGTGCGGGTTGATGTGTTGCCCGCATTGAAGCCGACAAAGCCTGGGGTCAACGCACCTGGAACGCCGTTATGTGTATCTGCCAAGGTGATGTTGTTGACAGGTGTGTTGCCTGTGTTCGTCACCGTGTAAGTGTAAGTGATCAGATCACCCACAATGGCATTGGTGGTTTTGCTGGCCACTTTGGTCACTTGAATGCTTGGCATGATGTTGAGCTGAACGCTCTTTTTATCTGTGGCCGTTGCAGTGGCGGTGGTGTTCTGACCGATATTGTTATAGGTGCCTGAGGCTGTGGCTTTATCATCAAGGTAGCCATCAGGCTCTGGCAGGTTTCTGGCACTGGTCGGGGGAACATTTGCTGTGCCCCCGCCTGCTGCAGCAATGTCGCCAGCTACAACTGTATAGGTTGCAGTAAATTTAATAACATCGTTGGGCGCAAGCTTATCCCATTTGTTGTCGGCGAGGTTTGTATCTACTGATCCGCCGGTAACTGTAACGCCGGTTGGAGCGCCCACCGTTACAGGCGCACCAACGCCATCATTGGCATCAGTTACACCCACTGCGTTAAGTGTCACATTGCCTGTGTTTTTAACAGTGAATGTATAGAGTAACTTGTCGCCAATATCAGCGAGGTTCGCGGGCGCTGCATCTGTAATAAAAGTAATCGTTTTAACAACAGTAAGTGTTGGCGCAGCGAGCACAACACCGACTGTTGCATTTGCGGTGCCGCTCACATCGACATTTGCCGGGCCCTTGCCGTTTGCTGTCACGGTATTGTTGATCGTCGCGAAAGCTGGAACGATTTGAAATGCTACCAATGCTAATGCCATAATGCTTGTCGAAAGCCGTTTGAACATCGAGCGCGTGTTCAAGCCCTGATTGAAATTTTGCATTTCAGTATTCCCGGTTTTTGGTGTGGTGAATTTGAAAATCATTGCAGCGTGTCCACATCTGATTGTTGAACTGTGTAGGTCGCCGTGAATGTAATGGTGTCGCCTGGTGCCAAGTTGCTCCACACGCCATCGCTGGCGGTTGCATCAGTCGAATCATTCAGAGGCGGAACATCGCTCGTTACAATTTCAGAGCTAGGCACTGGAGCAGCGCCGATTGCATTATGAACATCGTTGAGGGAAATATTTTTGAGAGAGACATTGCCCGTGTTTTTTACAGTGTAAGTGTAGGTGATCACTTGGCCCGCACTCAGGTTTGTGTTCGGACTTGCGGTTTTTGTAACCAGCATTGCAGGTGCAGCTGGAGAGACAGTCACGCTGACGGAAGAGGAAGGTGAAACAACGGGTGCTGCTGCATAAGTTCCTGATGCACTGGCAGTGTTGTCAATAGTTGCATGGGCAAGATTACCCTGCAGCACAACACCAAGCAGAAGCGCAGCCATAAAGGCTGAAACCCGGCGCGCGGTGCCAGGCATTTTTTGCTTCAATGTTGTGTGCGGGGTGATCATTGTTATCTTCCCGCGCGACGTTGGTACGCCGCGCGAGCTTGGATCTCGTTAACCGGCGTCGAACTCGGTCTGATTGACCGTGTGGGTATATTTGAAGATGACGGTGGCACCTGGTGCCAATGTCGTCCAAATGCCGTCGCCTGCTGTTGTGTCGGTTGAAGCGCCAGCACCGAGTGGGCCCGCCGCGCCGCCTCCTGGACCACCGAGTGGGCCAACTTGCTCAAGCATTGCTGCTTGCGGTGTAATGGCTGCACCTTCATGCGTATCGCTGATCTTCACACCCGTGATTGGCACGTTGCCGTTGTTGGTTACGGTATAGGTATATGTAACCGTATTGCCGACAGCCACTGGGCCTGGTGTGCTCGACGACTTGACGATCGACAGCGATGGACCGGGTGCAATAATCGCCGTTGCCGTTGCTGGCGTCGACGAGTTGACCGTTACGTTGGCTGGTGTTTTACCCGTTGCATTGGCAGAGTTGGCAACAAGCGGAGCTGAACCAGCACCACGGTAGGCATCAAGCGCTGACAGGGTATAGACAGCGGTGTAGGTTTGCTGTGCGCCAGGTGCCAAGGTGATTGGCAGCGTGTTTGCAGGCGTTGTTGGTGTAAACGCACCCAAAAGTAATGTGCCTGGTATGGTGTTGAATGTTGGTCCAACGTCGGTTGGCAACACGTTATTTAAGGTCACGTTACCATTGTTCTTAACAACGTAAGTAAACGTGATGGTATCGCCAGCGTCGGTCACAAGAGCGTTGGGTCCAAGTCCAAGTGTTGGCACGCCTGCTGACTTCGATAGTGCTTGAAGGGACGGAGCTGCAGCAGCGACTGTCACATTTACAGTCGAGGTATTCGACGTTGTCGTTGACGCGTTATACGTACCAGAGGCCGTCGCCGAGTTGTCGATGGTTGCCAACGCAGGGGTAACTTGCGAGAGCAATACACTGAATGCCATTGTTGAAGAACCAATGCGTCTGAGCGTGGTTCGCTTCTTTGGTGGTTGGATTGTGTCTACATTTTCTTCCATTTTAGTCTCCATAATTTTCGAATTTGGGTTGTTGTTTCTGGATCAAGATTTCGTAGGGTCCGGCCCGCGGTCGTTTTCGGTGCCTTCTCCATCGCTCGTGCTGGCTGGTGTGAATCTGGCTCATTGCAACAGATCCACGTCTTGCTGAGTCACCGTGTAGGTCGCGGTGAATTTCAATGTGTCCCCCGGCCCAAGAGTGTCCCAAATGCCATTCGTAAGAAGGTCGGTTGAGTCACTAGAAGGTGCGACATCAGTGAAAATGGTTTCGCTGCCTGGCCCGACAAATGTGCCGCTGCCATTGTGCGTATCGGCAACTGTCACATTGGTCATGGTGACGTTGCCGGAATTTGTTACTTGATAGGTGTATGTAATGACCATTCCGACTGGTGCTGGGCCAGCGGTGCTTGCGGTCTTTAATGTCGTCAATTGCGGTGTTCGGGTGATGGTTGTCGAAACAGTGTTTGACGATTGCAAAATTGTTTCATTGGTTTTGAAAGTGGCGGAATTGGTGATTGTTGTGCCACCATTGATATTTGCTTGCGTGACAGCATATGTCGCTGTGTAAATCCAAATTTCGCTAACATCGATTGTGCCGAGTGGTGCTGCATCACCAGACGAAAGCGTGGGGCCCGATGTGAGTGTCAGGGCTGAGCCATTGCTGATTGTGTCAGTAATGACGGGGCCTGTGAGTGGAATGTTTCCGGTGTTGGCCACAGTGATTGTGTAGGTGAGAGTTTGCGGACTTGTGATGTTGTTTTGGTTGACGGCTTTGCTGATCGTCAATGTGGCCACATCATTATCTGCAATCGTATTGGTCGCGCTCAGTGTAGCACCAAGGGTTGCGAGCCCGGAACTGATTGTGGTCAGTGTCACGACCACCGTTTCACCAGCATCAACGACGAGATCATTAATCACTGGAATGTTGATCGTGGCCGTTGTTGAGCCAGCAGAAATCGTGACCGTGCCGCTGAGTGCTGTATAGTCCGAACCTGATGTTGCGGTGCCCGATACGGTATAGGCAATAACGGTGTTGGTGGCACTGACTGCTGTTTGTGTTACAGTCATTACACCGTTGACAGGGCCTGCTTCTGCGCCATTGGTGGTGTTGGCAATTGTGACTGTGGCTGAATCATTATCAGCAATGGTGTTGGTGGCGGCCAGTGTTACGCCCAAAGTGGCGAGGCCAGACGACACTGATGATAATGTGACCACCACTGTTTCGTTGCCTTCAACGATTGCGTCGTTGATTACGGGGATTGAGATTGTGGCTGTTGTTGAGCCAGCGGGGATCGTTACCGTGCCGCTGAGCGCTGTGTAGTCTGCACCTGATGTTGCTGTGCCTGAGACAGTATATGCAATGACAGTGTTGACAGAACTTACTGCAGTTTGGGTCAGCGTCATGACACCGTTTGTGGGGCCTGCTTCTGCGCCATCGGTGGTGTTTGCAAGGGTTACGGTTGCTGTATCATTGTCGCTGATTGTATTGGTTGCTGTGAGAGTTGCACCAAGTGTGGGCAAGCCAGAGGAGATTGTGGTCAGAGTAACAATCACTGTTTCAGCGTTTTCAACAATTGCATCATTGGTCACCGGAATGTTGATTGTTGCGCTTGTTGCACCTGCTATAATAGTGACGGTGCCTGAAAGGGCTGTGTAGTCTGTGCCCGAAGTTGCAGTGCCTGATACTGTGTAGGCAATCACAGTGTTGGTGGCGCTCACTGCAGTTTGGCTAACGGTCATCAGGCCATTCACGGGGCCCGCTTCTGCACCATCCGTCGTGTTAGCGATTGTGACTGTGGCTGAATCATTATCAGCAATGGTGTTTGTGGCGCTTAGTGTTGCGCCAAGTGTGGGCAAGCCTGAGGCGATTGAAGTGAGGGTTATAAGAACCGTCTCGCTGCCTTCAACTATTGCATCATCAATAACTGGAATGTTGATCGTGGCAGTTGTTGAGCCAGCAAGGATCGTGACCGTGCCGCTGAGCGCTGTATAGTCCGAACCTGATGTTGCCGTGCCGCCTACACTGTAAGCAATGACTGTATTGGTGGCGCTGGCTTTGGTTTGCGTTACTGTCATAACACCAGCAACGGCGCCTGCTTCAGTTCCGTTGGTCGTATTGGCGATGGTGACTGTTGCAGTGTCGTTATCAGAAATTGTGTTCGTTGCTACTAAATTGGCTGCAGCGCCAAGCGAGGCTGCACCTGATGTTACAGCTGTAAGGGTGACCACAACGGTTTCGCTGCCTTCAACAATAACGTCATCGATAACCGGAATTATTATAGTCGCAGTGGTGGCACCTGCAGCAATTGTCACAGTACCACTGAGCGCCGTGAAGTCGGTTCCTGATGCAGCTGTGCCTGCGACTGAATAAGATAGCGTTACAGCCGTCGGGCGGGTGGCCGACATTGTCACTGTCATCAGGCCACTCACGGGGCCGGTTTCGTTGCCGTTGGTGGTGTTGGCGATGGTTACGGTTGGCGCGTCATTGTCCGTGATGGTGTTGGTGGCTGTAATGTTTGCTGCTGCACCTAAAGTGACTCCAGGAGATCCCGATGTAATGCTGGTTAAGGTGATGATAACGGTTTCGTTGCCCTCAACCACGGCATCATCGATCACCGGTATGGTAATGGTCGCTGTCGTTGATCCCGCCGGAATTGTTACCGTGCCGCTCAAGGCTGTGTAGTCTGTGGCGCTGGTTGCCGTGCCCGAGACGGAATAGGCAATTACTGTGTTGACTCCGCTGGCCGCAGATTGGGTTAATGTCATCACGCCAGAGACAGGGCCAGCTTCACTGCCATTTGTTGTATTGGTGAGTGTGACTGTGGCCGTATCGTTATCACCTATCGTGTTTGTCGCCGTACGTGTCGCTGCAACACCAAGCGCTACCCCCGCCGTACCTGTTAAGCTGTTCATTGTGACGATAACGGTTTCGTTGCCTTCAACAATTGCATCGTCAATTACAGGAATTGTTATTGTGGCTGTTGTCTGCCCTGCAAGTATCGTCACAGTGCCGGTGAGGGCTGTATAGTCAGCGCCAGACGTTGCGGTGCCAGTTACTGTGTAGGCAATCACTGTGTCTATAGTGCTGACCTTGCTTTGGGTTATGGTCATCACGCCATTGACGGGGCCTGCCTCGGCTCCATTTGTGGTGTTGGCAATGGTTACAGTAGCGGTATCATTGTCGGTGACAGAAATTGTGGGCGGAGGGGCTGATGATCCCACGACTCCGCCACCGCTTGGCGTTATGGATGCGGGTGCGCAGAAATGACCACCTTCAACAATTGCGTCATCAGTTGCCGTCACCACGACTGTTTGAGCGACATTCCAGTTGGCGCTCGTAAACGTCAGCGTACTGGGTGCAAACGTACATTGTGGACTGGCGCCGATGGTTATTGTCGCTGTGCCGGTGGGAACTGCATTGAGCACAACGGTGAATGCGCCAGTACCGCCACCTTCTGTTGCTGTTGCTCCAGTTAAGACTGTTGTATAACCGGAATAACCGTAAAATAAATTGAACTGCCCGGTTGCGTTTGCATAGCCATCAACTTGAATTCTGTAAGTCGTGCCGCCAACTGCGTTAAAAGCAACCGTGGAACCATAGTTCGGGTTTACAACCGAGTTGCAGCCTGGCGTGTCATCGTTAAACCCGATTTGCGTCAGCGCATTTACAGCACTGCCTGTGTAGATGCCAATTGTTGTATCAAAATTTGTGAGCGAGCTTCCCGTTGGGTTGCATGTGCCAAATGACACAAATCCACTTGAGGGTGCGGTCCAACTGTACCATTGGCTATTAATTGCGCCGCCACCCAAGGTGAGAGGTTCGCCAGTTTCGCTGGTGGTGCCGACATTGGTATCAACAAACGAACCGCCAACGCCAAGTGCGGGTCCAGGGAATGTATCAGCGGCGTAAACTTTAGAATTTTGAACAAGAATCAGTATCACCAAAACGATGACACATAAAATTACTCTACCTAAGGTTGTCCTAAGGTTCATATTTCTGTCTGCGGTAGAAGCGCAATTTGAAAAAAACTCCGATTTAAAATCTATAAAACGCTGTGTTTACGGCAGTGCATTTGATTTGATCCTGATGATTCAAATCAAACTCTTGCAACGATGTTTCCCACCCCAGCCAAATACAACCAGCTGGCGAAATTAAACCTTTCGTTAAGAGTTAGAACTAAAGTTTGCTGGTTAAAAATTGGTTAATTGTATGTGCTGAAATGATTAATTTGAATTTAGCCACAGCCTTAAGCGGGTTCCGAGCGGCTGCTATTGGCGCAGATCGATGCTGCTTCAAATTTAAAGTTTTGAAATGGTACCACCACCCCGGCTCGAACGGGGGACCTCTAGATCCACAATCTAGCGCTCTAACCAACTGAGCTATGGCGGCATCCTTGCACCGCATTAGCGGCAGTTGATCAGAATTTCAACTCGCAATCGAGGTTCATACGCCAAATTGTTGCGGCGCAGCGCTTTTTCGTTAAGTTTAACTTAATTTGGCAGCTTAAATCCTTAACGAACGCTGGACGTGACGCCTAAAAATTGATTAGTTCGTTTAATCATTCATTAACTCAGAGATATTGAACTTGCCGGCGCCAGTTATTCAGACACTTGAAGATCTACGCAAATCGGCGGACGCGGCATGGCTGTGGGACGGAATGCGCGGACGTTTGGTGTGGGCCAACGCCGCAGGCATTACAGCCTTTGACGGTCAATCAATATTTGATTTGATTGACCGGATTTTTGATCCTGAAGAAGCTGGCATTGCTGACATCGCCTCACTGACGAAAACTTTAAAACGCGATGAGCTGCGCCAAGTGTCGCTTGAATTTCCGTCCACAGGACATGCCGAACCAATCCAGTGTGTGTGCTCGGTACATACTTTGGCTGATGGCAGGCCAGGTTTGTTGGTGGTCGCACCCAGGCCGATCTTTGATCAAACTGACGGCCATGATCTTTTTGGTCAATTGCCAGTGGCCGCTGTTCAACTTGCACAGGATGGCAGGTTTATAAAAGCCAACGCCATGGCTGCAACTTTGTTTGATGTCATCAAGTACCGCGATCTTGCGAACCTTCTTGGCAGCGTTGAACATTCCAATAAGATTTTAGGCCGCTTACAGTCGGTTCACTTGGTCAGTGCGATTGAAAGTTTTCAGGGTCTCTATGGGCAACGCGAAGCGCGGCTTACATTGCGCCGCCTGACCGATGAAAGCGGAGCCTATGCTATTGTCGTGATGGATGACATTACCGAGCGGCGCATTATGGAGCGGCAATTGTCCGAAATTGCTGCACCCACATCAGCCACCGAACCGCCAAAAACGAGCGCGGGAGATGCGCAAGCTTTTGAAGCACTGGCCCGCAGTTTGAATGATGCTATCCGCGGTTCAGAAGCTCAGAATGAGACGCCAAAAACGGCAATAACGGTTGTGAAATCAGCCCCGCGTAAACCGCCAAAGCTTTCTGTTGCCGCGCAGCCTCCGCAAGCGATCATCAATGCATTCGAAAATACCGGAAGCGCCATTCTGATTGCTCAAAATGAAGATGTGGTTTTTGTATCACAAAAAGCTCTGCAACTCTTCGGTCTTGAAAGCCTTGAGGCGCTGCAAAACAGACCTGAGTTTTACAATAGTATTTTGACCTCTAAGGCTGCCAACAGCACGGTCACACTGGAGAATGCGCCAGGTCAGCCGATTCACTTGCAAATTTCTGCAAACTCAATTCCTTGGATTAACGGACCAGCGCGTCAATTTAATTTGAGCGCGGTAAAAATTGTTGAACAAAAACTCGCAAAAGCTCTGCCACCTGAAGCATTGCCTTCGCCAGAAATTCCCAAAATAATTGAGGTGTCAGCAACACCAGAAATTCAAATTGTCGCGGACAAAACTTCAGTCGACACATCGCATGTTGCAGAAGATGAATTGCGAAGCATTCTCGACATCGCCTCAGATGGCATCGTGACGTTGGACCCATCGGGGAATATATTAAGCTTTAGTGCTGGAGCGGAATCACTCTTTGGATATCGCAGCGCAGAAGTGAAAGGCAAAGGGCTAGCTGAATTTTTCACTAGCGATAGTCGCAAAATATTGCAGCAATATCTGGCAGGTTTGCAGGGGCCTGGCCTCGGCGCTGTGTTCAACGATGGCCGCGAAGTTATGGCTGTGGTCAAGCAAGGCGGAACAGTGCCTTTGTTTTTAACGGTTGGCAAATTGCAGCAAAGCAAATCAACTGCCGCTTTCTGTGCAGTGATGCGCGACATCACCACATGGAAACGTTCGGAGAAAGAATTGCGCGAGGCCAAAGAAAACGCCGAAGCAGCATCCAAACAAAAATCAGAATTTCTGGCGCGAATTTCGCACGAACTGCGAACCCCTCTCAATGCTATTATGGGTTTTTCCGACGTGATGCGGCTGGGCCAATTTGGCGAAATTAAAAACGAAAAATATCGCAGCTATGTGAATGACATTCATGCCAGTGGCAGCCATTTGCTGGCCTTGATCAATGATCTGCTGGACTTGTCAAAAATCGAAGCCGGTAAAATGGAGCTGAATTTCACTGCGGTTAACATTGCAGATTGCGCTGACCATGCCATCAAGCTTTTGCAAGATTCTGCAACGCGCGGCCGGGTTTTAGTGCGCAAATCATTCCCCGATAAATTGCCGCGCGTGGTCGCTGACTTAAGAGCGATGCGACAAGTGCTGTTGAACCTTCTGTCAAACGCTATCAAATTCACTGACCCTGGTGGGCAGGTGATTATTTCGGCAGCTGTTGCGGCTTCGGGAGAGTTGACTTTAAAGTTGAAGGACACAGGGATCGGCATGAACGCTGCGCAGATGCAGGATGCTTTGGAACCCTTCAAGCGTGTTGAAACCATTGGCCGCGAAACTGAAGGAACAGGCCTCGGGCTGCCGCTGACCAAGGCATTGGTTGAGGCCAATCGCGCCAAGTTCACACTGAGCAGTGAGCGTGGCCAGGGCACGTTGATTGAGATTACCTTTCCAACAACCCGTGTTTTAGCCGAATAATATTTCGGCGTTTTCACTTCATGAAATTGCCGCAACTTAAGCTATAAGCCGCAATCATGAAACGTTCCTACACCATTGGTTTTGCTGGCTTGGTCATCTTCACTTTGGCAGTGGCGGGTTGGCTCTTGGTCATTGTGCCGGGCCTGGTGGCCAAGACAATGCAAGACGCTATGGTGCGCCGAACGGGGCGCACGCTTATCGTCAAAGGCGGTGCATCCGTGCAATTTTGGCCCCAACTGGGCGTTGCTTTGCATGATGTAAGTGTTTCGGGAGTTTCAACCGTCAGCGAACCTGTTGTGAGCGCTAAAACACTGCATGTGCCTGCTTCATTTTTACAACTGTTGAGTTTGCAAATTTCCAGACAAGAAATCGAACTCGAGGAGCCAGTCTTCGTTGTGCAATTTGATGCAACTGGGCAACCGAATATAATGAATGCTCAAAGCGGAGATGATCTGCAAACCGCTGGTTTGCCATTGCGCGTTCGTTTTGAAAATGGCGTTTTTAATTATATTGATGAGCCAAATGCGAAAAATTTCACTGTGACAGATGTCGAAGGATTAATAAATTTCGATGCGCAGAATGTGGCCCAAATAAATGCAGCAATGACTGTTGCCGGAGAGCGCACGCATATTTCGGCGAATTTGAAATCTCTATCACGCGCGTTCCATGATGGCTCGCCGTTTGACTTTAATTTAGACGCGGTGGGCGCTTCCATAAGTTACGGCGGGCGCATGGTGGCAACGCAAGGCATAGATTTGGCGGGGCAAATTCGCGTCGACACCAATAATGCAGCGCGTTTGTTGAAGTGGTTGGGGTTGGATTTTCATGGGTTGAATAGCAATGTGCCCTTGTCGCTCACAGCCGCACTTGAATCCAACCGCTCGACTATTCTTTTTAAGCAGTCCGACATTTCTGTTTCTGGCATGAAGGCTAAGGGTGATGTTTCTGTTGCCAATAATGCGGCCAAACCAAACATGATGTTGGATCTGAGTTTTGAAACCTTGAACACTGACTTGTTTTTAGCTTCAACACAGAATGTCAATTGGAGCGAAAAGTCATTCGACATTCACAATCTTAATGTGCTCGATCTTTCGTATAAGTTGGCAGCGGCAAAAATACGTGTGGGTAAATTCGAGACGCAAGATGCCGATGTTTCTGGCAGCTTAAAGGGTGGCTTTTTGACATCAAGCATCACTAGCCCGAATTTGGGAGAAATAAAGATTGATTTTAATAGTCACGAGGCACCGCCAAAATTAAAGTTGGAAATGGCGCTTACACTTTCTGACGCAAAAACATTCATGCAGCAGTTTGCGGGCATGAACTGGTTTTCCGGTGCTCTGGCATTGAACGGAAAAATTGAGACATTTGGCAATAGTCAGTCGGACATGATTGGTGCTTTAGATGGGCAGCTTCAAATCAAATCGAGTGCAGCGGTTTTTAAAGGCGTGGCGCTGTCGGCGCTCGCCGGCAAAGCCGTGGTTCAACCCGTTTCAGGTTGGGACGGGGGCGAAACTGAACCCGCCTTATTCAACAGCAAATTCATTTTGGCGGACGGCATTGCGACACTTCAAGATGATAGTCTGACCGCGCCGAACATCAAGATTACAACTTCAGGTGAAATTGATCTCCTGCGTCAGGCCCTCAATCTCAATGCGCGCGTAAATTTAGGACGAGGTGACGGAAAGCCTGCGCTGATTACTGTCGAAGGGCCTTGGGCTAAACCACAAATTGGCGCTAAAGTCTTACAATGATCAAAGTTCAAGAAGCTCCATTTGATGTTGGCCAAGAATACACTCTGCTGAAAGCCGGTCGTACGGACATTGGAGCTGTCGCACTTTTTATAGGCACGGTTCGCGACATGTCAGACGGCGAGACGGTTTCGTCAATGACATTAGAACACTATCCAGGAATGACCGAGAAGGCTTTAGGCGACATCGAAGCCGAGGCCCGCGGTCGGTGGCCCATTGCCGATTGCCTGGTCATTCATCGTTATGGTGTTTTAGCGGCGGGCGAAGATATCGTTTTGGTCATCACCACTTCAGCCCACCGCGAGGTGGCCTTTGCGGCTTGCGAATTTTTGATGGACTGGCTGAAAACCAAGGCCCCATTCTGGAAACTGGAAGAAGGTGGCGGACAAGCCCGTTGGGTTAATGCCAAAGCCAGCGATGACCAAGCAGCCGAAAAGTGGAAAAAATGAAGCTGGTGCTGCGAGGGAGGATTGAACTCCCGACCTCACCATTACCAATGGTGTGCTCTACCACTGAGCTACCGCAGCTTTCGGTGGGTGACATGCCACAAGCGCTTGTGTTTCGCAACCCTTCGTGATGTATCTTAGCTTATGACTGATAAATCTGCTCCAGAACGCACTTTAGAGCGTAAAAAACGGGAAGCCGCAGCGCTCAAGGCGAATATGAAAAAGCGCAAAGAACAGGCGGCAAGGCTGTCGAAAGATAAAAAAATGCCCCCCGGGACGAAGAATGATGGACAGTTGGGAGATTGATCGCCATGCCGTCGGCTTTTGAGCAAACCAAGCTCATTTTTCTCGATCAAACTGTAAGGCCAACGCACTACCGTATCGCGCTCAACATTGATCCTGAAGCGAGCGTGGTGGCAGGCAAAGTTGCGATAGCTATCATATTGCCAGATGCACGACCAACGATCACACTCCATGCCAAGGACCTCGATTTCGAACGCATCGAAATTAAAAGCCCCTTCGGCTCGACTGTTGCAAAATGGCGGGAACTCAGCAATGACGGCACAATTGAAGTTGCACCGAGCCAGCCCATTGGCCCAGGCACATGTGAAATTATATTTGAATATACCGCGCAACTGAACCGCGGCCTCGAAGGACTTTATAAAGTGATTGATGATGGCTCTTCAGCCGTCTTCACACAATTTGAAGCTATTGGAGCCAGACGCGCATTTCCGTGTTTTGACGAACCGGGTTTCAAAGCGACTTTTGAAATTGAATTAACCGCTCCAAAGAAATTTCAAGCTGTTTCGAACACGCTGGAGATGCACGCGGTCGGCAAAGCAGGCATGGTCAGCCACCAGTTTGCGATCACAAAACCAATGCCAACTTATTTAGTTTTTTTCGCAGTGGGGCGTTTCGACATTGTGAAGTCAAAGCGCGTTCCAAAAAGTAAATTGCGCAATAAACCTATACCGGTCCGCGGGATTGCCATGAAAGGAAAAGGCGCAGAACTGGCGATTGCACTTGCCTACACTGCTCCGTTGGTTTTGCTTGAAGAAGAATATTTCGGCATTGCTTACCCATTCGATAAACTTGATTTGATTGGTATTCCTGATTTTGGTGCGGGCGGCATGGAAAATGCGGGGGCCATTGCCTATGATGAAAGTTACGTTCTTTTGCCAAACAATGCCGGGATTGAAGAGCGGCGCGAGCTTCTTTCAATTCACGCGCATGAAATTGCCCATCATTGGTTTGGTAATCTTGTGTCACCAAAATGGTGGGATGATTTATGGTTGAACGAGTCTTTTGCTACGCTGATGGAGTATAAATTCGCTCATATCATTGAACCCCATTGGCAGTTTGACACTGATATTATTTTGGGCGCGCATGAGGCAATGCTGGATGATCAGGTGCGATCGGTGCGGCGTGTGCATGAAGCTATCGATAGCGTTGATGGAATTTCAGCTGCTTTTGACGCCATTACCTATCAAAAGGGCGCCATGATTCTAGCGGTGGCCGAAAACGCTATTGGGGAACGCGCCTTCCAAAAAATTATACGCAAATTTTTGAAGTCTCAGATGTACGGCACGATGACAACTGAGTCATTTCTTTCAATGTTTGAAAGTAGTGCTGACCGTCTGGTTGCGAATATGATCCGGAGTGGCATTTCTGAAATCGGTGTTCCCATTTCAGATGGAACGCAATTTCATGACGGGGTGCGTTATGAGGCACTTGACTTATCATTAAGAAATTGGAGCGCTCGCTTTCAATCCTATTCGGCGCTCAGTCGGTCGCAAGCGCTAGCCATTGCTACGAGCCTTGATATTGCATTATTTTCTGGTCGCGTTGATTTTAATTTCTATCTGCAAAGTGTACCGCAAATAGCGCAACATCCTGATTGGCAGGTTGCTGGCTTTCCATTGGCGCGTTTGACTTCATTATCACATGTGCAGGGTTCCATCGCTTCTGCAACACTCAAAGTGATTGATACATGCTATGGTGCGCGGATCAAAAATATTGATCTCAATCGGCATTTTGCAGGTCGCACTGCTGCAACTTGGCAAAGACAAATCGAGCGTGAAGCACTCGTTTTAGTGTGCGCAAAAACCGGAAGCCATCGGCAATTTCAAATGCAACTAGCCGAGCTTGGAATGTCGTTGGCAAAACGCAAGCGCATTTCTTTGCATGACAATCCACTTGCACCTTACGATGTTGCAAGGGGCGCGCTTATTGCTGCGGCTATTCTCAACGGTGAGGAATTTCTAAAATTGGCGTTAGGCCAATTTAAAAATAAGATGAGCCTGTCAGATGAAGAAGTATGGTTAAGCGCCATTGCAGCCAGCCACGCCGACAGCTCGTCCAAAGTTATCACTGAATTGTTGATGTCGAACGACATTCGAAATCAGGAGGTGCCAGAGCTGCTCCATGCCCGCGCCGAATATCCAGTATTCCACGATCAACTCTGGGACGCGGTGTCGGATAACAGTGGTGCTCTGCTTCGGCGGTTGGACGGTGATCTTGATGTCACTTTAATTGAGGTTGCTAAAGTGTTTGCGAGCAAAGAATTGGAATTAAAAGTTCAACAAACCATTACGCCACTACTCGGAAATCTGCGCGGTGGTGCGGTGCGACTTCAGCAAACTTTAGAAACAATCCAACTGAATTCTGCAATGTTGAACCGCGCTGCAAATGCAATGACATGAGCAAGATCGAGCTATGTATCGTTGAACCCGATACAAATGAGCACCGACAAGAGATTGTCGAAAGCGTCTTAAAATCTTCACTCAATCTCGCGTTGGGGTCGTTAGAATTTTGGGCTGATGGAAATGGAAAGCCGCGTTTACGTTTAGCTGGCGGCCCCGAAATTTTTTATAGCTTTAGCCATGCGCGCAACGTTGAGCAGCGATTTGGCATTGCTGCAATTTCGTTGGATATGGCAGTTGGGATTGATGTTGAGCTGTGGCCCTTGGGTCATGCTGATCCTGATTTTTTGCTCGCCATATCGACAAAAGAAGATGACGCTGCGCTTTCAATATTAAATTTAAGTAAGCGTAATTCAGGAATAGCGCTGTGGGTGATCAAAGAAGCTGCTCTCAAATGCACTGGCAAAGTCATGATCGATCCGCGTTGTTTGGCTGTAACTTACGAAAGTAACGGGATTTTTTTAGTGCGATCAAGCGCCATGGCGGGAGCACCCAACCCTGATATTCGCGTTCGGCTCCTTGTTTTAAGACGCTCGCATTTGCCGGATGTGCGGCTTATACTCGGAATTTCTATGTCAGCCGATTGTGATGCTGGGATGATTATAGAGACTTCTCTATGCTCTGCAAACCAACGCTGGCAGATCGAAGATTTTGCGACGGCTCAACTCTTGTAAAAATGAAATTTATTTCATGTTCGGATTTCACAAATCTGACAGACTTCAGTGCGAGTTGAATGATCTGAATTTAAAAGGAATATTATGAATCGCGTGTCGCCAAATCAGGATGATTTTTCGTCTCAAAACAGCATTGCTGGAAATCCACTGAGAGGCGTCATTGATCTTTCGTTTTTACGTGATGAAACTCTAGCTGAGATTTTTGCTGCGACCGTTGCAAAAAGCCCAATGCAGATTGCAATGATCGAAGGTGAACGCAAGCTGAGCTATGCACAAGTTGACCAAACTGCCACAGCAATTGCGCGCGGATTGGTGTTGCAAGGCGTTGGGCCTGGCGATGTTGTGGGGCTTTATCTGCCGCGCGGTGCTGATCTTTTGGTTGCGCAGATTGCCATTGCAAAGACCGGGGCTGCGTGGTTGCCGTTTGATTCCGAAACTCCGCGAGACCGGATTTCAGTTTGCTTGAGCGACGCCAAAGCCAAGGGACTTCTGACAACGGAAGAATTTGCAAAGCGCATTCCTGATTTACAGTTTCAAGTTTGGCCAATTACTGGCCCAATTGCAAAACCAAGCAAAGCCAAGTTGGTTGATCCGCGCACCCGTGGCCATTCTGCTCAGAGCGTTGCTTATATGATTTATACTTCAGGTTCGACGGGCGTTCCTAAAGGCATTGCGATTACCAATCAAAACATCTGTCATTATCTGCGCGCATCGAATTCGATTTTTGGCATCACCGGCACTGACGTCATGTTCCAAGGTTGCTCAGTGGCGTTTGATTTGTCGATGGAAGAAATCTGGATTCCGTTGATGGTGGGTGCCACACTTTGGGCGGTGAATGGTGAAACGTTAGCAGACACTGAAGCGCTGCCCGGTTTGATGCACAAAGCAGGTGTGACGGCGATTGATACTGTGCCAACTCTCTTGGCTTTGCTGATGGGTGATGTGCCCACATTGCGGACTGTCATTGTAGGTGGTGAAGCGTGCCCGCCTTCGCTAGTGGGACGGTTTGCAACGCGCGGGAGGCGTCTGTTTAATAGCTATGGCCCAACTGAGACAACTGTTGTTGCCACAGTAGCAGAGCTTAAACCTGGCTTTGATGTTACGATAGGTAAACCAATCCCCAATCATTCTGCTTATGTTGTTGATGAAAAAATGGATTTGGTTCTGCCTAACACAAAAGGCGAATTGCTGATTGGTGGGCCCGGTGTTGCGCTGGGCTATGTGGGGCAAAGTGATTTAACGGCGCAAAAATTTATCGCCAATCCATTTGGCGCGACTGAATTAGACCCCACTCTTTACCGCACGGGCGATGCGGTAAGCATTAATCAAGACGGCGATATTTTGTTTCATGGTCGCATTGATGACCAGGTCAAAATTCGTGGCTTTCGTGTTGAGCTTGGTGAAATCGAAACTGCTGTTGCGGAGCATGACGGCGTTGATCATGCCGCAGTTGTGCTACGCCATGACAGTGGCATGGACCAACTCGTGGCGTTCATGGTGCCCCGTAAAAATGCAATCATTGATGTTGATGCAATGCGCGTTGGTTTGCGCAAACGCTTACCGCCTTATATGGTGCCAGCGCGATTTGAAGTGATTGAAGAGGTTCCGCGTCTCATATCAGGCAAGGTTGATCGCAAAGCTTTAAAACTTTTGCCGCTCGCTAAGGCTGATGATGGATTGGTGGGTCAAGAAGAAGCGGCCACCCCCGTTGAAGGCGTTCTGTTGCACGCTGCACGCAAAGTTTTTCCCGGCAATGCCATTCCGCTTGAAGGCGATTTCTTCACTGAGATTGGCGGGCATTCCCTGCTGGCAGCGCAATTTATATCTATCGTGCGCAAGACCAAAGGCTGCGCGATGATTACGCTGCAAGATGTTTATGAAGCGCGTACAATTCGCGCGATGTCAAAACTGCTTGAAGCCAGAGGTGCTTATGTTGCCAGCGACGGCGTTGAAACTCAACGGGTCGTCCCACGCCGCATCAGTCGCCGCAATCAGATAATGTGCGGCATCGCGCAAGGGATAGCCCTGCCCCTTATTTTAACATTGCAGGCGGCACCTTGGCTGACAATTTTTATTTCTTATACATTGATATCAGAAGAAGACAGTTCGTATCTGGTCGATATGGGATTGATTTTCTTTGCGTTTATGACAGTTAGCATATTCAGCTTTCTCATTCCGCCTCTTGCCAAGTGGCTGTTGATTGGTCGCACCCAGCCTGGCGTCTATCCCCTGTGGGGCACATATTATTTCCGGGTCTGGTTGGTGCAGCGGCTTAATTCTTTGGCACACATGAAGTGGATGCAAGGCACGCCCATCATGCGTGGATATTTGCGGCTTTACGGCGCTAAGGTTGGCAAAGAAGCGTTGATCAGCGAAATAGATGCAGGCGCTATTGATCTGGTCAGTATAGGCGATCACGCTTCTATTGGCGGCAAAGTTATTATTGCCAACACGCGCGTTGAACGAGATCTGTTCATTATAGGCCCGGTATCAATTGGCAATGATGTGGTTATTGGCTCATCCTGCGTTATTGAAAATGATGTGGTGATCGGAGATGGCGCTGAGCTTGATGATCTCACGTCAATTCAAGCTCATCACAATGTTCCTGCCTTTGAGCATTGGACAGGCTCACCGGCAGAGAAAATTCGTGACATCAACCCTGATGAAATTCCAGAATCGGCTGTTGCTTCGCGCGGCGTGCGGTTGGCTCATATTTGCATCTATGCTGTGTGCCTGATCATTTTACCGCCGATTGGTTTATTGCCAGTGGTTCCAGCTTTTCGCTTTATGGAATGGCTGGATAATTATGTGAACCCGCTTTTGGGTGGCATCAATTATCTTTGGTATATGCCAGTGCTTGCGCTTTCAGCCGCAGCCATGCTGGTGTTGTTGACTGCGCTGTTCATGGTGGCGCTGCGCTGGTTGATTTTGCCAAAATTAAAGCCGGGCCGTTATTCTGTTTTCAGCGGCATTTATGTGCGCAAGTGGATTGTATCGCTGGGCACTGAAGTTATGCTCGATACATTGTCTTCAATTTTCGCAACGATTTATATGCGCGGTTGGTACCGCCTGATGGGTGCTCGCATTGGTCGCGGTTCGGAAATTTCAACCAATCTATCTGGGCGGTATGATCTGATTGATATTGGTGAAGGCAATTTCATTGCTGATGATGTGCAGCTTGGGGATGAAGCCATGCGGCGCAATTGGATGACGCTTGGCTCGATTAAAACTGGATCAAAAGTTTTCATAGGCAATGAAGCCGTTGTGCCCATGAATTACACCGTGGCATCCGGCGCTTTGATTGGTGTCAAATCCCGGCCGCCGGAAGGAGGCAGTGTGGGTGGTTCTGAAACGTGGTTTGGTTCGCCCGCTATTAAAATGCCAGTTCGTCAAAGATTTGACTCCACTGCCGCCTCCACTTTCGAACCCAGCAGTTGGATGAAACTGGGTCGTGCTGCATTCGAAGCTTTCAACATCAGTTTGCCCACCGCACTTTTTATATCTCTGGCAACGTACGGCATGTTGCTGTTAACGGAAGCTGTCGAAGATCAAAACTGGTGGTTGCTCGCGGCACTTTCCATTCTGGTTGTTGTATGGGTTGATTTCATGCAGTTGCTTATCGCTGTTGCCTGCAAATGGATTTCCATGGGTGTCTATAAACCTGTTGTCAAACCAATGTGGTCGTGGTGGGCACTGCGCACAGAAGCTGTTGCGGTTATGTATTGGGGCATGGCTGGTAAAGCCTTTCTGGAGCAAGCCCGCGGCACACCGTTTCTGCCTATGGCGCTTCGGTTGTTTGGCGTGAAGATTGGTCAAGGCGTTTATATGGACGCCACTGACATTACAGAGTTTGACTGTGTCACAATTGGTGATCACGCCTCGATCAATGCGGGTGCATGCCTGCAGACGCATTTATATGAAGACCGCCTCATGAAAGTTGGCCGCATTTGGGTCGGGCAGGATGTGACTGTAGGTGCAGGTTCCACAGTGCTTTACGATACGCATCTGGGTGATGGCGCTATTATCGGGCCGCTCACGCTGGTGATGAAGGGTGAAGAGCTTCCGTCGGATTCATCGTGGGTTGGGTCACCTGCTCAGCCAGCTAAAACTTTAACAGCTGTGGAGGTCGATAAGAAAAAGTGATGGCGGTGTGCCACTCACTTTTGTTCCGTTAAAAACGAACCTTGTCTCGGCCCCTTAAAGCAAGCAATGTTCGCGCTTCAAACAATCCGGGCACCACCGGAAGCTTCTTTGCTATAACACAAATCCAAAATCTTTTGCAGATCGACCGCGCGGCGGAAAGATGGGTCGCCGTTTTTGCCGTCAATAATGGCCGAGATGAATTTATGATAGTTTGAAGGCTCAGCTTCAGTGCGCACAATATCGCGCCAGGCTTGGGTGTGAACATCTTCGCCTGAACAGACGCGCAAAATAGTGCGGTCGTGGTCGTTCTCGATTTCAATACCACCCTTTGTGCCGAACACATGAAGCTTAAGCGTATTGCCATAGCCCGTCATGAAACGGCTGGCGTGGATCACGCCCAATGCGCCGTTTTCAAATTCGACTGACATCGAAGCTGAATCATTGGCATCTAAAGTGTATTCGCCAATTTTATCGTCTGGCGCTTTGTGGAAGGTTTTGAGACGCGCCTGAATAGAAGTTGGCATCATGCCGATGGCGTAGGTGGTGAAATCCAAAATGTGGATACCAACATCGCCGAGCACGCCTTTGGAGCCGTGCTTTTCTGATAAGCGCCACAGCCACATCGGCAGCTTGTCCCACGCACCCCAATGATTGCCCACCAGCCAGCTTTGGCGATATGACGATTCAACATGGCGCACTTCGCCAATTTCTCCAGACGCTATAATGCGCTTGGCGGCTTGCAGGCCAGCTACACCGCGATAGGTGAGGTTGACCATGTTGATCACGCCAGCTTGCTCAGCGGTTGTTGCCATCTCATTGGCGAGCGCGAAATTTTCGGCCAGTGGCTTTTCGCAAAGAATATGTTTCTTGGCCGCGAGAAGCTTCATCGTGGTTGGGTGGTGAATGCTGTCTGGCGTAACGTTGGTTGCCGCATCAAATTCGCCCCAATTGATCGCGTCGTCGAGCGAACCAAAGGCTTTGCCTGCATGATGTTCGGTCGTGAATTTTTCAGCACGGGCCAAATCCACATCAGCACAGCCCACGATCTCAACACGGGGATCTGCGTTGAAAGCTTTGCAATGCGCTGCGGCCATACCGCCTGTGCCCAGCACAAACAAACGAATCTTCTTTGTCATTATCTAAAACCTTCTTCGCCTTTTACATGCAGTGTCGGGCCCTTGACCTCGAGTGGAATAGGCGCCTTATCATGTGGCACATTGGGTGATGGGTGAATGCCTGCCCAAGGCTTGGCTGGATTATAGGCCCAGCGCGTGGCGTTCTTGATCACCCTTAACACGAGTGGGTTATGATAGGCGGTATAGGCCTCGTGGCCAGGGCGGAAATAAAATATTTTGCCAGCACCGCGTTGATAAGTGACCCCTGAGCGGAATACTTCGCCACCTTCAAAGTGCGAGATCATGACTGTTTCGAGCGGTTCGGGAATTGAAAAGGGCTCGCCATACATTTCTTCATTTTCAATCTCGATCATCTCAGGCAAGCCAGCGGCAATCGGGTGGTTTGGATTGATGATCCACACGCGTTCTTTCTCGCCTGCTTCGCGCCACTTTAGCGAACACGGTGTGCCCATTAATTTTTTAAAGATTTTTGAATAATGGCCGGAGTGCAGAACAATCAGCCCCATGCCTTCCCACACACGCTTTGCCACGCGTTCAACGATTTCGTCTTTAACATCGCCATGCGCTGCGTGGCCCCACCACACCAGCACATCAGTTTCGTCCAAACGCTTTTGGCTTAAGCCATGTTCGGCATCATCATCGAGCAACGCATGATCGACGTTAAAATCCTTATCGCCTTTATAGGCGTTTTTCAAAGCACCATGCATGCCTTCTGGGTAAAGGCTTGCAACCAGCTTGTTGGTTTTTTCGTGGCGGTGTTCATGCCAGATGAGTGTGCGAATGGTCATTGTGGGGAATCCTGATTAATTTTGAAGTCGCATTTCGTTTTCGCCAAAGCGATGGACATGCTGGGCGATTGGTTTCAAGTTCAGCTTCTGGCCAGTTTTATATTCTGTGCGTCCGGGTTGGCGCACGGTTAGCATGCCCGTCGGTGTGGTTACATAGAGAAAACTGTCGCTGCCCAAGATTTCAGCATAATCCAAAGTGCCTGCAATATCTGTTTTAGCAATGGAGAATTCGAAATGTTCGGGACGAACGCCAATGGTTTTGGCCTGCAACTTTTCAGCAGGTCCACCAGTGATGAAGTTCATTTTCGGTGAACCAATAAAACCCGCCACGAAGACACTGTTGGGGTTTTCGTAGAGTTCCATAGGGGTTCCAACTTGCATCACCCGGCCAGCTTGCAACACGACAATGCGGTCTGCCATCGTCATGGCTTCGACTTGGTCATGGGTTACGTAAACCATTGTGGTATTGGGAAGGTCGCGCTTGAGCTTGGCAATCTCCATGCGCATCTGAACGCGAAGGGCCGCATCGAGGTTGGAGAGCGGCTCATCAAACAAAAATACTTTGGCACCGCGCACGATGGCCCGGCCAATGGCAACACGTTGGCGCTGCCCACCTGAAAGTGCTTTTGGCAACCGTGTTAGATAGCTGGTAAGCTGGAGCATCTCGCCTACGGCTTCCACTTTAGTTTTGATCTCTGCACGGTTCAGGCCCTGATTTTCCAAAGCAAAGCCGATATTTTCAAAGACGCTCATATGCGGATAAAGCGCGTAGGATTGGAAGACCATGGCGATGCCGCGTTTGGATGGTGGCACTTCATTGACAACGGCATTATCAATTTCGATTGTGCCGGAACTGACCTGGTCCAACCCCGAAATCGCACGCAGCAATGTTGACTTGCCGCAGCCCGATGGACCCACGAAAACGATGAACTCGCCTGACTTGATGTCCAGGTTCACGTCTTTCAGAATGTGAACGGTGCCATAAGATTTATTGAGATTGATGAGCTTGATGTTAGCCATAGTTAGCCTCCCTTGACCGAGCCAGCGAGCAAGCCCCGCACGAAGTATCTTTGCAGTGAGAAAAATACAGTAAGTGGAACAATGATCGTAACAAATGCCGACGCTGTGAGAATTTCCCAGTTGCCGCCGCGCGAACCCAATAGTGCATTGAGTTTACCCGTGAGCACCAGTTGATCTGGTCCGCTGCCTAAAAACACGATCGCCACGAGCAAATCATTCCACACCCACAGGAATTGGAAGATTGCAAAAGATGCCAGTGCCGGGAAACAGAGGGGTAAAACAATGCGGCGGAAAATTTTGAAATCATTGGCCCCGTCAATCTGCGCTGATTCAATCAAGTCTTTTGGAAGACCCGCAATGTAACTGCGCAACAGATAAATCGCAAAGGGCAGTCCAAATCCGGTATGCGCCAGCCAGATGCCGAGATAAGTTTTTGAGGGAACCCCCATGAAATATCCAGCTGCGTTATAGAGCTTAAGTAAAGGGATAAGTGACATCTGCAAGGGCACAACCAATAACCCCACAATGATTGCGATGAGGAGGCCGCGAAACGGCAGTTTCATCCACGCCAATGCATAAGCTGCAAAAGCGGCAATCAAGATCGGAATGATGGTTGCAGGGATCGTGACCGTTAGTGAATTGATAAACGATCTGCCGATGCCTTCGGAGAATAAAACGGTTTGGTAATTATCCAAAGTAAAGCGCGGCGGTTGTGACGACACAAAAAATATTCGTGCCCCCCGTTCATCGGCAAATTTGGTCGGTGATGTGAGAACGTAGGAGCCATCCACACTCACAGTCAGGGTTTGGCCAGCACCGAGTGTAACGGTTGCCCCTACAGGATTGGCACCTGGTGTTTGCACCTTCGTGCCAAATGCCGAAACTTTTCCCGCAGCTGCATCAACACCATCAAAAAGGTTTCCCGCGATTACAAATTTGCCGTCTTTTTCAACTTGGTCGGCTGATCCTTTCATACGGCCAACTTGTTTGCGGTCAGCACTTGATAGGGCTGTCCACCAGCCGGACGCTGCAATGTCGTTCTTGTCGCGCAGCGAACTGATCAACAGGCCAGCCGTTGGGAAAGTCCATAATGCGATGATCAATATAACTGCGAAATTGAGCAGCAGGCGGGAGGGTTCAAGTTGCAGGCGTTTTAACATATCAGTGTCCACCCTGCTCTTTGTTGGCTTGGCGAATGTTCCAAATCATAATCGGCAGCACGGCAACCATAATGACGATGGCAATGGCCGCACCCCGACCAAAGTCACCACCACCTCTGAACATCCAATCAAACATGAGATTGGCCAACACGGTTGTGCCCCATTGGCTGTTGGTCATGGTCAAAACGATGTCGAAGATTTTCAAAACAAGAACTGTGATTGTTGTCCACACCACAAGGATTGTACCATAAATTTGCGGTACCATAATCCGGAAGAAGATTTTAAACGGGCCAGCGCCATCAATGGTTGCTGCTTCAAGTGTGTCTTCGGGAATGCCGCGCAGGGCGGCGGCCAAAATAACTGTGGCGAAACCCGTTTGTATCCAAACCAAGATCGCCATCAGGAAAAAATTATTCCAGAATGGAAGTGCAATCCAAACCTGAGGTGCGCCGCCGAAATAAGTAACGATGGCGTTGATAATGCCGATCTGGTCTTGCCCCTGCCCACGATAATCGTAAACAAATTTCCAGATCACACTGGCACCCACAAATGAAATGGCCAGCGGCATGAATATCAGACTCTTGGCGAGGTTGCCCCACCATAAACGATCTGTCAGCACCGCAATCACAAGACCCATCAGCGTGCACAGAGCAGGCACCACGGCGAGCCATAAAATATTATTGAAAATGGAAAGACGGAATTGGTCGTCGTTAAAGGCCCAAACATAATTGGCTAAGCCCACAAATTTATCACCAGCACGGTCATGGAACGAAAGCCAAAAGGTTTCGATGACCGGGAAAATCAGATAGACGCTGAGGAGAAGCAACGCTGGCCCCAGAAACAGCCATGGGCGGATCATCGACTGCATTTTTAAATTGCGCACGGCGCTCGCATCGTTGCTGGCATCGGCCGGAAAAATTCGGTCTAACAGCCAGTTTGATCCATAGAAATAACCGAAACATCCGCCAACACCGATTATCACAGTGAAGAATGCGTAGATGATTTGTTCGGTCATTTGAACCAACCCCGCTGAAGTTTGAAATTGGAAAATGAAAAGCTCCGAACCGGTGTTACTGGTCCGGAGCATTTCCGTCGCTGGGAGGAAACCTGGATTATTTGAGAGCGTCCCAAGCCTTTTGGATTTCAGCAGCTGTATCAGCCGATGATTTACCACCAACAAAATCCACCATGCCGGTCCAGAATGCGCCAGCACCAATCTTGCCTGGCATCATGTCTGATCCGTCAAAACGGAATGTTGTTGCCGATGCCATCATAGCGCCCTCTTTGCGGGCGGCGTCATTGGCATAGGCGGCAGGGTTGGCGCTCTTGAGCGGTGTCAAGAAACCACCATCAGCCATCCAAATTTCGTGGGCCAGTGGCAACTTCAAATAGTCGATGAAAGCGCGCGCTGCTTTTGAATCCTTGGTAATGGTAAAGAGTGTGCCAGCACCGA
Source organism: Aestuariivirga sp. (assembly GCA_043745625.1). GTDB lineage: Bacteria > Pseudomonadota > Alphaproteobacteria > Rhizobiales > Aestuariivirgaceae > Aestuariivirga. The sequence goes on along the minus strand of JAYTSN010000224.1, from coordinate 2,453 downwards.
GAACAGGTGTGCCGAGATCAGCCCTAGCCGCATAAGTTGGGAAGTAGAAGAAGTCCACATCTGTTCCAACTTTTTTGCCTTCAGGGAAGAAAGACGGAATGAATGAAGCTTGATGATGCATGTAGCACTTTGGCGGCGTTGAGAAGAGACCCTTCGGGCTGTCGCGGAAATCGATTGAGGCAACACCAGCGTGACCGCCATCAACATAAGCGTCATTTTTGGCAAATGAGCCAAAGATGTCCAATGCGTTGATGACTGCAGGATCAGTGAACTTCACAGTGTTGTTGACCCAGCCATCATAAACTTCAGGCGTCTGGGTGCGCAGCATAATGTCTTCAACCCAGTCGGTTGCTGGCCAACCTGTTGCACCGCCTGAACCCAAACCAATGCACCATGGCTTGCCGCCGTCTTTCACAATCTTGTCAGACAGAGCAATCAACTCTTCCATCGTCTTTGGAATTGCATAGCCTGCGTCCTTGAAGTTTTCAGGGCTATACCAAACCAAGCTCTTCACGTCGGTCTTGTAAGAAAAACCGTAGAAGTTCTTGGCCCCGTCTTTGCCCTTGGATGTTCCAAGATCAACCCATGATTGGCCTGCGCCATAATTTTCCACCATCCACTTGGCATCGTCGGCTGTCAGCGGAGCCAACAGACCTTTGCCAGCAAGGTCAGCAATCAAACCAGGTTGGGGTAAAACTGAAATATTGGCAGGGCTGCCTGCAGAAGTATCAATGACAACCTGCTGCTCATAATTTTCTGACGAAGAATATTTCACATCAGCGCCAGTGGCCTCACGGAAATAATCGAGAACGACTTGCACGTGCTTTTCGTCATCGCCGCGCCATGGTCCAAATATTGTCAGCGTTTCGCCCTTGAGATCAACCTTTTTCAAAGCATCAAGATTTGCCCAAGTGAACTTGGCATCTTCGCCTGGCTTGTATTTGAGTTCGGCCAAAGCTGGTGTTGCCACTGCAAGTGCAGCGAAAGCCGCGCTGATAAAAAGAACTTTTTTCACGTGATATTCCTCCCAATTGAAGTCTTGTTTTTAAAACTAAAGAACGCGCATTTGTTTGATTTTATATTTTTACCCAAAGCGCTTTGAGACATAATTAATGGCTTCAATAATCAAAACCGTCAAGGCAAATTTTATGTTTGAGGTGTTGCAATGCACCAAATCGAACTTCGCATTTGCGACAATTATTGTAAGCGCTTTGGAAGTGTGTCACTCATCTTCCATGAATCTCAAAGAATTGGCCAAGCATCTCAATCTTTCGCCCACAACCGTCAGCCGCGCTTTGAACGGTTACCCTGAAGTGGGTGCTGAAACAAAAAGACGGGTAGACGCCGAGGCGCGCCGGCTTGGTTATCAACCCAACCCCCATGCCAGGCGCTTGGCCACAGGTCGCTCGCACGCCATCGGCCACGTGTTTCCCAATGATAAAACATTGATGATTGATCCGTTGTTTTCGGATTTTGTTTCGGGGGCTGCAGAAATTTATGCGGCCCATGGCTTTGAAGTCATGCTGCATGCAGGTGGTTCTGAGGATGAACTTTCGGTTTATCGCCGTTATGCGCAAGGTGGTGCTGTTGACGGCGTTGTCGTATTGGGCCCACGGGTTAACGATCAGCGCATTGCACTTCTGAACAAACTAAAGCTACCCTTCATTGTTCATGGTCGTCTCGACGAGTCCGAAGATAATTACGCATGGCTTGATATTGATAATCGCCGCGCCTTTCACAAAGCCACTAAGCTTCTCACTGATCTGGGGCATCGGCGCATCGGCATTATTAATGGTCTTGAAGATATGACCTTTGCGCTTCACAGAAAGCAGGGCTATGAGCGCGCGCTCAGCGACAAAGGTATTCATCTTGATCCATTGATAACATCGAGCGGATTGATGACGGAAGAAAATGGCTACCGTCAAAGCAAGCGCATTTTGCAACTGGCCAATCGGCCAACTGCATTGTTGCTATCGAGCATGTTGTTAGTGTCTGGTGCGATGCGAGCGATTAATGAAATTGGATTGCACATCGGCAAAGATGTTTCGGTGATCGCACATGATGATGGTTTGCCATTTTTAAACGCCGATGGCCTGGTGCCCTCGCTGACCACAACCCGCTCATCCATCCGCGCCGCAGGTTCGCGCGTGGCCGAATTATTACTGAACATCATCACCGATCCCGAAGCAGAGAAGCCGCATGAATTATGGAATGTTGATTTGATCGTAAGAGGTTCGACGGGGGCGGTTGGGGTTTGAGTGCGTTTTCCCCTACCCTTCCCCCGTCGGGGGAAGGGTATGTTGAAATTTTTTTCCTTTTTATATGATTTTATACTTGACTTATAGGAATAGTCATTCTATCTACGTTCCATCTTCTCCAGAAGGGGTTAGCGCTCATGACGGTGGCTTTAACGGGGAAAGATGTGGTGCTTGCGGGTTTGGGATAACGTATTC